>JAOPYO010000435.1 GCA_025964575.1 Actinomycetes bacterium
CCACGGCCGGTGCGGTCGTGGCCGCCCAACGGCGCCGGTTTGCGGTGGCTGTCACGGTCGCGGGAGTGGGGATCGCGGCGCACGCGGTGCAGGGGCTGTGGCGGCCGGCCGGCGGGCTCTCCTTTCCCTGGTGGCTGGCATTGATGATCGCCGCCTATGCCGCCTTGCTGGGCTGGGGCGCGCTGACGCAGGCCCGTCGGGCGCTGGTGGCCTCGCTGCGCGAGCGGGCCCGCCGTGCCGAGGCCGAGCAGGGCCGACGCGTGGCCGAGGCGCGGGTGTCGGAGCGTACGCGGATCGCCCGCGAGATGCACGACGTGCTGGCCCACCGGCTGTCACTGGTGGCGACGTACGCGGGGGCGTTGGAGTACCGGCCGGACTCCTCGCCGGAGCAACTCTCCCGCGCGGCGGGGGTGGTGCGCGCCGGTGTGCGCGAGGCGCTCACCGAACTACGCGAGGTGATCCATGTCCTGCGCGACGAAGAGACCGTCGGCGATGACGAGACCGGCCAGCGACCGCAGCCGGGGCTGGCTGACATCCCACGCCTTGTCGAGGAGTCCCACGACGCAGGTGAGCAGGTCGTTCTGGACGACCGGACGGTGGATACGACGGTGGTATCGACCGTCGCGGGGCGGGCAGCGTACCGGGTCGTACAGGAAGGACTCACCAACGCTCGCAAGCACGCGGCTGGTCAGCAGGTTCGTGTGGTGGTCGACGGCGAGCCCGGCACGGGGCTCGTCATCGACATCCACAACCCGCTGTCCCGCGACGCGTCGGCCCCGCCGAGCGTCCCTGGCAGCGGCACCGGCCTGATCGGATTGACCGAGCGGGTGCACCTGACCGGTGGCCGGCTCGACCATGAGGTGACCGCAACCGGCGAGTTCCACCTGCACGCCTGGCTACCATGGCCGGGATGAATGGTGCGGTACGGGTGCTCATCGTCGACGACGACGCCCTGGTACGCGCCGGGTTGACGATGATGCTCGACGGCGCCCACGGCATCGCGGTAGTGGGCCAGGCCGCAGACGGCGACGAGGTGCCCGACGCAGTCGCCGCGCACGCCCCCGACGTGGTGCTGATGGACCTGCGGATGCCACGCCTCGATGGCATCGCCGCGCTCAGCCGGCTACGGCGTCGCCCCCGCCCACCCGAGGTCATCGTGCTGACCACGTTCGACACCGATGAAAACGTGCTGCGCGCGCTGCGCGTCGGCGCCAGCGGCTTCCTCCTCAAAGACAGCCCGCCCGCACAGATCGTGGATGCGATCCGGCGGGTCGCCGCCGGTGACCCGATCCTGTCCCCGGGCATCACTCGCCGGCTGATGGACCGGGTCGCCACCCAGGCCGGCGCCTACGAACGGGCCCGTACCGCACTGGCGACTCTCAGCCCGCGCGAGCGTGACGTCGTCGTCGGTGTCGCCCAAGGCCACACCAACGCCGAGATCGGCACCGCACTCCACATGAGCGTTGCCACCGTGAAGGCGCACATCTCACACATCCTGACCAAGCTCACCCTCACCAACCGCACTCAGATCGCCCTCCTCGCCCACGACGCCGACCTGGTCTGAGTCAATCCCCCGCCCAGGTCCGCGAGGTCGTACACCGCCTGCTCGACGCCGCAGCTTCGCCGACAGGTAGAAGCCGTCGGGCCCACTCGGGGTAGGGTCGCCCCCATCCAAGCGCGCTACAGCGCGGACGATGGGTTGTTCACGCGAGGCCGTCGAGGAATCGCCGGGCTGGCGGCACGCCCGGATGATTGCCCGGCCCGGCGGCTGGCGCCACGATCCGAGCATGTACAGAGGCCCACTGGCTCGTCGCCTTCACGATGGTCGGCCGGGTGCGAGGGGCACGCCAGATCTGGAGAAGGTGGTGTCCGATCGGGTCGTCCGAGGTCTCGGTGCGGTGGGCGGTGTCGGCGCCGCGGATGTGGTAGCGCAGACGGTGGTCGCCGTACCCGTTGGGCAGTGGCGCGAGCGGGTGCGTCCCTCCGCCGAGTTCTTTGATCATGATGTGTCCCGTGGTGGAGCGGTAGGTGAGCTCGACGACGTCCTCGTAGCCGTGAAGGTCGGCACCTGGATCGGCGGGTGAGACGACGACCGTCAGGTTCACCTGGCCCTGATGCAGGCCGGTCCAGAGGACTGCCGCGCTGGGGACGGTGTCGATGATCCCGGCGCTGGTGGCGTCGTCGGGTAGGGGGATGATGCTGCCCGGTGTCGCATCGTCGTCGAGCAGGTAGAACTGCTCGGCGCGCACGTGGACGGTGAGGTCGAAGGTCTGGGGGCGGGTGATGTCACGGGAGACCTGGGCGGCCGGTGCCGGTGGCGGGTCGCCGTAGCCGGCCGCGGCGAGTGCGGCGGCGAACTCTTCGTCGGTGAGGCGGGCGGCATGGTCGGCGAGGTGCGGGATGTCGCCTGGCTCCGGTGCCTGGTACGTCCCCATCGCCAAGATCATGGTGGTGCCGGAGGTGTCTTCCGGCTGGTTCCACGTCTGGACTCGCAGGGTGCCGCATTCGCGGCAGGGCGTCTGCTGCCGGTTGGTGATCTGCCCTCTTGGGCCGACCTGCGTCTGGGTCGGTCTCAGCGTCTGTGGTTCGGGGTAGAAGTGGCCGCGGGCGGCGCAGTCGCGCGTGACCTTCTCGGCCGCGACGTCCTCGCGTGTGGGCCTCGTCGGGCGCCGGTAGGTCATCGAGGGCCTCCGCGCCGCATCGACAAGATCTCTCGTCCACGCTCCGGAGTGATCATCTCGGCCAGGATGGGGTCGGCGAAGAGGGCGACGGGGGCGATGTGGTCCTCGCTCACCGGGCGCCACGACCCGATGGACTCCCTGAGCTCCGGCCACGCGGCATCAGTGAGGCGCCGCCGGGCCTCTTTGGCCTGTTCGAAGTCCTCGAAGTGCGAACCGGTCACGAACCCGGACGAACCGCGCGAAGCCTTGAACGGGTCCGGGACCTGGAACGCGGGGTCGGCGGCGAGACGATCGACGATGCGGTGCACCGGCGCGTCGAACTCCGGGTTGCCGAACGTGAGACGGAACCCGGGATCGCGCAGCCGTGCCTGGTACTCGGCGATGAGGACCTGGACCGGTTCCGATTCGGTTCGCATGAGCTGTTGCAGCGTGTGGAGCTCTGCGTGGTGGGTGAGCCGGTCCTCGGCGAACAACAGGGGGAGCAGCTCCGTGGCGAAGAGCGGCGACCCCAGGAGGCCGGGCCGGTCGTCGGTGTGCAGAACGGTGTTGCTCAAGGAAGCGGCGTACCAGTTGCCGAGCATGGCCAGCAGTTGGAAACGCAGCAGCGCGGCCCGGTCACGTCCGAACTTCTGCGCCTGTTCCAGCACGGCCAGGGGCTCGTCGATCTCGCCGGCGAGGGCGGCGAGCCGCGCCTGTTCGACCTTGGCGTCCCACCGATCCCGTGTCTCGCCCTGCGGCTTCCTGAGGGCGTGGAAGGAGGCGTACTGGCCATACATCAGGTCGTAGAACGAGCCGTGGCGTTCCGGCCCCTCCCCCGACCACGAAGCGAGCCAGTACCCCGCCCATTCACCGCTGTCGTCCACGTCGTCGGGGTCGAGGAACAGGATGGCCGCGTCCCCCTCCAGGGAGAGCCGCAGCGAACGTCCGAGGATGTCTCCGTCGTCTATCTCGCCTTCGTCGGCATAGCCGCTGTAGGCCTCGATCCAGTGGGAGTCGTCGTCGGTGTCGCGCAGCCAGTCGAGCTCGCTGGTGCCGGCGAGCCGGTAAATGAAGTTGCCCGCGTCCCGCCACCCGTTGGTGACCAGCAGGAACTCGCGAAGAGACGGCGGTAGCGGGCGTCCCAGGCGGACCTCGGCCGCCGCAACCTCATCGGCGCTCGCAGGGGTGAAGCCGAGCCAACCGTCCCGGACCACCTCCTCATCCAGCGGCGCGTCCCGCTCGGGATCGTGCCCGGCGATCCACTCCTCGCTCCACTGCTTCAGGAACAGTCGCCAATCCTCGCGGTCCATCGGTCACCTCTTGATCATCGGCGGTAGCTGGACCAACGAAAGCAGACCGGTACGACATACTCGGCCTGGAGCGCAACCCCGGCGGCATGTACGGGTTCGTGGAAATCCAATCAGGCCTGGAGCTCACTGCCGCTATCGGCGAGCGGCTGTGCCAGCCGCTCCGAGCCTGGGCAGCCAGCAAGCATATTGCGGAGTGTCACCGGCTTCGAAACGAGCCTCGCACCATTCCTACGCCGCGTTGCGCCAGAGGTCTCTACCCGCCGAAGCCGAGTATTGGTCCGGGCTCGGCGATGATGGCGGCGGGGAAGTCGAGCGACGGCGTCGAGGGCCCGTCGAGAGCGGCGAGCTGCTCGGGCGCGAGGGTGATGTCCAGTGAGGCCAGGTTGGCGCGCAGTTGCTCGACGGTCCGGGCGCCGATGAGCGTCGAGGTGACCGCGGGTCGGCTGCGTACCCAGGCGAGCGCGACCTCCGCCGAGCCGACGCCGATCTCGGCCGCGACTCGCGCGACCGCGTCGATGACGGCCCAGTCCCGCTCGGTGGGCCCGTCCATGAGGCCGGCCCGCCGGCTGTCGGCGGGCGCGCCGCCGTCGCGGACGTACTTGCCTGATAGCTGGCCGTCGGTCTGCAGGCGCCGCAGCGACTCCTCGAGCTGGGCGATGAGTGCCTTGCGGCCGGCGCCGCCGCCGTTGGGGTCGCCGGGGTGGAGGTTGGCGAAGAACGGAGCCGAAGCGTCGCGCTGACCCTTAAGTGTCAATGTCTAGCTTGGGCCTGTTGCCGAATCGGCAACAGGATTGGCGGTTTCCTGGGGGCTATTGCATGATCGCGAGGTGTGCCGGAAGGGGTACACGTCAACATCGGGGGGATGCAGCATGTCGCAGTCGGCTCGGGCGAAGGACTACACACACCGTCTGGTTCCTTCTCCGGCGGGCCGGATCCACCTGGTGGAGCAAGGCAGCGGGCCGCTGGTGCTGCTGGTGCACGGATTCCCGGAGTCCTGGTACTCCTGGCGTCACCAACTGCCGGTACTGGCCGCGGCCGGATACCACGCGGCGGCGGTGGACGTGCGCGGGTACGGCCGCTCCTCCAAGCCCAACGAGATGGCTGCGTATCGGATGCTGGATCTGATCGAGGACAACGTCGCGGTCGTGCACGCCCTGGGCGAAGAGAGGGCGGTCATCATCGGGCATGACTGGGGTTCGACCATCGCCGCCAACTCCGCGCTGGTGCGACCGGAGGTCTTCACAGCGGTCGGATTGTTGAGCGTCCCTTATGCTCCCCGCGGCGGGCCTCGGCCCAGCGAGGTCTTCGCCCAGATAGGCGGCGAGGAAGAGTTCTACGTCAGCTACTTCCAGGAGCCCGGCCGCGCCGAGGCCGAGATCGAACCAGACGTCCGCGGCTGGGTGGCCGGCTTCTACACCGCGCTCTCGGCCGACACCATGCCCGCTCCCGGCATGCGCGACCCGCATTTCGTGGCCCGTGGCGGGACGCTTCGCGACCGGTTCCCCACCGGCCCGCTGCCGTCCTGGCTCAGCCAGGACGACCTGGACGTCTATGCCGCAGAGTTCGAACGGACCGGCATGAGCACAGCACTCAACCGCTACCGCAACATGGATCGGGACTGGGAGGACCTCGCCCCCTGGGACGCAGCCCCCATCACCCAGCCGTCGCTGTTCATCGGCGGCGCCAAGGACGCCTCCACCACCTGGCTCGCCGACGCGATCAACGCCTACCCCACCACACTGCCCGGCTTGGTCTCCTCCCACATCCTCGACGGCTGCGGCCACTGGATCCAGCAAGAACGCACCCACGAAGTCAACCAACTCCTGACCGGCTGGCTCGCCTGCCTGCCGACCTGAAACCACCCGCGACGATCCCGCCGGCGGCGGGGGGACGCTCGCCCGGGACCCGCCTGCACCTCTTCGGCCGCCCGCCGGAGTACTTGGGGTGGAGCGAGTCGAAGCCGTCGGCGTTGAAGTTGTGGATCACCTCCCGGACCCGGTCCGCGCTGGTGAACGTCACCTCGGCGATCTCGGCCACCGGTATGCCCGGC
>JAOPYO010000473.1 GCA_025964575.1 Actinomycetes bacterium
GGTGTCGCGGCCGCCACCAAGCTCGTAGAGTCCCTGGTCGCCCTCGGCCTGCGGACGAGCAACCGCGACGAATTCGCCGCCCCACGGCCCAAGCGCTACACCGGCCTGCTCCACGACTTCACCATCCCCGCCATCTGAGGATCCCGGCCAGGTCAGGCCCGAGACACCGGTCGCGGCAGATGAGTGCGTCTAGCGGAACGTTGTCCAAACCTCCGCCGCGAATGCACCGACCGGCTACTGATCTTCTCCCAACGCCACCTGGAAACCGACTTGAAAACTTACGTTGGCCATTTCAACGGCCATCGTCCGCACCGTTCCCTGTCGCAACGACCACCCGCTCCCCCACCCGAAACGATTCCCATCGGCTCCCATCGGCGACAACGCCACCGTTCACCGGAGACAACTGCTCGGCCTGCTGACCAACGAATACCGCAACGCCGTATAACGATCATCACGCCCGGATCAATACAAACCTCCCACGTCACAACCCCAACCTGGAATTTGGCGCCCTACACGGCGGTACTCCTCGCCATCGCCGCCTATCTACTGAAGCACCGCGACGCCCGAATTGTCCCCTTCCGTCGTGATCTTGCAGTTCGACACGAACTGCAAGATCACGGGGAAGGGTGACGTGATCACGGGCCTGGGTGTGGTGGTCAGTAGAGCTTCTTCCACTTGCCGGGCTTGACCGGCTCGGGCCAGGTCCACGCCCGGACCGAGGAGTGCTTGGCGGAGCCGTGGATGGTGAAGGTGTGGCAGCTCACTTTGCCGTAGCCGTGGACCGAGACCGCCAGATAGGCATCGACGGGCTCGATCTTTCCGGTGGTCTGGAGATCGACCGCCGCGCCGCGCTTGCCTTTCGTGGTGTCCTTGACGCACAGGCGGACGGTCACCTTGCCGTTGGTCTTGGTCCACCAGCCGGAGCCGGCCGCACCCGTGAGCGGATAGGTCGTGAAGGAGTGCTTGACGGCGGCGTTGGCGGGCGCTGCTGTGAGCGCCAGCGCCGCCCCCGCCACGGCCAGACCAACACAGAAACGCTTGAGCATCAGGATCCCCTTAAGTTGGGATTTTGTTGGGCAAACACCCCTATCTCAGACGCCACTTCACCCACCCGAGTTCGGCCGGAGCACTGTCAATTCGACAGCTCCGACTCAGGGCATAGGTGCATGCGGGAGCGACCCGGTCAGCTCCTCACTGATCTGCCACAGGCGCCGTGCGGTGGCCTGATCGCGGGCCGCGGCCGAAAGCGCGATCGGGCGGCGCTCGGCGAAGTAGGCGCCGGACACCTCCGCGACCTCGGGCGCGGTGGGAGATGTTGACGGTGTGGGCCTGGTCGCCTCCGGTGCCGACGGCGTCGGCGGTATTGGCGGCGATCAGCACGCGCACCGCCTCGGCCAGGATGGCCGGGGCGAGGCCCGTCACCTCCTCAGCAGTTTCACCCTTGGCGCGCATTGCAACCAGGAATCCGGCGGGGTGCACAGGGTCGACGTCACCGGTTATGACCTGGCGCAAATCCTCGTCGGCGGAGGGTATCCACATACACGATGGTGACTTAAAGTATTGCCATCAGCACGCAAAGTGTTCGGACTTTCGAGTACCGTTCCTGCCCTTCTCGGTACAGATCCGGATGCGTCCCGGCGTGCCCCGTTGTCGAGAGGAACCAACCATGCGGCCACGTAAGCTCTCCCCCACCGACCGCGAGCAGAGGGTGCCCCGCCGGACCTGGCTGCTCAGCGTGGCCACCTTCGCGCTGACCGGCACGCTGGCCCTCTCGGTGGCCGCACCGGCCAGCGCGGCCACTGCCGAGCGCCGCGGCTGCGGTTGGAACGCAGGAACCTCCACCGACCACGCCTTCTACGAGCACTGCGCGACCAACACCAACGTCTGGATCCAAGTCACTCGGTGGCTGCGGGGCGACTACCACCGCTGCGTCGGTCCTGGCAGGACTGTCCTGGACTCCGACGCGACAGGTGCCTGGTACGACAGCGGCTACAGGGGCGGGCTCTGCGACCACCCCGGGGATACCGGCCCCTGACCGGCTTGGATCCTTCAGGCCTGCGCTTGCCGAAAGCCTTATATCTGCTTGCCGTAGGTTCCTGCCCGCTGCAGACGCGCACGGTGGTAGAGGTGACCGGCTGTGTCGATCCAGACAAATTGAATATCAAGCTCCGGTTATTCCCCAGTGTGAGGTGCCTCAATGCGGCGAAGGTGGTGAAGTTCCCAGGTCAACCCAAGAGGCTCGCCCTGCCGATTAGCCGGAGATGTGTATCCGTTTATCCGTTACCGGCGCGGCGGAGGGCAAGGATGGGGCGAAGGCTGCGATGACGGTGAGGTGCATCGCGAGTGCGGAATGACCATGAAGGCCTGAGTCTCCTACGGTCACGCACCCTGCTTGCCCGGCGAGCTTCCGGCGCCGTGCAATCTCAGGTCGGAGGGCAGACGCCCTTGTCGTGCGCGATGCTGCGCATGGCCCGCTCCGCCTGAGGGGGAGTCAGTGCCGCGGGCAGGGGGCCAGGGTGACTGGCACGGAAGGCTTCGAGCATGAAGGCGACGAGGCGCCGCCACGCATGGGGGGCAGCCTGGCTGGTCGCCTGCACCACGCCGGCGTTGGCGAAGAACAGAAGCAGCAGGTCTTCCGGGACGAAGTCGTCGCGCAGCACCCCCGTGTCCTGGGCCCGGCGGACCAGGTCGGCGAAGGCGTCCTTGGCGCGGTCACGACACGCCTGGGCCTCGCCGCAACTCAGGCTGAGCGTGATCACATCGGTGAAGCCGCGATCAGCGGCCTGCAGCGCGCACATGTGCTCGATGAAGCCACAGAAGCCGGTCCAGGCGTCCGGGGATTGCAAGGCACGTTCCGCCGCCTCGGCGTACTCGGCCAGCTTGTCGGCGAAGGCCGCCGCGACCAACTCCTCCCGGCTGGGGAACCGCCTGTAGAGGGTGGCGATGCCGACACCGGCCCGCTCGGCGATCTCGTCCAGGGGTATCTCCAGGCCACGCTCGGCGAAGGCATCCTGGGCGGCATCCAGGATCTGCCGCCGGTTGCGCTCAGCGTCGGCCCGCAGCGGCCGGTCAGCGGTGACGGCGTTCGGAGAATCCACCATGCTGCGATTCTATCTTATCTGGACTCAAACCTCCGATACTGATCCGAACACCCATCCAGGGGGACTGCGCGGGCGGCGCTCTCGGTACGGACCGCTCGCGCTGCCGCGTGTCGGATTGCCTGGCTGACGTGGGCGATGACTGGCGAGCCAGCTGTGATGTAGATAACCGTAGACGCTCCTCCGTTTGTGTTTTATGGTCACACTAATTGGAGGACGTTCTCCGATCTGCCGAGCTGATGAAAGGAGGCGGTGATCGTGGCGACTCTCATGTATGAGCGAAGCACCGACCGCCCCGCCCACTGGCGCGTCGCCGGCGGGCCTCCCGATCGTGGCCCGGGCGGGAACGACACCGGCCGGCGGGGAGTCCAGGCCTGGGCGGCCCCGCTGTTCGGCCTCGGAGGCGCCGGGTTGGCGGTATGGACGGGCTACCTCGCCATGAGTCTGCCCCCGCAAAGCGTCAGCCCCCACTACAACATCGCCTGGGCCGGGTTTGACGCGCTGCTGGCCGGCCTCGTGCTGACCACCGCCTGGCTCGCCTACCGGCGCAGCCCCCAGGTCGCCTCGACCTCGGCGGCGACCGCCGCACTGCTGCTCGCGGACGCATGGTTCGACGTCACCACGGCCGCCCCGGGCTGGCCGCTGCTCGCCGCGGCCCTGCTCGCCGCCTTCATCGAACTGCCCGCAGCGGTCCTTGCACTTCAAGTCCATCGAACGGCCTCCAAAAGGAGATCACCATGACCGTCGAACCCCGGGGCACCGGACCGCTCCCGGCACCCAACGTCATACTCACAGCCGTGGTCGTGAGGGCGCACACGAGTGTCCGCCGATCTCTCACGGATGCCACCGCTCAACCACAGCCGCCAGACGACCCCTGGCGCCAGACCCGACTCCTCGACTTCGCGATCGCCACCCTCAGCGGTCATATCGCCGCCATGCGGACCACCGTTCATCCACTGGCCGGACAAGCCCTGCCCCGCGGCCGTGCCCAGGTCACCGCCTACCATCAGGCCCAACGCGACCTCGAGCACCTGATGTGGTCGCTTCATCAAGTCCTGCACGGCGACGCACGTGCCCCCAGGCAATCCGCCGCGACGCTGCACCGCACGCTGTCGACGGCCTTCGACGCCTACGCCGAGCACGAGGCAATGCTGCTGACCAAGCTCCAGCAGGTCACCACTCACCGGCAACAACAGACCCTGATGCGCAACATCAAAGCCGCGCTGACCGGCGCACCGACCCGTCCACACCCCCACATCCCACGTTCGCTGGGCACAGTACGACCCATCAGCCGGATCATCGCCCTATGGGACGGCCTGCTCGACGAGGTTCACGGCCGAAGCACGCCGGGAGGAACAGGCCATTCCCTAGCGGCCTGACCCATCCAGGCCGCGGAAGAACCCGATCTATGCCGGATGGCCTCCTTGTCGCACCCGGTGGGAGGAGGGCCAGTGTTCGGTCGAGCGGCTCCACCGGCGCGATGCGATCGGCGCGGGAAGCGGCTGGGAACCCGTGTGGACGGCGATGCGCACGCTCGCCGAACCTCACGGCCCAGACCAAGTACGCCTCGTCGCTGGTTCGATAAGTACTAGTTCGAACCCAGTGTCGCTCACCAGCAAAAAACGCCCCGTGTAGAGGGCGGCTTCGGCTGACACGAGCCGAATGGGGGTGGACTCGCCTGCTCAGATGCCGGTCGCGCTCGGCGCTTCGTCCCGGTCCCTCATCGGCCCGTGGCGGAGGCAGGGCCATCCGGCCGAACGGCCTTGCCTCCGCCGAGCACTGGTCGAACATCAACCCCTACGGCACGTTCCGACTCGACGTGGACAAGCGGCTCGACCTTCCTGCCCTGCCCAGAGCCATTCCCGGCTCGCGCCGGGCGGTGAAGAATGCAGTCCTGAACCGGTAACAGCGGCTTCAGTCCAGCGGGCACCAGGGCGAGCCCCTCCTCCCTTCACTCAGTTCGCTGCCACAGCATCGACTTCCTGCGGAGAAGATGGGCTGGCCAACGCAGCGGTTTCGGCGGCCGCTGCCCGAAGGTGATCCATGACTGCGGCGAGCACCGGGTCGCCGCCGGATCCGGCGCGTACGGCGGCGAAGACATGTCGGGTGGGCGGCGGCCCGACCGGTGAGCGCAGTACCAGGCCAGAGCGGTACAGCGGCTGGACCAATCGCGGGACGAGTGCGACACCCGCTCCCACCTCCACAAGGGCAGCGAGCGATTGCCAGTCGTTGACGGCGTGGCGGATGTCGGGGGTAAAACCGTTGGCAGCGCACAGGGACCGGGTGACCGCACCGCAGCAACTGCGGGGATCGCCGACGATCCAGGTGTCGGCGGCGAGGTCCCGCAGCGGCACCTGCCCCCGGTGCGCGTAGCGGTGGGTTGCGGGGAGAGCCAGATCGAGGATGTCGACCAGAAGGTCGAGCCGGGCGTAACGGCGGTCGGTGTGGGGTGGGGCGGCGGCGAAGTCCACGGCCACGGCGATGTCGATCTCCCCGCCGTCAAGGCGCGTGAACAGATCCGGTGGCTCGGCCTCGACAACCGCGATGCGGACCTCTGGATGGTGCTCGGCCAGCCGTCGCAAGGCACTCGGCATCAGGCCGGTGATGGCGCTGGAGAAGGCTCCGACGGTCACCGCCCCGCGGCGTCCGCCCTCCCAAGCTGAGAGATCGGCGCGGGCCTTCTCCAGCTGGGCGGCGATCAGGTCGGCGTGTTCCAACAGAACTCGCGCCTGTCCGGTCAGCCTGACCCCTCTTCCCTGACGCTCGATCAGCAGGACGCCCACCTCCCGGGACAGCGATGCCAGCTGCTGCGAGACCGCGGAAGGTGTCAGATGCAGGGCCCGAGCGGCGCTGGCCAGACTGCCACGACGGTCAAGTTCCCGCAGCACTCCAAGGCGACGCAGGTCAATAGTGAAGGTTCTCCTAACCTGTTCCATCCAGAGAGATTAACTGGACCTGAATGATTGGCCATCACAGAATTGCCTCGACTGTTCCGGACAAGCTTCCCCTCTGGTCGCGAGGAATCATGATCAAGACCCCGATCGAGCGCGGGTCCCTGCTGCTCCACGGATGGCAGAACCGCCGCCCCGCCGGGCACTGGCAGCATTGGCTGGCCGACCGGCTCACCGACCTGGGACACCAGGTCAGCTACCCCCAGTTGCCCGACCCGGACCACCCAGACCTTGAGCAGTGGCTGGCCGAACTGCACCGCCATCTCGCCGCGCTGCCCGGTCAGGACCGCACCGTCATCTGCCACAGCCTGGCCTGCCTGCTCTGGCTGCACGCTGCGGCTCGGCAGGTGCTACCCATCCCCGTCGACCGAGTCCTTCTGGTCGCCCCGCCCTCCACAAGTTTTGTCGTCCAACACGCGGAGATCGCTGCATTCGCCGCGCCGCCGGTGACCGCGGAGCAACTGTCCGCCGCTGCCAAGGACACCCGGATCGTCGCCGGAGACAACGACCCCTGCTGCCCCGAGGGCGCCGCCGTGCACTACGGCCGACCGCTCGGGCTGCGTACCGACGTCCTACCCGGCGCGGGCCATCTGGACCTGGAGGCAGGCTACGGGCCTTGGCCTTCGCTCCTCGACTGGTGCCGCAGCCCCTCGCGCGACCCCGCGATCGCCTGCCGTCCAGGGAGGGCAGAGGACCCGCGCCCGTAATGCCACTGGACCGAGCGCCAAACCGATCTCGGCCCGTAGGTCATGACGACAGCACGCAATCAAGCTCGGTAGGTCTCGTCGTAGCGGAGCCGGGATTTCGCCACGTAGCCACGATGCTCCTCCGCCCACCGGATGAGCGTATTGACCTCGACCGACAAAGTCTTGCCTACCTCGGTCAGCGCGTAGTCCACCCGGGGCGGGGAGGTTGGGGTCACGGTCCGGGTCACCAGTCCGTCGCGTTCCAGGCTCCGCAGGGTAAGGGTGAGCATCCGCTGGGAAATCCCGTCGATGGCCCGACTCAGCTCGGAATAGCGCCTGGACCCGTCGCCGAGCAAGGCCATGAGCAGCACGCTCCATTTGTCTCCGACCCGTTCGAGGACATCGCGCAGCTGGCAGGTCGGAGTGTCCGCGCTAATGGCGTTGGGGACATCGGTGTGCGTTACGCGGGACAAAGTGCCTTCTTCCTTCATCCCAGCATTGTCGATCAGACTGATAGCGCACACAAGAAGTAACCAGCACACAGAAGGTGCGGTAACTCATGGATCTCGATCTCACCACTACACGACGGCGGACAGGCGCCCGGCCGACCACCACTGGGGTGGAGATACCGCACGACCAGCTCGATCAGTTCTCCCCACCGGAGATTCGGGCCGCGTTGGTCAAGGAGGCGGAGGCGCTGGCGGGCGTGTTCACCGGGCCCAGCCAAGTGTCCGAGCCCTCCTCGCTGGCGCTGCGGCTCCACCGGCCGCGAGGCCCTTGGGAAGCGTTCCTGCATCCCAGCCGCGACGAGTTCGGACACATACACCGTGCAGGTTTTATGCACCTAACGCTGCCCCAGGCACTCATCGAGCCGATGACCAAGGCCGGCTGGGTCGAGCCGCATCCGATCAGCCTGCGTCCCGAATGGCCCGACACGATCGTGATGTTCTACGCGCCCCGGAACGAAGCCGAACTCGCCGTCGCCATCGCCGCCCTTCGTGCCTCCTGGCAGCAGGCGTCCGACCAACACTAAGAAGGAACAACGACATGCGTGCAGTAGCGTTCACCCACTTCGGCGCCGTCCCCGCGCTCACCGAGCTGCCGGTACCCGAACCGAGATCGGGTGAGGTGCTGGTCCGGTTGCGAACCTCGTCAGTCAACGGCTTTGACCTGGGCATCCTCGACGGAAACTTCAAGGAGGTGTTCGAGTACGAGTTCCCCGTGGTGATCGGCAAGGACTTCGCCGGAGTCGTCACCTCCATCGGCGACGCAGTGACCAGCCTGGCCGTCGGCGACGAGGTTTTCGGCGTCGTGATGCGGCCCACCCTCGGCCAAGGCGGCTTCGCCGAATACGTCGCGGTGGGAGAAACGTACGGCATCGCGGCACTCCCCGAAGGCCTCGACCATGCCCAGGCTGGAGCGCTCGGGCTAGCCGGTACCGCCTCGCTGAACGCGGTCGACGCGCTCGACCCCGTCGCCGGGGAGACCGTCCTGATCTCAGGCGCGACCGGCGGCGTCGGCGCATACGCGATCCAGTTCGCCGCCGCCCGCGGAGCCACCGTCATCGCAACCGCTAAGCCTGGCGCCGAGACTGAGTTCGTCACCGGCCTTGGCGCCGCACACGCCGTGGACCACACCGACCTCGAGGCGCAGGTGCGTGCCATAGCCCCCGACGGCGTGCACACCGCCCTGCACTTCGCCGGTGACGGCGCGGCCGTGGCAGGACTCCTTGCCCGCGGTGGACGGTTCGCCTCCACCGTGCACTTCACCCCAGACGAGCCTGCAGAACGCGACATCAAGGCCACCACCGTGATGGCCAATCCGGATCAGGCCACCCTCACCCGACTCGCCGCCGATGTCATTACCGGGCGGCTACAGGTCCCACTCACCAAGGTCTACCCGCTAGCGGAGGCAACCCAGGCAATCGCTGACTTCACCAGCGGGACCCTCGGCAAGCTCGGCATCGCGATCTGAAATGACCAGCCCCGACGGGGTTCACAAGGTCATATGAGGACGCAGGCCGCATCCCGGTCGCTGTGCACCACGGCGACCGGGATGCTTCAACGTCAGCTCCGTCCGGCCGATACGGATCTCCAGCATCTCCAGCGGGCACGCGCCCGGCCCGAGCACCAGCGCGGCGGCGTGAAGGACGCCTGAGGTGACGGACTGGGTCGCCGCGAAGTCGGCGTGGACACGGCGTGCCTGGGCGGTGAGGGCCTTCAAGCCTTGAGACCGTCCGCCTTGTGTGTGGACGACCGCGTCCTCGGTGAAGATGCTCGCGGCGTCGTCGAAGCGCTGCTCGTCCAGCCACAGGCCCTGACGGGAGAGCAGGTCAGCGAGGTCGGCACGGTCCGCCAGCTCCCGGAGCCGGGCGAGGCCTGCGGTTGCAGTCGAGGTCATGACGGTCACCTACATCATCCGTTCGCCTATAGAATATTTACAACCCTAACGTTTGAACCACTAACGAATATATATCCGTAAGTGCAACTAACGCAAGGGGTAGGATCATCAGCATGAGCAGCAGGGCCGACACCGGCACCGCCGACACGATCGACAGCAGGGACGACGGGGCGACACCCGCCCGGCTGCGGAGCCTGCCGAGCCGGTTGCTGTCGCATACCGCGATGCACGCCGAGCGGCTGGTGAACGAGGGGCTGGCCGGCGCGGACGCCCGCAAATGGCACTACGCCGTGCTGGTGGCGCTGCAGGAATCCGGCCCGGCGAGCCAGGCCACGCTGAGCCGCCGCGCCGGCATCTACCGCAGCGACCTGGTCGCCGTCATCAACGAACTCGCCGACCGCGGCCACGTCGAACGCGCACCCGACCCCGCCGACCGCCGCCGCAACGTCATCACCATCACCCAGCAGGGCCGCCGCCACCTCCACCGACTCGACAAACTACTCGCCACCATCCAAGACGACCTGCTCGCACCACTGACCCAACCCGAACGCGACCAGCTCACCCGGCTCCTGACGCGCCTCCTGGACCACCACGCACCCGGGTGAGACCAGCGTCTTGATCGTTCGAACCGCCTTCGGAAGGCGCCGCCTTGCCTGCTCGGTCCGTGCTGCACAATGACCTCGCGGCTGCTCGTTGATGATCATGTTCTCGGCAAACAAGATCATTACTGAGCGGCCGCTCCTTTGCGCGATCGCGATCAACGCACCACATGCGCCAAGGAGCTCTACCGGTGTCAGCGGTAGCCCGTCGCATCAGCGGGCTTGCCGGCGTCCTGGACCTCCACGATGTACCGCCAGGCGTCGGGACGGCTACCGTCCACATCGGTGAAACCGTAGATCTGGGCGAGCTGCCCGCTGGACAACGATTGACCATTCCAGCGTCCTACCTCTGGGTCGGCGGCAAGAGCCGCGACCGCTCGTCCCACATAGGCCGGGGATTCAGAGATGACGAAGTGCGGTTCCTTGGCCAGCGCGTCGCGCCAGTTCGCCTCCGCGACGCCGAACAGTTCCAGCATGATCTCCGAACGCATCCAGCCCGGGGTCAGAGACACAGCGGTGACTCCATGAGAGGTGAGTTCCTTGGCTTGAGCGAACGCCAGGCGATTCACCGAGGTCTTGGCCAGATCGTAGAAGAAGGAGACGCGGTAGTTGGTGGCGTTGTACTGCGCGGTGCCGTCGGTCATCTCCACGACCAAACCACCCGGCTCCCGGATCATCAGGGGAAGGGCGTAGTGGCTGGTGATGATATGGGTGTCGACGGCCAACCGCAGGATGCGCAGGCCCGTGTCCAGCGAGTGCTCCCACAGCTTCTGGTCCCAGCTGAACATCAGCTCGCCGCCCCAGATGTTGTTGACCAGGACGTCGATCCTTCCCTGTTCACGGTCGATGCGCTGCACCAGCGCATGCACCTGCTCCTGCTCCAGGTGGTCCACCTGCACCGCGATCCCCTGACCGCCGGCGGCGGTGACCAGTTCGGCGGTCTCCTCGATCGTCTCCGCCCGATCCATCTCCGAGCGCTGTTCCCGTGTGCTGCGCCCCGTCACATAGACCGTGGCCCCCGCCGCACCCAACTCCGTGGCGATGGCACGGCCCGCACCACGCGTCGCCCCCGCCACCAACGCGATCTTCCCTGTCAGCGTGTCACTCATAGATCCGATGCTTGCAGGCGTATCCGACAGAACTGTTCGCTCTCGGTCCGAAGCAGGGCCAAGAACCGGCGACCCCCGGTCTTGCCACTGATGACGGCCACGGAAACGACCGGTCTGCCAGCGGCAGGTTCCTCTCCCAGCCCGAGACAAGTGAAGTCGTCAGGTCGTCACCGCCGTGTGATCATGAAGCTGTGGAGGTGGCGGTGCAGTGGGTGCGGGCCTACTGGACGCGACGGTCGCGCGGAGCGCCCGGCGCCGTCCGTCGCAATGCGCTGCCCGAAGCGTTCCCGCTCCCCGACGCCGCGCCTCCCTTCGTGCACGAAGTCCGCATGTCCGAGAGCGACGACTTCGCCCCGCACTCCACGCTGACCAGTGGCCGCCCGTCGGCCGCGGACGTAGAACTGGCCGAAGCCGATGGGATCCTGCACGTTCTGCTCGTCGCGCAGCACGCACCCGAATGGGCTCGCAACGGACTCGATCTGCCCTGGCGTCCGGCAGCCGTGCCTCTTCGTCCTCGACAGACCATGCGCTGGCAGATCAACTACCGATTTACAGCCGAACGGGGCTGGTACTACCGGCTCGACACCCTCAACGTCACCTACGGCACCTGCTCAGGCGAGGTGTTCCTGCATCCCCCAACCCACCGAATCAACGAACGCACCCGACTCCCCTGAACGCCCAGCGATCGCTGCTCAACGCCGGATCAGACCCGGTGCGGTCTGCAGGTCGTTGCCTCGGGAGCCATGGCAGCACCGTAAGCCAGCAGGGCATCCCTTGAAGACGATGGGCGACAGAACGATGCCACCGCCGTAGCCCACGTTCCCCGATGCCCTTGTGGTGAGCAATCCTTAATCTGAAGACTGCTGATGACCCTGGTGCGGCTCGGACAGCGAATCGCTAGTGTCCCGCGAGTTGATCTCTGTTCGCGGCTTCTGGCTAAACCTTTCGAGGCGCAAACCGTGCCAGGCGATCGCAGCCAGGCGAAGCCAGCTTGGCGTGTAGAGGGCGTCGATGAACCGGTTGAATCGGCGCAGCTTCTCTTCGGTGTAGGGATACCAATTTGCTTCGATCTTGGACGTGGCCTGGTCGATGAGGATCGCCTTGCTGACGGTAAAGCCGAGCAACCCTTCAGGGCCCCGAAGCTTTCCGAACCCGCTTTTCTTGACGCCGCCGAACGGAAGGCCAGGATTGCCTTCGCTCATGTTGACGTTGTTGATCGAGACGCCGCCGACTTCTAGCGCTTTGGCGACGCGCAAAGCGCGGGTCGCGTCCGCGGTGAAGACGCTCCCGCACAGTCCGTAACCGGTGGCGTTCGACAAGCGGACCGCCTCCGCCTCGTCCGCGAACCGCATCACCGGCAGGACCGGACCAAAGGTCTCGTCGCGCCAGACCATCATGTCCGGGGTGACCTGATCCAGGATCACCGGCTGCACGACCAGGGACTCCCGGTCCGGCACGCGTCCCAAGCGCAGGCGAGCCCCGCGCTGGAGCGCGTCCTCGATATGCGCGATGACCTTGTCGCGCTGAAACCCCGCCGTCATGCGACCGATATCGGCGTCGCCCCGATCACCGGGACGCACGACGATCTTTCCGGCTTCCAGGACCAGTTCGTCCATGAAGCGCTCGTAGATGGGCTCCTGAACCAGGAGGCGCTCGACAGCGCTGCACGACTGTCCCGCGTTCGTGAAGGCGCCCCACAAGGCCCCGGCGACCGGACGAGCGATGGGGGCGTCTTCGAAGACGATCATGGGGTCCTTCCCGCCGAGTTCCAACTCGACAGGGATCAACTCCGCGCCGGCTTGCGCCATGATCTTGGCGCCTGTCGCCCCGCTGCCGGTGAAGAAGACCTTGGCCGGGCCGGCGTCGATCAAAGCCCGGCCCGTCGTGCCGTCGCCGTACACGATATGGACCAAGCTCTGGAGCACCTCGGAACAGGCCAAGATCTCTTCGACGAGGCCCTGGCATGGGGCATGCTCCGAGGGTTTGTAGACCACAGCGTTGCCGGTCACGACAGCCGCGGCGATCGCGGTGATCGCGTTGTGGAACGGGTAGTTCCACGGACAGATGACCAGCACCACACCCAACGGCTCATGCAAGAGCAGGGATTTCTTTCCCAGCAGGGTGATGGGCGTCTTCACCTTTTGCGGCGCGAGCAGCCCTGGCGCGTTCCGCTCGAGCCAGTTGATCCAGTCGACTGTGCCCAGGACCTCAGCGATCAGAGCGTCCGTCCGGCATTTGCCCACCTCCGCCATGACACGCTCGATAATGGCGCCTCGGCGCTCCAGGATGACCGCCTTCATCGTGGAGAGTTCGGCGAGTCGCGCCTCCACGCTGAGATGGCGATAGGTGTCGAAGCCCTCGCGTGCGAGAGCGAACGCCTGCTTCGCGTCCTGTTCCGGCGTCAAAGCCTGCACGTTGGTCATGGCGGATTCATCCTTTCTGGCGGTGCGGGCGCAATGACGCGAAACGATCAAAGGTAGCACTGGCCGTCATGGCCATGACCGACCGTTCCTGGATCGTCTTCCCCGACGGGGAGGAGGTCAAGTCGGTACGGCCTGGCCAGCGGCTCGGCATCCGCCCTATGACGATCGACTTCGGGCCCGTCCGTGCCCGGGTGACCCTGGGATGATCAATCCGTACGGTGTCCGAACCCGGTGGTGGGTTGTCAGGACGAGGGTCTGCGGATGGCCGTGGTGGATTGATCGTTCGTCAATGAAGTCCGCATCCGCTGGATCGTCCGCAGTACCTCGGGCCGGTGCTTGGCTGACTTCAGCCACGCGGGCAGGCGCTCCACCATGCTCATTGGGGCTCCGGGCCCAGTGCCGCGTTCTCGTAGCCAGGCGGCGACATAGGCCTCCAGCAGATCAAGATGCTGGCGGTTGTAGGCCCACAGGACATGCGCGCAGCAGTCGGCCCGCAGCCAGAGCGGCAGCCGGAAGTACGGATCGATCGGAGCGCCGAAGACCGAGGAGGAGGGGAATTCGTCCCTGAACAGTCCACATGTCGTGCAGCGCAGTCGCCGACGGGTTCCCACAGTCCCCCCGTGGAGCCGTCGCTGTTCGGCACGTCCCAGGTTGGCGAGCACCATCGCGAGGCCACCGCAGGAGGGACACTGCACCAGGACTTCGTCAGCGAAGCGGTATACGCGAACCCAAGGATCCCGAAACCGTCCACCGGATTGTTCGCGAATGGGTCTCACTCCTATATGGTGCCCGATCTGGTTGTCGGTCAGCCCGCAATCGAACGTTTGAAGGCGCGCGTTCGCGCGCGGCCAGTAGCTGCGGCCGCCGCCCCCTCGGCCCTCAGGCCCTCAGGTGATTCTCGTGTGTGAAGTATTTCCCGATCCAGGTTGACAGCGCGCGCGTCGAAAGGAAAAAGGGCCTTGTTGGGGTCCTGGGCGAGGAGGTCTCGTGATGGTCGTCTGCTCCACGGTCGGCTCCGGTAAAGGTGTCCGGGACAACGCGGGAGACGCCGGGTATGCCGGTGCCCGGCTGCTGGTGGTCGCCGGTGGTGAAGGGGCCGGTGGTGGCGCGGTGGCGGACGCCATGATCGAGACGTTCCGCACCTGCGGCATCGGTGTGGCCAGCGGCGAGGACGTCGGTACGGGGTTGGACGCGGCCATCACGGCGGTACGGGCCCGCCTGCAGCACTTGAAAGAAGGCTCGCCCGTTCTTTCCGACACCTACGCGTCGTTCGCGGCGATGGCGTGGTCGGGCCGTGACATCGCGGTCGCCAACCTGGGCGACGCGGCGGCCTTCCTGCTCCGCGACGGCGAGCTGTTCCAGATCACCGAGGACAATCTGTTCCATGGCTGCGTGATCAATCCATGGTGGCACCCGACGTCGCTTCGCACGCTCGACGACAAGCGCGAGGTGGACATCGAGGTGCTGCGGCGTACGGCACAGATGTGCGACTGTTACCTCCTGTGTACCGGTGGGCTCCTGACCGCGGTGCCGGCAGAGACCATGTGGGAGGTGCTCACCAGCGTGCAGGACCGGGCATGGGCGGTGCAGCGTCTGCTTGACCTGGCCAAACAGCGCGGCGGCCCCTCAAGCATCACCTGTATGATCGCCGACGTCATCCCCGGACCGCAAAGACCGTGACCGCGAGCCAGGCCTATCTCGCGACGCGGATATGCCGGAACCTTCGGGCGGCCAGGGAGGATCGAAGACCCCGGGAGAGGACGCAAGGGCATGACACCGAGAGTGGGGATCACCGATACGGCGGCCGCCCAGGCGGCCCGGGACCTGGGGTACACCCCTGCCCAGGCACGGGCCTTCCTGGAGAAACAGGTGCCAAGTGGTCGGGTGGTCGCCTCGGATCAATTGCCGTCCCCATACAAAGGCAGGCGCAGCCAAACCGACCGGTTCCTGCTCATCGACCACGTACTGGCGCTGCCACTGGCCCTGGACCGCCGCGACCCCAGCGGCTTCTCCGCCACCGGCTGTCTGGTCTTCAAGGAGTACCTACGCGCCACGGGGCGAGCACGGGCGAGGGTCGATCCGTACACGGTCAGCGGCGCCAAGCTGATGGAACAGGTACGGCTGTCCGAGCACGCGGTCCAGCGCTACCAGGAAAGAGCCGGCGGGCACCCCGACCCGAAGATCGCCCGCGACCAGATGCGTCGGCAACTGTCGCTGGACGCCAGGGCAGCGCGGCAGCGGCCCCGGTGGACGAAATCCCGTCGGCCCGCGGACTTCTTCCTGCTGGCGGGAGGTCCGCAGGGACAGGAGGATTTCTGCTTTCCGATGTCGGAGCATGGTGGTGGCGGCAGGCCGTTCGAGGCGCTGACCTGCCTGCACCGCAGCAAGCCGCTGTTCGAGCTGGCCTCGGCCGACCTGGCCAAGCGCGTCACCTTCCCTCAGGACGTTCTTGCCGCCTTCGATGAACTGCAGCCCGGTGAAGGAAGCCCGGTGTCCCGGTTCAGGGCTGCGATCTCAGAATCCGGGACGCTGTGCTGGCATCCCCCGCACGGTCATCCCCACCATTCCCAAGCCCGGTTCTACCTGGTCATGAGCTCGATCTTCGTCCCAGTGGCATGGGAGAAGAAGTCCGACGTCCCGCTCGTGGCCCTGGACGTCCGCGAGACCCGGCTGTCGATCCTCAAGCGGATGGCAGCCTGGCTGCGCCGTCGGTTCACCCTGCGCATCACCTGAGCCAAGGCGTCGGGCCGGCCGCTTACCGGCGAACTCACCAGGCCACCGGGGCGAGCCGGGCGGTCAGCCGCGCCGGGGCGCCCAGCGGGCGGCGGTCAGCGCGCCCAGCACCAGCACGCTCGACGCGATCGCCAATGACAGCCGCAGGCCGGTCAGGATGTCGCCGGCGACGAGCGTGCCGAACAGTGCCACGCCGACCGCGCCGCCTACCTGCCGCGCCCCGTTCAGCGCTCCGGAGGCCACCCCGGCATATGCCGGTTCGACGGCCTCCAGCAGCGCGCTGGTCATCGCCGGCACCGTGACCCCGCCGCCGATCCCGATGGGCAGCATGGCCAGCCAGATCACCCAGTTCGGCGCGGTATGCCCGGCGCACAGCAACCCGAGCAGGCCGACCGCGAACACCAGCTGCCCGCCCACCATCGGCAGCTTCGGCCCGAGGCGCCCGGTCAGCCGCCCGCCGAGCAGGTTCGCCGCCGTCACGGTGGCGGTCATCGGCAAAAACATCAGACCGGTGACCAGTGCCGAGTCGCCCCGCTCGTTCTGCAGGAACAGGCTGAGCAGGAACACGATGCCGTAGTAGGAGAAGTTCATCGCGAAGCCGACCGCGCTGGCCGAGGAGAACGCCGGATGGGCGAACAGCCGCATCGGCAGCATCGGCTCCGCCGTCCGGCGCTCCCACCACACGAACAGCCCTCCGCCGACCACCGCCACCACCAGCGCGGCCAACACCGGGACCGACGACCAGCCACGCGCACCGCCCTCGATGAGCCCGAAGGTGAGCGCGCACAGCGCCAGCACGGCGGCCAGCTGCCCGGGCAGGTCGAGCCGACGACCCGTGCCGGCCGGCGGGGCGTCCGCGCGGGTGGTCAGCAGCAGGCCGACCGCCCCGATCACCAGGTTCACCAGGAACAGCGACCGCCAGCCCAGCCCGGCGATGAGCAGCCCACCCAGCACCGGTCCGGCCGCCACCGCCGCTCCACCGGCCGCCGCCCAGATGGCGATCGCCCTGGTCCGCCCGGCCGGATCGGGGTAGCCATGCCGGATCATCGCCAGCGAGGCGGGCAACTGCGCGGCCGCGCCGACGCCCTGGACGAACCGCGCGGCGATCAGCATGGCCGGCGAGACGGCCAGGCCGCAGGCCAGCGAGGCGAGTACGAACAGACCCAGCCCGCAGGCGAAGACCCGCCGCGCGCCCAGCCGGTCCCCCAGCGACCCGCCGGTGAGCAGCAGTCCGGCGAACATCAGCGTGTAGCCGTCCACCACCCACTGCAGCTGGGTCAGCCCGGCATCCAGTTCCCGGCCGAGGGTCGGCAGCGCGACGTTCACGATGGTGGCGTCCAGGCTGATCATCAGGAACCCGGTCGCGGCGGCGAGCAGCGTCCACGGTCCGGTCGACCGCGCGGTGGGGACAGCGTTAGCAACGTGTGTGGTCACCGGACCAGCCTGCGGCGGCGGTGATCTCACCGGCAACGGACGAGGGTGCACCTGACAGGGCTACCCTGACCGCCGAGAATGGGGAACAGGAGGTGGGCCGGTTGACCAGGCAGAGCGTGCGGGCACACGAGCTGGGGGCGTTCCTGCGGTCACGGCGGACGCTACTCGGGCCGGGCGAGGTGGGGCTGTCGGTCGACGGCGTCCGGCGCACGTCGGGGCTGCGCCGCGAGGAGACGGCCCGGCTGGCCGGGGTCAGCGAGGGCTACTACGTCCGGCTCGAGCAGGGCCGGGCGCCGCACCCGTCGGCGAGCGTGCTCGGCGCACTGGCCAGGGCGCTGCGGCTGTCCGACGCCGAACGTGAGCACCTGTTCGCGCTGGCCGAGGAGATCCGACCGGAGCCCGAGCCGGAGGTGCTCGCCTCCGGCGCCCGCCGGATGCTGGAGCTGCTCGCCCCGCCGACCGCCGCCTACGTGATCGGCCGGCGCAGCGACGTGCTGCTCTGGAACGACAGCGCCGCCGCGCTGTTCGGCCACCTCGTCGACGGTCCCCGCCGGCCGAACAACGTGCGCTATGTGTTCACCGACCCGGAGGCCAAGGAGATCTTCGTCGACTGGGCCGACATCGCATCGGACTCGGTGGCCCACCTGCGCGCCGCCACCGGGCACCGCCCCGACGACGCCGAACTCACCGCACTGGTGGCCGAGTTGCACGAAGTCAGCCCCGAGTTCCGCCGACTGTGGCCCGCCCGGGAGTTGCGCCGCAAGGTCAGCGGACGCAAGGAGCTGAACCACCCGGTGGTCGGCCGCATGTCGCTGGACTACGAGGTGCTGACCGCCCCAGCGGCGACCGGGCAACGGCTGGTCGCCTACGCCGCCACACCCGGCACCAACTCGCACGTCGCGCTGCGTCGGCTCCTGGGGTAGCCGGGCTTGGCCCTGCCGGGGCAGGGTGACCACTCACGGCGCACAAGGCGTGATCGTAGAACCGGCAGAGGCCCGCCCGGAGCGTCCCGGGCGGGTCTCTTTGTTAACAGAGCCGTTACGCGACCGCCTACGACAGGCAACGACACCTTGATCTACTCCTGTTTAACATCGATTCATAACAGGAAACATCGGAGGTGGTCGATGCAGACCGTGGAGCGGGCAGCGTCGCTGTCCGAACTGGTCAAGGCGGACGGGATCCGGTTCATCCTTGCGACGTTCGTCGACATGACCGGCAAGCCGTGCGCAAAGCTGGTACCGGCCGAGGCCGTCGACATGTTGGAGACCGAGGGTGTCGGGTTCGCCGGATACGCGGCGGGCGCGATCGGCCAGAAGCCCTCCGACCCCGACCTCATCACTTTCCCCGACCCCTCGTCCTATACCCCGCTGCACGCGATCAAGCCGGGCCTCGCCATGGTCCAGTGCGACCCGCACGTCAACGGCAAGCCATGGCCGTACGCCCCACGCGTGATCCTGCGTTCCGTACTCGACCGACTCGCCTCGCGAGGCATGATCACGAAGATCGGTGCGGAGGCGGAATACTTCCTGGTCAAGCGGACCGAGTCCGGCGTGCTGACCGTCGCCGATGAAAAGGACACCTCGGCGCGGCCCTGCTATGACGCGCGTGACCTCACCCGGATGTACGACCACCTCACCGAGGTGTCGGCGGTGCTCAACGGGCTCGGCTGGTCCAACTACGCCAACGACCACGAGGACGGCAACGGGCAGTTCGAGCAGAACTTCAAGTACGCCGAGGCGATGCGCACCGCCGACCGGCTGATCGCCTTCCGCTACCTGGTGCAGATGCTGGCCGAGCGGCGCGGGATGACCGCCACGTTCATGCCCAAACCGTTCACCGACCGGACCGGCACCGGGCTGCACATGCACCTGTCGTTGTGGTCGGCCGACACCGACCAGCCCCTCTTCCCCGCCATCGAGGACGTGCGCGGCATGGGCCTCACCCCACTGGCCTACCAGTTCATCGGCGGCCTGCTCGCGCACGCGCCCGCACTGAGCGCCGTGGTCACCCCGACGGTCAACTCCTACAAGCGCACGACCGCCTCGACCACCGTCTCCGGCGCGACCTGGGCACCCCGCCGCGCCACCTACGGCGGCAACGACCGCACCCATCTCGTCCGGATCCCGGACGGTGACCGGATCGAGGTCCGGGTCGCCGACGGCTCGGCCAATCCCTATCTCGCCATGGCGGCCCTGCTCACCGCGGGCCTGTCCGGGATCGACGCGCAGACCGACCCGGGTGAGCCCGGCGAGGGCGGCAGCGGTGACCTCCCGCCCACCCTGCTGCACGCCGTCGAGGCGCTGGCCGCCGACCCGGTCGTGTCCGGCGCGCTCGACGCGGCGGGCGACGGCGTTTCGGCCTACTACCAGCAGGTCAAACGCGAGGAGTTTCTCGCCTGGCACTCCCAGGTCAGCACCTGGGAAACCGACAACTACCTCGTCTAGGAGCACTACATGTGCGGCATCGTCGGCCTGCACCTGAAGGGTGACAGGCATTCCGAACAGCTCGGCGAGCTCCTCGCCGGGATGTTCGTCCAGGTCCGCGAACGCGGCCCGGACTCCGGTGGGGTCGGCATCTACGGCGCCGACGGCCTCACCGTGCTCAAGGCCGTCGGCGATCCGGTCGATCTGGTCGGCGAGTTCGCGCTGACCTCCCGGACCGGATACCAGGCCGTCGGGCACACCCGAATGGCCACCGAATCGGCGATCACCCTAGAGGGCAGTCACCCCTTCTCGCCCCGCCCCGGGCTGTGCCTGGTGCACAACGGCTCGTTCGCCAACCATGCGACGATCCGGCGTGAGCTGGAGGCCGAGGGGATCGTCTTCGAGACCGAGAACGACTCCGAGGTCGCCGCCCGGTTCGTCGGCTGGCGGCTGGACCAGGGCGATGGCCTGGAGAAGGCGCTCAAGCTGGTCTGTGACAGGTTCGACGGCTTCTACACCCTGCTGATCACCACCGACACGGAGTTCGCGGTAGTCCGTGATGCGATCGCCTGCAAGCCCGCGCTGATCGCCGAGACCGACGACTGGGTCGCGATGGCCTCGGAATACCGCGCCCTGGCCGGGCTGCCCGGCATCGAAAACGCCCGGGTGTTCGAGCCCGGACCCGAGGAGGTGCACCTGTGGAGCAAGTAGTGCTGGAAGGGGAGGTCCGCGACGTCAACCGCGCCCTGCGCGCGCTGCCCCCGGGAGCATCCGCCCTCGTCAAGGACCCGCGCGGCCGCCACAACATCGCGGTCGGGCTGGAGCTGCCGATCCAGGTGACGATCGACGGCCCAGCCGGTTACTACACCGGCGGGCTCGGCAGTCAGGCGGACATCACGGTCAACGGCCCGGCCGGCTGGGGAGCCGGCGAGAACCTGATGTCCGGCCGGGTGCACGTCCGCGGCGACGCCAGCCAGGCCTGCGCGGCCTCCGCCCACGGCGGGCTGGTGGTGGTCGACGGCAACGCCTCCCTACGTGCGGCGATCTCGCTCAAGGGCGCCACCCTCGCCGTCGGCGGCAGCGTCGGCGCGTTCTGCGGCTTCATGGCACAGGCCGGGACCGTCCTGATCGGCGGCGACGCCGGAGACGGCCTGGGCGACTCCTTGTACGAGGCCGTCATCTACGTCGCCGGGACGATCAAGGGCCTGGGCAACGACGCGCGGATCGAGGAACTCACCGAAGCAGACGTCGCCACCGTCCAGAACCTGGTCAAGAGGTGCGGGTTCGACCACATCGATCCGGAGAACGTCTCCCGGGTCGCGTCGGCCAGGACGCTCTACCACTTCTCCACGCACCACAGCGCCTCGTACTAAAGGACGCCCCAGATGAACGACAACCACACCTTCCCGCAATCGGTCATCACCGACATCCAGCAGCGCGCCGAGCTGGGCCGCTACAACATCCGCGGGCTCGGCGCGAAGCGGCAGCTGCCGACCTTCGACGACCTCCTACTGCTGACTGCCAGCGCCTCCCGTTACCCGCTCGAGGGCTATCGAGAGCGGTGCGAGACCAGGACCGTGCTGGGCGCGCGCAACGCGTCCGACCCGGTCGTGCTCGACATCCCGATCACCATCGCCGGCATGTCCTTCGGCGCGCTGTCCGCCGCCGCGAAGGACTCCCTGGGCCGGGCCGCCAGCGAGGTCGGCACCTCGACGACCACCGGCGACGGCGGGATGACACCGGAGGAGCGCGCCTCCTCCAAGACCCTCGTCTACCAGTGCCTGCCGTCCCGGTACGGCTTCAACCCCGACGACCTGCGCAAGGCCGACGCGGTCGAGATCGTGCTCGGCCAGGGCGCCAAGCCCGGCGGCGGCGGCATGCTCCTGGGCCAGAAGGTCGGCGAGCGGGTCGCGGCGATGCGTACCCTGCCCGTCGGCATCGACCAGCGGTCGGCGAGCCGGCATCCCGACTGGACCGGGCCCGACGACCTACGGATCAAGATCGAGGAGCTCCGGGAGGCCACCGACTGGCGGATCCCCGTTTACGTGAAGGTCGGCGCGACCCGGGTCGGTTACGACGTGAAGCTGGCGATCGCGGCGGGCGCGGACGTGGTCGTCGTGGACGGGATGCAGGGCGGCACGGCCGCCACGCAGGACGCGTTCATCGAACACACCGGCATTCCCACCCTGGCCGCCGTACGGCTCGCATCCGACGCGATCGCCGAGGTCGGGGCCGATGTGCAGCTCATCATCTCGGGCGGGATCCGGACCGGGGCCGACGTGGCCAAGGCCCTCGCGCTCGGCGCGGACGCGGTGTCCATCGGCGTGGGCGCGCTCATCGCGCTGGGTTGCAACGACTCGCTCGACGCGGCCAAGAACGACGTCACCGAGGACTACCGGAAGCTGGGAGTGCTGCCCGGCGGCTGCACCTCCTGCCACACCGGCGCCTGCCCGGTCGGCATCGCCACCCAGGACGACGTGCTGTCACGCCGCCTCGACCCGGGCGTCGGCGCCACCAAGGTCGCCAACTACCTGCGGTCCCTGGCCATGGAGGTCACCATGCTGGCCCGCGCCTGCGGCAAGTCCGATGTGCACCATCTGGAGCCCGAGGACCTGGTCGCGCTGACCGTCGAGTCCGCGGCGATGGCCCGTGTCCCCCTCGCCGGTACCGACTGGATCCCCGGAGCGCACGGATGACCTCGGATGTTCTGATCGTCGGTGGCGGCCTGGAAGGTGTGGCCGCCGCCTGGTCCCTGGCTCAGCACGGCGTGTCCGTCACCGTGCTCGAACGGGAAACCGTCGGCTCGGGCGGGACCGGCAAGTCCAGCGGCATCGTCCGTTGCCACTACGGCGTCCCTTCCCTGGCCGCGATGGCGTGGAAGGGCACCCAACTCTTCGAGAACGCCGTCGAGATCCTCGGCGACGAGATCGGCTTCACCCAGACCGGCTATGTGGTCGGGGTCGGGTCGCAGAACGTCGATGCCCTCAAGGCCAACCTGGAGGTGCAGGCCGGGGTGGGCATCGCGACCGGCCTGGTCGGCCACGACGAGGTGGCCGAGTGGTGGCCGTCTGCGCGGCTCGACGACTTCGCGGCCTTCGGCTACGAGCCGCGCGGCGGCTATGGCGACGCCTACCAGACGGCCCAGGCCTTCGCGGGAGCCGCCCGGCGCGGTGGCGTGACGATCCGGCAGAACACGCCGGTCGGCTCGCTCCTGGTCGCGGGCGACAAGATCGAGGGCGTTCGGTTGCGGGACGGGTCCACGGTGACCGCCGGGACCGTGGTCCTGGCGGCGGGCCCGTGGTCGGTCGCGCTCGCGGCGGAGGTCGGCGTCGACCTGCCGATCCGGGCGATGCGCGAACAGATCCTGCTCATCGATCCCGGCACTGATGTCGGGCCGGTGCCGGTCTTCTCCGACCTGGTGTCGCTCCAGTACGTCCGTTCGGAGACCGGTGGGAAGCTGCTGTTCGGCAACAGCGACCTGTCCCAGCCCGAATGGGCCGATCCGGATGCCTACCGCAACCGGGCCGAAGGCGCGTTCATGGAGCGGACCGCCGACCGGCTCGCGCACCGGTTCCCCGGGCTCGACGGCGCCGGTTTCGCGGGCGGCTACGCGGGCTGCTACGACGTGACCCCCGACTTCAACCCGATCATCAGCGCCACACCCGTGACCGGATTGATCGTGGCGGCCGGGTTCTCCGGCCACGGCTACAAGATCGCCCCAGCGGTCGGCGAACTCGTCGCCGACCTCGTGATCGAGGGCGCCAGCCGGGATGCACTCGTACCGGAAAGGGACTTTCGGCTGGAACGGTTCACCGAAGGTGATCTGCTGCAATCCCAGCACCCGTACGTCGGTGCCGGCGAGATGCGCTAGCCGATCTGGCCGTATGCGGTGACAGACAAGAAGCAGATCGGAAGCTCTTTGAGTTCGACCGGTCCGTGCGGTCCTTCGCCGTCGAACTGCATCGAGTCCCCCGGACGCATCTCGTAGTGGGTGTCGCCATGGCCGTAGACCATGACGCCTTCGAGCATGTAGAGGAACTCGGTGCCGGCGTGCTGGAACAGCGGGAACACCTCGCTGGCCTCGGTCAGCGTGACCAGCAGCGGTTCGATCCGCTTGTGCTCGCCGCGCAGCGCGCCGAGCAGCTGGTAGACGTGGCCGACGTTGCTGCCGCGCCGGGAGATCCGGGCGCCGTGCCCGGCGGGCACGAACACCGCCTCCCGCTCCGCGTCCACGCCGCGGAACAGCGCGGTCACCGGGACGGTCAGCGCCTCGGCGAGTTTCGCCAGAGTGGACAGGCTGCACGAGGTATGCGCGTTCTCGATCTTCGAGAGCATCGCCTTGGACATCCCGGTCCTGCGGGCCAGCTCGGCCAGGGAGATCCGCTTGGCGGTCCGGTACTCCCGGACCCGCACGGCGATGATCTCTTCGAGCTGCACGGAGCCCAGCATATGAGCCTTTCCGCCCGGTCATGACAGGTCAGCGGACCGCCAGGTCAACCGCCAAGATCATGCCTCCCTAAAGGCGGTAGCGGCTCTCAGGAGCCACCTCGGGCGGAGGGATGTGCGGCGGACCGTCCGAGAGCCAGCACCTGTTGGACTCGTGCTATGGGGCCGTCAACTGGTGACCTGGTAGGCATGAATGATGGTGGTCGTGACGGTGTTGCCCGCCGTGTCGGTGGCCGACACCCGCAGCGAGACGTACCCCGGCGTGCTGGGGTTCTGCACACCGCTGCCGGCGCTCGCGAACGGCAGGCCGTACACCCCGACCGAGGTGGTCAGCGACCGCCAGGTCTGGCCGTCGTCGACGGACACCTCGATGAGACCGCTGGCCAGCTGATTGGGGCTGGTGCTCTTGCGTCCGCGACGCTGGCGTCGCCGCTGGCCCGCCCCATCGAGGGAGTCGCTTGCGGCGAGCGGGCCGGTATGTCCTGTCGTGGTGGTGCTGGCCCCACCATCGATTGGCAAGGTCGCACTAGTGATCTGCGCGCCCCAGACGGGTTGGCTGAAACCAGGCGGAACCGAGGTCTCCTACGGTCCGTGAAGCAGTCTGACTGGAGGAAGCCATGTACGCCCACGGCGCCGTCCCGGCCGACCATCTGGCCCCAGCCGCCTTGGGGCCCACCCTGCGCCGCACTGCGCGAGCGTGGTCGGTCCAGTGGCGTACCGTCGCATCGGCGCTGGCCGGGGTCGTGTTGGTCGTGGGCTCGGGGCTCTTGCTGGCCAGCGGCGAGGCGGCCGCCACGGTGTCGGGGGCCGTACGGGCCCTCGCCGGCGTGCACTGGGCCCTGGTGCCCGCCCTGGCCGGGCTCATGGTCGTGCACTTCTGGTTCTCCGCCGTAGCCCTGCGCGGCGCGGCCGGCCGGCGCCTGCCGCTGCTGCACGCGACGATGGCACAGTTCACCGCGGCGACCGCGAACAGGGTCACCGGCGGCGGCCTGGGCACCGTCGCGGTCAATGCACGCTATCTGTCCAGCCGGGGAACCCCGGCGACCCAGGCGGCGGCCGTGGCCGGCGTCTTGCAGCTCGGCGGCGCGGTCGCCGACCTCATCCTCTTCGCCGGGATCATCCCGGTCGCGATGGCCACCGGCGGCGGCGTCCTGCTGTCGCAGCTCGGGACGTACTTCAGCGGCCTGGCCGGTCCGCTGACCATCGTGGCCGCTGCGGCCGCCGTCGCCGCCGTGGTGACGACGTGGCTCCTGCGCGACAGGCTGCGGGGCCCGATAGCGGCCTGCGCGCAGATCATGCGACGGCCCCGCGACCTGCTCGTCATGATGGCCGCCTCCGCCGCCACCACCTTGGTCATGGGCATCGCCTTCGCGCTCAGCATGCTGGCGATCCCCGCCGCCGCCTCCCCGGGACAGACCGCCACCCTCATCGCCATCTACATGATCGGCGCCGCCGCCGGAGGCGTCGTCCCCGGCCCCGGCGGACTCGGCTCCACCGAAGCGGCCCTCGTCGCCCTGCTCAGCATCACCGGCATCCAGACCACCAGCGCCCTGTCAGGCGTCCTGATCTTCCGCGCCATCACACACTGGGCCCCCGTCCCCATCGGCCTCCTCTGCTCTGGCACCCTCCACAACGCCAAGAAGACCACCAAACGCCCGTAGTGTTCGACAAGGCGCCGAGACCAGGCCCGCTCATCGTGACTTCCGACGTGCCCCACCTATCAGCGCTAGTGAACGGGCACGACCAGGTCAATGTCGTCCACGTCGATAAGTTGGACTGACGAGCCCGTGCACGACGACTTCACCGACGGAACAACCAAGATCTGGAAGGCATACCGTGATTCGGATCATTGCCGATGACGCCTTGGAACGTTCATCGGTGGTGGCCAACTGTGCCATGAATCGCGAACGTTCCCTGACCGGGTCCAACGGGTACGGCCGGGAACTCGGCATCGATGTCCTCACGGTCCTGCTCGAACGGTTTGAACACGCCTCGGCTGTGCGGTGGCTGGACCTGTGCTGCGGTACCGGCCGGGCCTTGCTGGAAGCCATCGCCCGGCTCAACGAGCACGGTGTCGCCGATCGGGTCGAGATCACCGGTTTGGATCTGGTCGATCACTTCGCGGGCCCGTCCCGGCCGCCCACCCTGCGGCTCGTCACCGCCTCGGTGACGGGCTGGACGCCGGCTGACCGCTTCGACCTGATCACCAGCGTGCACGGGCTGCACTACGTCGGCGACAAACTCGGCGTGCTCACCCGCGCGGCATCCTGGCTCACCGACAGCGGACTGTTCACCGCCAACCTGGACGCCCGAAGCATCCTGCTGCCCGACGGCACTCCCGCAGGTCGAGGGCTCACCGCCGAACTGCGTCGGCAAGGCTTCACCTACGATCCGGCGCGTCGGCGGATCTCCTGCCAGGGCCACCGGACCGTACACCTGCCCTACCGCTATCTCGGCGCCGACGACCAGGCCGGCCCGAACTACACCGGCCAGCCCGCCGTGCACTCCCTCTACGCTCCGAACGGCTGAGCACAGCGAAATCCAGGGGCGCCTTTCATCGCGGTGCTGCTAACTTCGCCCGGTGTTCTCACTGTGCGAACCTCCCCTGTTCACCTGGCTGCGTGAGTGCGAACGGGTCCTGATCGCAGGTGCGGGCGGCGGTTTCGACATCTACGCCGGACTGCCCATCGCGCTGAACCTCATGGATGCGGGCAAGCAGGTACATCTGGCCAATCTGTCGTTCACCTGGCGCTGCCTATCTGGCCCCGGCCGAGCGGCTCGCCATCGACGCGATCGTGCGAGGAGGACATGGCCAGCCTCGCCGCCGTCCACGGCCTCGACGTCCCGGAGAAGATCGTCGCCTGCCTCGGGTTCGGTGTCGACTCCTACTACGGGATCAGCCACGCCCTCGTCCTGGAGAACCTGGCCGCCCTCGAACAGGACGGCGCCTACCTCGGCGCGTTCTCCATCCCCCGCACCAGCCGGGAAGGCACCCTCTACCTGGACGCCGTCGCCCACGCTCAGGCCGCCACCGCCGACCACCCGAGCATCGTCCACGGCTCTGTCGCCGCCGCCATCCGCGGCGACTTCGGCGACGTGCGCTTCACCAGCCGTACGCGCAGCAGCGAACTGTTCGTCAACCCGCTGATGGCCATGTACTTCACGGTCGACGCCGACGGACTCGCCGACCGCAATCTCTACCTCGACCGGCTCGAGAACACCGTCCTGGTACGGCAGATCAGCTCCATCATCGAAGACTTCCGAGAGGAAGTTCACCAACGACCACCCTGCACCATCCCCCACTGAACCACCCGGACGTCGGCGTAACGGCCGGCTCATCCCCGAACGCACCGAGCCCGCCTGAGGGCGGAACAGTACGAAGCGAGAACACCGTGGTCAGATGTCGACGTTCCAGCGGCCGGGCAAAGTCTCATCGCAGACGGCGCATACGTAGTGGTCGTCCTTGACCACGTTGATCTGCCGACAGCGAGGACAGCGGCGAAAGATATGGGTGTCGGTGAAACCGCCCGGATGGCTGAGGCCTGCACGTTCCAGGGCCGCCGCGACCGCAGGCCAGGATGCCTGGTCCGGGCAATACCCGGTCGACTGGTTGCTTATCTGGGTCGCCGCCAGGCCGTCGGCCCTGCATGTGAAGGCGATCTCCCCTGCGGATAGGACCTGCTCGCCGCCTGCGCACCCGACGTGCTCACTGCGGCGAGGCGCCAACCGCAGGAACCCGACAAGATCGACGACGAAGGTGAACGGCTCGTCCCGCTCTCCAGGATCGCGGCCGGCCAGCCATTTCTCTGCCTCGATCATCGAGGTGATGGCCGTCCCCCGGCCCCCGGATGCGGCACTCGCGAAATGCTCTGCGGGGCCAGCGTAGTCGTAGCGTCGGCCCCGCAGGTCGAGAGCATCGGTCATCTGGATACGGTCGCCTGGGCGGCAAGGGCGGCGCAGATCCGAGGTACGGCCGTGCTGATCGGTTCGCGGACGACCTCAATGGCGAGATGGTCGTACGGGGTGGGATCGCGGTTCACGATCACCAGCGAGGCTCCGCACTCCACCGCCGCCGCGCACAATCCGGCGGCGGGCTCCACCATCAGCGAGCTACCGACCGCCAGGAACAGCTGCGCGGCGCGGGCGATGTTCCCGGCCAGCGAAAGCACGTCCTGGTCGAGGAACTGACCGAACAGCACGATGGACGGCTGAAGAATCCCACCGCATGCCCGGCAGGACGGGTCGGCCTCACCGGCCTCGACGCGGGTCAGCACTTCTTCGGTCGGGGTCTTGGCATGGCAGCTCAGACAGGAGCAGGTGGCCATGGTCCCGTGAAGTTCCAGAACCTTGCGGGCCGAGGAACCCGCCTTCTGATGAAGTCCGTCGACGTTCTGGGTCAGCACCCGTACCGCAAGACCGGCGAACTCCAGCTCGGCGAGCGCGCGATGCGCGGCGTTCGGCTCCACACCCGTACGGTGCAACTGCGTGATGGACTGCCAGAACCTGCGCCGCACGGCCGGGTCCTTCAGGAAGTGCTCACGGGTGAACAGGCCGACCAGCTCAGGGTCCTTGGTCCACAATCCGGACGGGCCGCGGTAGTCGGGGATACCTGAGTCGGTCGAGATCCCCGCCCCGCTCAGCACCGCGAGCCTCGATACCCCGTACACCCAGGCCGGCATCCTCTCGTCCATGACCGAAACGGTAGACGTAGCGGACAGACCAGGCGATCGAATTTCCGATGCCCTCATGGTCGAACGGACCTGACCGGGACGCTCTGACCTGGCGCTTCTCTCGGATCCCTGATGCCGCCGACGTCACCAACTGGGCTTACAAGCGAGGGGTCACTGGTTCGAACCCAGTATCACCCACCCAGGTCAGAGGCCCTTTTCACGGCCTCCACTCCTCCAATAGATCGAATGGGAGAATTTTTGGAGATGATCTTCAGATCGGTCTCCTCAGAGAGTTCGCCCACCGGGATGTACGCCCCGCTCAGCGGCCAGCGGTCGACGACGGCAAACAGCGACGAGGGCTGTTCATCATGGCGGACGAGCGCGGCCAAGCCGAAGGCCTGCTGGCGGAGCTGTCCTCTAAGGCGATGAGGCGCAGCGGCTTGTCATCTGCGGTGTCCAATGGGAATCTTTGACTACACCTGTCGGTCTGGCGTTGGAGATTGCCATCATGAAACGTCCGTGGGAGGCAGATCACAGCGCGGGGTTCAAGCGTCGCTTGGGTAAGACCGCCGCCGAGCTGGGTGACAGCCGGACGACCCAGGACTGCCCCGAGCTATGGGAACTCGATAACGGGGACGTCGCGGTGATCGGCCGGGACGCGATCGACGCCTACGCCGATCGGCTTCCTCCGGGCGTCCGGGTCGGCGTAGACGAACGGCTCGTCATCATCCCGGGGAACATGCTGGTGGCGGCCAAACCGGATATCGCGGATGCTTGAACGGATCCCCGGAATCCCCGGCGCGATCCTCGACCACGCCGCCTACCACGAGGACTTCGCCCAGGAGAGCGACAAGCTCACCGGGGTGATCTGGAAGCTGGAACGCACCCAGACGTTCCGCAAACCCGGTGACCCGAGTTGGGAGGCGTTCATGGCCGGCGGCTGGGCTCAGTCCCTCCAGATACTCGCGGGCGAACGCGAGAACATCCGCGCCGACACCCGCCGCAATACCGACCGCGGCCTGCAGATCCGGCGGGTACGCATCGTGGAGCACCCCATCAGCCCGTACCTGCAATGGGAGATGCACGCACTCCACCTGATGGCGCAGGAAGGGTTCGACCTGCGCGTCCTCGACGCCGAGCACCTGCGTGACCTCGAACACGACGGCCCGCTGCCCGAGATCGTCATCATCGGCGACCAGGTTCTCTACCAGGTCCGATACGACGCCCAGCAGACCCCGTGCGGAGCCCGCGCCATCCACGACCACGAGGTGATCTGCCAGGCCACGACGGAGATCTCCGATCTCCACTGCCAGGGGGAACCGCTCGCGGACTTCTTCGATCGGCAGATCGCGCCGTTGCCCGCCCCGACCGGCTGACAGGCGAAAGCGGACACTGGATGCGGCGTGTGCGGCCAACCGTGACCGGGGCGTCCCGGACGACGCTCGCCGTGACGCTCATCCTGGTCATGCTGCTGGTGGTCGGCTTGATCGGGGCTTCTCCCCTCGCCCTGAACGGATTCCAGGGAGCAAAAAGACCACTGGGAACGGCTCAGCTTGGGCTGTCGTACTGATCGGAGCGTGTCTCGGTCTCGGCGCGGCAGGAGTGATCGGAGCCCTCACCGAACGCCTTCGTGGAAGAACTGACAGCCGATTCGGTCAGGAATCGGCGGGACGCGGCAGTACGGCTCGGACCACCTTGCCGGCGGGGCCGCACTCCACCGTGACCAGAGCGAGCGACTCGACCACCCACATGCCGAACCGGCCGCTCTCGCCCGGATCCTGCTTCACCGGAGGGGCGGGAGAGCCGTCCCCTACCTCGATCACTGCCCCGGAGCCAGTGCGGGTCAGCGCCAGAGTGAGCGGCGGCCGACCATGACGACTGCCGTTCGTCAGCAACTCCGAGACCACGAGTACGGCGTCGTCACGGAGGGCGTCCAAACCCCAGGTGGCCAGAGTCTCCCCCACCAGCCGACGCGCCGTACGCACCAGGCACGGATCGCCGTCCAGCCGCCACGGGCCCGCTCCCATCACGGCTGCTCCGCAGCGAGGACGCGTGCCACCCAGACGACCACTTGGGCCGCGTCGTCGACCGGCGCGATCCGCTCTGCCCACGACCACCAGTACCACCAGTCCCCGGCAGCGTCCGGCGCCGCGATCACTTCGTCGTTGAGCGCCCGCATCTTCGGGTTCAGCACCAGCACGTACGGGAGATGGCTCGACGACACCGTTAGCCACGCTTCCCACCCATCGGCCCGCAGCCGCTCGGCCAGCTGATCCAAGTGATCTATCGCTGTTTCGATCACCACGATGTCTGGCGGCATGACTGTCATTCGCGAATCATCTTCCTACGGAGGGTAACTTGCATAACACTGTCAGTGTTGACCGGGAGAGGCGATTATGCAATTTACTCTCCGTGATTGCTTCATGATTCTTTGAGACCTTGGGAGGTTTCATGACGTTTGGTCCGAGTCCCACCGCCCGGCGCCGAAGGCTCGCCGCCGAACTCCGCGAGTTGCGCATCGCCGCCAACATGAGCGGGGAGCAGGCCGCCGAGCGGCTGGAGTGGTCGACCAGCAAGCTGTCCCGGATCGAGAACGCCCGCATCGCCATCTCCCCAGGCGACGTACGGGAACTACTCGCGCTGTACGACATCGAGGACAGGTCCACCTGCGATGTTCTGGTCACGCTGGCCCGAGAAGCCCGCAAGAAGGGTTGGTGGCACACCTACGGTGATGTGCTACTTCAAGGCTTCGACGTCTACGTCGGTTTGGAAGCCGAAGCCTCGGCGCTATGGATCTACGAACAGCAGTTCATCCCCGGCCTCCTCCAGACCGAGGACTACACCCGTGCCCTGTTCCAAACAGCGGCCAACCGGAACTCCCCAGAAGAGATCGAACGCCGGGTCACCGTCCGGATGGCCCGCCGCGAACTACTCACCCGCTCACCCGACCCACTGGAACTGTGGGCCGTACTCGACGAGGCGGCGCTGCGTCGACAGGTCGGCGGACCCGAGGTGATGGCACAGCAGAACCGCCACCTGCTCGAAGCGTCCGCACTGCCCAACGTCACACTCCAGGTCATGCCGTTCAACATCGGAGCCCACCCGGGAATGGCTGGCGCGTTCAGCGTCCTCGGATTCCCCGAGCCCACCGACCCCGAGATCGTCTACTTCGAGAACCAAACCAGCGGGATCGTAGTCGAGGACCCCAATCAGATCCGCCGGTATAGGCTGATATTCGATCACCTGATGGCCGCCGCAGTCAGCCCGGACGCCTCCGTCTCACTGATCGCAGCCCTCCGCGATCAGACCGGCTGAACGCTCCCCTGCCGAAAAGAGGCGCCATATGACCTTGCTGGACACCTCCCACGCCATCTGGCGGAAAAGCCGCCGCAGTAACAACGAAGGCGGCGCATGCGTGGAAGTGGCCCCGGTAGGCGACCGGTGCCTCGTCCGGGACAGCAAGAACCCCACCGGCCCAGCGCTGGCGTTCACCTCACCCGAATGGGACCGCTTCCTCGGCCAGATCAAGACAGACCATCTCAACCTCCCGTGACCTTATCCACAACTAACAGATCCGCTTAGCCGCAGGAGCCTTCGGATGCAGGTCGGTCAGAGACCGAGCTCCGCCCCCGCCGGACTTATCCGGCCGTGCCCGGACCGGAAACCGACTGGACATTATGATCTTCCTGCGACGTTCGAAGGGGGATGATGGTGGCGTTAGTGGGTGATGCGGACTATGGACGTATCGGTGTGGGCTACGCGCGGCATCGGCGGACGGATCCGCGGATCGCGGCGTTGGTGCACTCGGCCCTCGGCGATGCCCGGACGGTGGTGAACGTCGGCGCGGGCGCAGGTTCGTACGAACCGTCCGACCGGCATGTCCTGCCCATCGAGCCGTCTCCGGAGATGCGCCGCCAGCGCCCGTCCCACCTGGCGCCCGCCATCCACGGGATCGCTGAGGCGCTTCCGTTCGACGATGACGCCGTGGACGCGGCCATGGCGATGGTCACCGTTCACCAATGGCCGGACCCCGTCGCCGGGTTGCGGGAGATGCGGCGGGTGGCTCGTGGCCCGGTGCTGGTGCTGACTTTCGACCCTGCCGAGCTGGGCCGGCTTTGGCTCATGGACTACGCCCCGGAGTTGCAGCAGGTCGACGCCGGCCGTTGCCCGTCGATCGAGACCATCACCGCCGCGCTCGGCCAGGGCACCGAGGTCCGCCCGGTTCCCATCCCGATCGACTGCGTCGACGGCTTCATCGAGGCCTTCTACGCCCGGCCCGAGTCCCTGCTGGACCCGGCCGTCCGACTGGCCCAGTCCACGTGGAGCTTCCTCGCGCCGGGCGTGGAAGAGCGCGCCGTCCAGGCACTGGCCGCCGACCTAGCCTCAGGAGCCTGGGAAGAACGCTATGGATCCCAACGCACCCAGCCCG
>JAOPYO010000491.1 GCA_025964575.1 Actinomycetes bacterium
AGAATCCGCATGAGGGCCTGCGGTCGACCTCGGTGGTCGCCGTCGGTTATGGCACTGGTGATCAGGCCCTGGCCCGTATGGGCGTCCTGGGCCCGACACGGATGGATTACCCCGGCACGATGGGAGCGGTACGAGCAGTGGCACGTTACGTCGGTCAGATCCTGGCGGGGTCGTAAGTGGCACGCGACTATTACGCCACCCTCGGGGTGCGTCGGGACGCGAGCGCGGACGAGATCAAGAAGGCCTACCGCAGGCTTGCCCGTGAACTTCACCCGGACGTCAACCCGGATCCTGCGACCCAGGAGAAGTTCAAGGAGATCACTCAGGCCTATGAGGTGCTCTCCGATCCGAAGAAGCGCGAGATGTTCGACCTCGGCGCGGACCCCTTCGCGTCGGCGGGCGGGGGCGGTGGCGCCGGGTTCGGCGCCGGGTTCCCGTTCAGTGACATCATGGACGCCTTCTTCGGCACGGCCGGTGCCCGCGGACCTCGCGGCCGGGCCCGGCGAGGCCGCAACGCCACGCTGGTGGTGGAGCTGGACCTTTCCGAGACCGCGTTCGGCACGACTCGCGAGCTGACCATCGACACGGCCGTCGTCTGCACCGCCTGTACGGGCTCGGGGTGCGCGCCGGGAACTCACCCGGACACCTGTGATGTATGTCACGGCCGCGGTGAGGTGCAGCAGGTCACCCGGTCGTTCCTCGGCCAGGTGATGACCTCCCGGGCCTGCCCGCAGTGCGGTGGTTACGGCAGCGTGATCCGCACCCCCTGCCCGGAGTGCTCCGGGGACGGCAGGGTCCGCACCCGGCGCACGATCAAGGTACGGATTCCCGCGGGCGTGGAGCACGGCACCCACATCCAGTTGGCCGGCGAGGGCGAGGTCGGCCCAGGTGGTGGCCCCCCCGGCGATCTGTTCCTCGAGATCGTCGAGCGGCCGCATCACATCTTCGAGCGGGAGGGCGATGATCTGCACTGCACGGTGCAGATCCCGATGACCGCCGCCGCCCTCGGCACTCAGGTGACCATCGAGACTCTGGACGGTCCCGAGGAGATCGACATCCGGCCCGGCACCCAGTCCGGCCAGGTGATCCCGATGTACGGGCGTGGAATCAACCACCTCAATGAGACCGGTCGCGGTGACCTCATGATCCACGTCAATGTGGAGACACCGAACCGGTTGGATGAGGAGCAGGAGGAGCTGCTGCGCAGTCTCTCCAAACTGCGTGGTGAGGAGCGTCCCCCCGGCAAGTTCGCCCCTGGTCAGCAGGGCTTCTTCTCCCGCTTGCGCGATGCCTTCAATCAGGGCGGTCGTTGAAGAGAAGTGCGTGAGGCCTTCCGCGAAGGCCTGAACGAGCCCCGTTCGTCCTGACCTCCCGTGATCGCGCAGTTGCTTTGTTTGTCTGCGACGCGACGATCACGGGAGCGGAGGCGCACTTTCCGCTGTGATGCCGGGAGAATGCGACTGTGAGCCCGCCTGTCTTTCTCGCTGAGCCCGAACGCCTCGCCGTGGATCGGGTCGTCCTGGACGGTCCCGAAGGGCGGCACGCGGCGACCGTACGGCGGTTGCGCGTAGGGGAGCGGGTCGACCTGACCGACGGGGCCGGGCTGCTGGCCGAATGCGTCGTCGCCGTGGTGGCCGGCCGGGATGTTCTGGAGCTCGACGTCCTCACCCGGAGGCGGTCTCCGGCACCGGACCCGCGCATCGTCGTGGTGCAGGCCCTGCCCAAGGGGGATCGTGGTGAGCTGGCCGTCGAGACCATGACCGAGGTGGGCGTCGACGAGATCGTGCCCTGGGCGGCGAGCCGCTGCGTGACCCAGTGGCGCCCGGACCGGCGGGACAAGGCCCTCGGCAAGTGGCGCGGCGCCGCACGGGAGGCGGCCAAGCAGGCCCGGCGGGCCTGGCTTCCCGAGGTCACAGAGCTGGCCACCACCGGCGAGGTGGCCTCGCGCATCGCGACCGCCGCCCGCGCCGTGATCCTGCATGAAGAGGCCCAGGAGCCGCTCAGCGGGCTGGTGCTGCCCGAAAAGGGCGACATTGTGGTGATTGTGGGCCCGGAGGGCGGCATCGCAGAGGAGGAAATTCAGCGCTTCGCTGCCGCGGGGGCCGTACCGGCGCTGCTCGGCCCCACCGTGCTGCGCACCTCCACCGCCGGCGTCGCCGCCGCCGCCGTGCTCCTTGCGGCCACCGGCCGCTGGTAACTGGTCGGCCAGGCCCGCACTTGCTGCAATGCCGACATTGTCGCACATTGATCGGTAACGAATCTGAGGCCGCCCATCACGCACGCTTGATCGCCCAAGTTCGCCGGATAGGGACGCCGCGGGGCGCGCATGACCTGATCATCGCCGCCCACGCCGCGGAGACCGGCCGGATCGTGCTGAGTCGTCACTCGAAAGCGCGCTTTGCCGACCTCCCCGGAGGAGCCGCCATGGATGTGTGATCACGCCGGGGAGCGGGTAGCCGCCCCCGCGGTTTGCCTGAACAGCGCGGGCGTCGACACCCTGAAGTCCAGCTCTGCCGCGATCGGCCCGCCTCGGTCTCGTCATGCACCGACAGGGCACGGTACATCTCGCTGCGGAGACCGCCGGACCGGCCGATTGGGAGGGCGTAGGGCGACCGGGTCGGATCCTTGGCATGCGGGGTGGACATCCCGATTCATCGCTGAGTGGGGTGGCAGCCCGGCCCCTGTCGCTTCTGAGGTGGCCGGGTGGTGGCGAGGAAAC
>JAOPYO010000021.1 GCA_025964575.1 Actinomycetes bacterium
CTGACCGTCGTGGACGCCGGCGACGACCGGTTCTCCGTCAGCCTGATCCCGACCACGCTCGAGCTCACCACCCTGGGCCGCAAGGTCGTGGGGGACCCGGTCAACCTTGAGGTCGACGTGATCGCCAAGTACGTCGAGCGAATGATCGGCGCCACGTCGTGAGCACGAGCGAGCGCGCGGCGTCCAGCGCCAGAGTGATCCGGGAGGGTTGTGAGCCGCCAAGGATTCACAACCCTCCCGGAGCACCGAACTCGCCGGCGAGCGGGGCGAGCACATGAGCTGGACTCAGGCCGGCATCGAGGTCTTCGGCGAGAAGCTGCTGTGGACCGACATCGTCGGCAACGCGTGCGCACTGTCCACGGTCTGGCTCGCGATCAAGAAGACGATCTGGACCTGGCCGGTGCAGCTGGCCGGCTCCGTCCTGCTGTTCGTCGCGTCGGTCAGCGCACACTTCACCGGCAACGCCCTCAAGCAGGTCATGTTCGGGGTGCTGGCGGCGTACGGCTGGGTGAAGTGGTCGCGGGGCATGAGCGGCGGCCACGACCTGCCGGTCCGCCCGGCCACCGGACGGGAACGTGCCGCGCTCATCGCCGTCCTCGCGGCGGGCACGGGCATCGTCGCCCTGGCGTTCGCGAATCTGCCGTTCCTGCACGCCGACTGGATGCCGCTGGCCAACGCGTACATCTTCGTGGGCAGCGCGGTCGCGACCTTGGCGCAGAGCCGCGCGCTGGTGGACTTCTGGTGGATCTGGGTCGCCGTCGACCTGGTCGGAGTGCCGCTGGCCCTTCACTCCAAGCTGTGGGTGACCGGCGGCGTGTACGTCTTCTTCTTCGTATTGGTGATGATCGGGTTCCGCGACTGGCTCCGGCAGTACCGGGCACAGAGCGCGCACAACCCACAGTCTGAGGTGGTAGCCGCATGAGCAAGGTTGAGACCAACGGCGAGTTCGACAGCATCGAGGGAGCGATCGCCGACATCGCGGCCGGTCGGCCCGTCATCGTCGTCGACGACGAGAACCGCGAAAACGAGGGCGACCTCATCTTCGCCGCGGCCAAGGCGACACCGGAGCTGCTGGCCTTCACCGTCCGGCACACCAGCGGCGTCATCTGCGTCGCCATGCCGGGAGCGGACCTTGACCGGCTCCATATCCCCCTGATGACCTCGCAGAACTCCGAGCACATGCGGACGGCGTTCACGGTCACCGTCGACGCCCGACACGGTGTCACCACCGGCATCTCGGCGGCCGACCGGGCGAGGACGATCCGCACCCTGGCCGATTCGGCGACGGAACCGTACGAGCTCGTACGCCCCGGCCACATCTTTCCGCTCCGCTATCACGAGGGCGGTGTGCTGCGCCGGCGTGGCCACACCGAGGCCGCGGTCGACCTCGCCCGGCTGGCCGGCCTGCCCGAGGCCGGCGCGCTGTGCGAGGTCGCCAACGACGACGGGACCATGGCGCGGCTGCCCGAGCTTCAGGTGTTCGCCAAGGAGCACGGGCTCAAGCTGGTCTCCATCGAGCAGCTCGCCGAATATCGCAAGCGCACCGAGACGCTGGTGGAGCGGGTCACCGAGACCCGGCTGCCCAACCGGTTCGGCATGTGGCGCGCGGTCGGCTACTCCAGTTCCATCGACGGTGGCGAGCACGTCGCCCTGGTCTATGGGGACCTTGGCGATGGGGAGGACGTCCTCATCCGGGCGCACTCGGAGTGCCTCACCGGTGACGTGCTGCACTCCGAGCGCTGCGACTGCGGCACCCAGCTCGACGGGGCGATGGAGACGATCGCGGAGGAAGGACGTGGCGTGGTGCTCTACCTGCGCGGCCACGAGGGCCGGGGCATCGGCCTGCTGGCCAAGCTGCGGGCCTATGCGCTGCAGGACAACGGTTCCGACACCGTCGACGCCAACCTCGAGCTCGGTCTGCCGGCCGACGCCCGCGAGTACACCAATGCCGCCCAGATGCTGATCGATCTCGGCGTGCGCTCGATCCGCGTGCTCACCAACAACCCCGCCAAGCTCAGCGGCCTGGAGGGTTTCGGCGTGGAGGTGCTGAGCCGGGTGGCACTGCCGGTGGTCGTCACCGAGCACAACCGGCGTTACCTGACGGTCAAGCGGGACCGTCTCGGCCATGAGATCAAGGGCCTGTGAGCGAGGGCCTGTGATCGAGGGCCTGTGAGCGAGGCGTCGGAAAGGGCCCGCGCGGTGCGAACCCGCCGCGCGGGTGGAGTGAAAGGGGAGTACGCAGTGAGCGAGCCGGAGGGGCGCGGCGCCGTCTGGACTGAGGAGCGCGCGGAGCGAGCAACGAGGGAAGGCGGTGCCTTCGGGCGCCCCGGAAGGCGAGCGGGGGACACAGCATGAGCGGTGCCGGTCGTCCGGAGGACACCACCGTCGACGCCGCCGAGCTGACCCTCGGCATCGTCGCCACCCGTTGGCACGGTGAGATCACCGACCGGCTGCTGGAGCGGGCCGTTCTGGCCGCCAAGGCCTGTGGCATTCACATGCCCGTCGTGGCCCGGGTCGCGGGTGCGCTGGAGCTATCCGTCATCGCCCAGCAACTGGCCCGCGAGAACGACGCCGTCGTCTGCCTGGGTGCCGTCATCCGCGGCGAAACGGCCCATTTCGACTATGTCTGTGACTCCGTTACCGCAGGTTTGACCAGAGTGGCACTCGATGAGAGCACGCCGGTGGGCAACGGAGTGCTCACGTGTGACACCATTGAGCAGGCATTGGATCGTAGCGGGCTACCGGACAGCCGCGAAGACAAGGGATGGGAGGCGACTGTGGCCGCACTTGACACGGCTCTGACCTTGCGAGGACTGCGGCATCACGGTCACGCCGGGCATGTGACGGAGCATCTGAGTTCCTGAGTCACCCCGGTCCCAGAGTCCCGAACGACGAAAGGCTTCCACTGTGCTGTCCCTTGTCTTGCCCAAAGGCTCTCTCGAGCGCGCCACCGTCGAGTTGTTCGACGCGGCCGACCTGACGGTCCGCCGCGGCTCGGACCGCGACTACCGTGCCTCCATCGAAGACCCGCGGATCGACCGGGTCCGGGTGTTGCGCCCGCAGGAGATCCCGACCTACCTCGAGCAGGGTCTGTTCGACCTCGGCATCACCGGCCGCGACTGGATCACCGAGACCGACGCCGACGTCGTCAGCCTCGGCGAGCTGAAGTACTCCAAGGCGACCTCCAACCCGGTCAGGGTCATCATGGCCGTGCCGAACGACGCGCCCTGGCAGTCGGTCTCCGACATCCCAGAGGGGGTCCGGATCTCCACCGAGTTCCCGGCCATGACCGAGCGCTACCTGGCCAAGCACGGTGTCAAGGCCATGGTCGTCCCGTCCTACGGCGCGACCGAGGCCAAGGTGCCGGCCATCGTCGAGGTCATCGTGGACCTGACCGAGACCGGTTCCTCGCTCCGCAAGAACGGGCTGCGCATCCTCGACACGCTGCTCACCAGCTACACCGAGCTCGTCGCCAACCGTGAGGCGTACGAGAACCCGGAGAAGCGGTCGGCCATGGAGGACATCGCGCTGCTGCTGCAGGGCGCGATCCGGGCCCGCGGCAAGGTGCTGCTGAAGCTCAACGTCTCCAACGGGGCGCTGCCGGCGGTGCTGGACATCATGCCGTCGATGTCCTCGCCGACCATCACTCCGCTGGCCGGCGGAGAGATGCACGCGGTGGAGAGCGTCGTCGCCAAGCACGGGGTCAACACGTTGATCCCGGCGCTCAAGGCGGCCGGCGCCCGCGACATCCTCGAGATCCCGATCACCAAGATCGTTGACTGACATTCCAGATCCAGGGCCACGAGCCACCGGCAGCACGGTGATGCTGCCGGTGGTGTGGCGTCCGCGCACCACGCGGGTGGTGGCTTACGCGCTGGCGAGCACGATCATGATCGGCATGGTCGTGCTCGCCGTCGTGGTGCCCTCCACGTGGGGGGCCGTCGACCGGATCGGCCTGGTGGTGTTCGGACTGGTGATCGCCTGGATCATGCACGTGCTGGGCCGCTGCCGGGTCGTGGCCGACGTGCCGGGCCTCACCATCGTCAACCCCCTCTATACGAGGCGGTACGAATGGGCCGAGGTGGTCCGGGTCAACATGGTGACCGGCGACCCGTGGCCCACGCTCGACCTGTCCAGCGGCGACTCGATCAGCGCCATGGGCATCAACGGAGCCGAGCATCAGCTCGCCGCCCGTCAGATGACCGAGCTGCGCGGCCTTCTTCGCGCCTATGGCGAAGCTCCCGACCCGCAGTCGTCGTAGGGTCAGGCCCGCCCGAGTTCCTTCCCGAAGGCCTTGGTGACGAGCTGGGTGACGTGCTCGACTTTCGTCACACCGGAGTCCATCGTCGTGTTGTGGTCCGACAGGACCGCGATCAGGTAGTCGTGTCCGTCGCCATGGATCCGCCCGATGCTGTTGACCACCCAGGTGCCGCCGTCCGTGGCACGTGGCAGCCAGCCGTTCTTGAGTGCCACCGAGTCACCGTCATCGGCGCCCGCACTGACCCCCCAGTCCTGCGTGGAGATGACGTCGCCCATCAACCCGAGGGCGTAGGCCCTGCTGCGGGCGCTGAGCGGGCTCTTCTTCGAAGTGAGGGCGGACAGCAGCCGGAGCTGGTCGGCGGTGCTGGTCATGGTCACGCCCCAGTAGCCACCGGAACCCGCGATCGTGCTGCGCAGGCCGAGCTTCCGGTTGGCGGCGGTCAGACCACCGGTCCCGCCGATCTCCGCCCAGAGGGCGTTGGCGGCTTTGTTGTCGCTGTACTCGATCATCCGGGTGGCGGTGCTCTTCTCGGACGTCGTGAGTGTCCGCCCGGCCCGCTGCGCCTTGAGCAGCAGGGCGGCGAGGATGTCGACCTTGACGATGCTGGCCGTCGGGAACTTCAGTTTCGTCCCGTAGCCGAAGGTGACGCCCGTGGACAGATCCCGGGCGGTGATCGCCAGCCGCCCGGTGCGGCCGTCGAGATAGTCGGACAGCGTGCCGGTGAGCCGGCTGCGGGCGGTCTTGGACAGCCCTGTCGAGCGGCGCTTCTTGGCGGTGGCCCGCGGAGAGGGCGTCGCGCTCACAGTCACCTCCGTGGTCGGTCCAGCGGAAGGGACGGTGAGCGACGCGGACCCGGAAGCCCCCGACCGGGCCGCCATCACCCCCGCCATCACCACCACGCCGGCCAGCGAGGTGATCAGGCACCAGAGCACCGCGCGCCGTCCGCGTCGTGGCCGGCCGCCTGGTCCCACCGCCATCCGCAGCCTCCCATTGTTCCGTCAGGACGTTGGGGTAGGACGCTAGGGAGCCCGCATTAAGGACGTCTGGGCGAAATCTGAGAAAACGATGATCGAGGGGGTGTGGGCAGCCGTGACATCGCACGGTGTGATGGCGCTGAGCAGGTGGGCTTCGCCACACTCGATACGCGAGTTCTAACTCATAGTTAGAACGCTTTCACAAGGGCTTTTTTATAACATCGCCACCCAGGAACCTCAATAGCCTCGTAGTATTTCCCCCGAAATCGGGTCAACTTCTCAACCTGTGCCAGCTGAGAGGCGAGGCGATGTCACAGCGGCACCATGACGACAAGATCTCGATGCTCCCTCTGGTGAATCGGATCTCCAGTGTCGGCACCGCGACGGCCGTGCTCGTCGCACTGTCGCTCTGCGCCATCGTTGAGCAGACGATCCTGCCGTTGCGGACGAAGCCCGTCCGGTTCGCGGCAGGGACTCCTTTCCCGGAGACCCCGCACGAGGTGTCCTCCGCCGGGGCCTCGCCCCGGTCCTCTCGAGCCTCCCCTCTGGAGTCGGAGGTTCAGACGATGGTGCTCGCGCAACACGGGCCGACGGCCCGCCTTGCGTACGGAGTGCCGAATCTCGCGCGGCCCATCGTCCGGCTGAGCAGGATCGACCGTAAGCGGGGCTGGGCTTTCGGAACCTCCGCGATTCCGCCGCCCGCGGGGGTGATGGCCAGGCCGGACGTCTCGGTGTTCGTCGCCCGTGCGGCGGGGGCCAGATGGGTGATCGGGCTCGCCGGCACCAAGGACTTCCTGCGGTTGCTGGGGCAGGCCCCCGGTTCGCTGATCTCCAAGGACGAGCGGATTTCGCTGACCGGCTACGGCAGCGCCGCCGCGACGAAGGCGAAGCCCGGGGGTGGCGACACCGGGCCGTCCCCGGGTGGTGCACCGCCTCCCACGCCCACCCGATCTTTGGACGTCGATGAAACAGCATGGTGAACTGGCCGCCGAGATCAGCGGCCTCGCGCCCCGCCGGCGGAGGCTTGTGTCGGGCCCTCTCGTCTGTGTGCTTCTCGCCGGAGTTCTAGGGGGAGGCAGCACCCAGCGCGGCGCCGTGGTGGTCGCGCAGATCCGTGCCTCACTGGAGTTCTACGCCGGTGTGCTCGTACTCCTGGCGCTGACCGCCACCGTGGTGGCCGGTCTGGTGGCCGCAGGACGCGTGGCGCCGGTCCGGCTGCGTATCCTCGCCCAGTCCGCTCACCGCGCGGCGGCGGTCATGGCCGTGAGCTTTCTGGTGGCGCACGTGCTGCTGAAGCTCATGGAGCGGCACGCCGCCGTGATCGACGTGGTCGTGCCGTTCTCCGGGGGGCGGGGCGGCCGTGACCTCTATTTGGGCCTCGGCACCATCGCGAGCGATCTCATGATCCTGGTGCTCGTCACCGGGGTGGCCAGGGGCCGGTACATCGGCGGCGCCCACCCGTGGATGTGGCGGATGCTGCACTCCATCGCCTATATCTCGTGGCCCATCGCGATCGTGCACGGACTGATGGCCGGCCGTACGCCCAAGCCCTGGGTGACCTGGAGCTATGTGGTCTGCTTCGCCTTGGTCGTGTTCGCGGCGATGGCCCGGCTCGTGGCGACGGTGTTCCGGCGCAAGGGTGCGGTGCGACGCGGCGGTGCCCGCGAACGACGGCCGGTGGCCCCGATCGACCAGCCGACCGTGCACGCCATCCCCGATGAGGAGTTCTGGTCGGCGCTGAAGGCGGAGACGACCCAGTGGATCGGGGGCCGGCGATGAGCGGCATCCCCGACGTCCTGCACATCGGTCCCGCACGGCTCTTCCAAGGGCTCGACCGCCTGCAGCGGCTCGACCTCGATGGGCACCGCAAATTCCATCGCGTTCTGCCTGATTTCTCATTCCGTGAGCTGGTGGCGCTGGCCGAAAGTGTCGATCTGCGTGGCCGTGGCGGTGCCGCCTTTCCCTTCGCTCGCAAACTGCAGGCGGTCGACTCCGCGGTCCGCCGTCGCGACTCGCCTGCCGTGGTGCTCGTCAACGCCACCGAAGGTGAGCCGGCGAGCGCCAAGGACAAGGTCCTCCTCGCCCGCGCACCCCACCTCGTCCTCAATGGCGCCATGCTCGCGGTCCGCGCGCTCAACGCGAGCGAACTCGTCATCGGGGTGACCGACGGAGGCCCGCCCGAGCGGTCGATCCGAGCTGCCGTCAAGGAGGTGGGGCGGGCCGGCTTCGTGCGGGTGGTCCATCTTCCGGAACGGTTCATCACTGGTGAGGGCGGTGCGCTCGTCCGCGGCGTCAACGGACTGGAGCCCATCCCGCCCGGCCGCAAGGTCCGCGCCGCGGAGAGCGGCGTCAACGGCCTGCCGACGCTGCTCTCCAACGCCGAGACGTTCGCCCAGCTGGCGATGCTGGCAGAGCTGGGTACCAAGGGCTACCGGGACATCGGGACCCAGGAGGAGCCGGGCACCGTCCTGCTCACGGTCTCGGGCGCCGCCGGGAAGCGGACGGTGGTGGAGGCGCCGTCCGGTGTTCCGCTCCTCGATGTGCTCCGCCGGTGCGGGGTCGGAGTCGGCCAGGGTGTGATGATCGGCGGCTACCACGGTGCGTGGCTCACCCCCGTCGGCGCGGCCAACGCCAGGGTCTCGAGGGCGGCAATGGCCGAGGCCGGTGCGACGCTGGGCGCGGGCATCGTCGTCCCTCTCGACGAGGGGACCTGCCCGCTGGGCGAGGTCGCCCGAGTGGCGGACTACCTCGGTGCCGAGTCGGCGGGACAGTGCGGACCGTGCCGTCTGGGGCTGCCGGCGATCGCCCGGTCGTTCTCCGCGCTGGCCGCGGGCAAGTCCGGTGGCGAGGCGCTCTCGGCTATACAGCAGGGCAGCTCGGTCGTGCGGGGCCGTGGTGCCTGCCATCACCCGGACGGTACGACCAGATTCCTCCTGTCCGCGGTCGACGTGTTCAGCGATGATGTCGCCACTCATCTCGCCAGGGGCAGCTGCGGGCGGCCCGTGCGGAAACTGCTCCCCGTGCCCGGTGAGCAGGACGAGGACTCGGGTCTGCAGCTGACGGTGGACTGGTCGCGCTGCGCGGGTCATGGGCTCTGCGGGCACCTGGTTCCCGAGCTCATCAAGCTCGACCCCTACGGCTACCCGATGCTCACCGATGCGCAGGTGCCCACCCGGTCGCTGTGGGACGCCCGGCAGGCCGCCGAGATGTGCCCGGCGCTGGCACTCGGCCTCCGCCGTTCGCCGACCGCAGGCCGCTCCGCACTCGGCTCCGCGTAAGAGGCCGGATCGCCCGGCGTTCCGCGGGCCTGCGTCAGGCGGTCAGGAGGGTGGCGGTGCCGGCGCCGATCAGTGCGACGGCCCAGAGCCGGTCGAGGTTGAACCAGGCCCGGCGCAGGATGGCCAGGCCGACGACCTCGTACACCAGGACCGCGATCACTCCCGCCACCACGAACATGGCGAGGGTGTGCACTCCGGTCACGAACATTCCAGCAGTGAGCGCGCTGCCCGGGCCATGGCTCAGGCCATGAGCGTGGGCGGCCGGCCCGGACGCCTCGGAGGTCAGCACCGGCAGCAGCATCAGCCCGGCACCGTGCACCGACGACATCAGGAACGACCAGCCGGCCAGCTGCCACAGCGACAGCTTCATCCCGACCCAGCGGAAATGACGGTTGGACAGCAGCCGCCACAGGCCGAAGCCGACCAGTAGTACGCCCCCGCCGATGGCGACCACCTGGGTGGTCACCACCGACTGGGTGAGGGAGACCAGGATCGCGACGACGCCGACCGAGGCGGCGTGCCCGGCCGCGATCGCGGGCAGCGACTGCAGCACCCGAGTCCGCGACCGCTCCTGCAACCCCCTGGCCACGGCGAACAGCCAGCCCATTCCGGGGTTGAGGCCGTGAAAGGCGCCGAGGGCGACCAGCGCCGCCAGCGATCCGTTGGTCATCCCCTCGGCTCCGGTCGGATCATGGGTAGCAGTACGAGTCGGAGGAGGCGTCCCCGCCCTGCAGCCGGGTCTGGTGCGGGCGCAGCCCGCGGAAGTCGTCGCCGTGCGGGAAGAACCGCTCGTCGAAGGTGAATCCCTGGCCTGAACGATCTGGGGTCGAGTCGAGCTTGGCCGCCCAAGCGCCGACCCCGTCGGGATAGAACTGGTCGTCCCACGCGCCGTACAGCGAGTTCGTCACATAGACGCGACGACCGTCGCGGCTGACCTCGACCATCTGCGGCCCGCCGGCCAGGGGCAGATCCGGTGCGGCGGGGTGCGGCGTGCGGCCGACGATGCCGCCGATCCGCACCGATCCGGCCTCGACGGGGTGGAAGGGGTCGCTGACGTCGTAGCGCTTGAGCTCACCGGTGCCCCAGCACGAGACGTACAGCCACTGGTCGTCCACCGACAGGTCGATGTCGGTGATCAGCGGGGGTACGGCTCCGAACGGCGCGATCACCGGCGGCAGGTCCTCCGCGGCGGCGGGCTCGGCCGGGATCGAGATGACCTTCGTGGCGGCCCACTGGTCGCCGTCCCGATGCCAGAGCCAGACCGACGCCGACAGGTCCTCGACGCTGACCACCACCCCGACGAATCCGTACTGTTGGGTGGGGTCATGAGCAGGGCGCAGTTCCAGGGCCATCTGGTGCTCATCACCGAGGTCGACGGTCTGCACATGCTTGCGCTTGCGCAGGTCCCAGAAGTGCAGCGAGTGGCCGTACTTACGGCCGAGCAGCAGCTCGCCGACCACCCCGTCCTCGATCATGGACGGGGTGCCCCACTCCGAGGTGACCAGCACGTCGTGCGCGATGTGCCACCAGGCGTCGTAGGCGAAGTACTGCGGGCCGCGCTCCACCTCCCAGCGGCCGAGCACGTCGAAGGAGGTGTGGTCGAGCAGCGCGATTCCGCCCGGTCCGTCCTCGCCGTTGGCGCCGCCGAGCGCGCTGACATAGAGACCCTCGGGCCCGCAGTGCACGGTGTGCGGCCGGGAGTAGCCCGCGCGCTTGGCCAGCTCGTCGGGCTCCAGCACTTTGATGATTTCCGGGCTGGTCGGATTCTCCTTGGTGTCGATCACATAGATCCGCGATGACCGCAGCCCGGGCACGATCAGATAGCGCCGTTCCACATGCGGGTGCGGGGAGCCCGGGCACAGCGCGCTGCTGCAGGCGTTCCAGCCGAAGTGGTGCAGCTCGTCCCCGACATAGGGCAGGTCGGTCCAGCCGATCACCTGGCCATAGGACGCCGATTCCTCGTCGACGTCGAGGACCACGATGGCATCGGGCTTCTCCGCGGCCCGGTCGAAGGCCGCGACATAGGCGAGCTTCTCTGGCGGCGCGGAGGCCGCGTCCCGGGGAGAGGCATAGAAGGTGGGGTCGGGCTTCCACAGCGCCATAAGGCTCCTCCTGAGGTCGGGTGCATCGTCACACTGCGATTCCGGCCGGGCAAGGACCGGTTCAGGCCACCGTGACCGGGTGCCGGACGACGGCCCCGAACAGGTAGCCGAGCGTGTTATAGGGGGCCAGATCCGGCTGGGTGGCACCGGTCTCGTCGGTGGCCCGCGCCAGCAGCTCGTACGACCCCGGGTGTTCGGGCCGCCAATGGACCTCCCACGTTAGCCAGGCGCGGGATCCGCGCTGGTCACGAGGGTGGGCTCTGCGCCAGGTCACGCCACCGTCGACGCTGACCTCCACCTGCCGGATACGCCCGTTGCCGGACCAGGAGCGCCCGTGCAGCACCTGGGTGCGGCCGGTGGTGAGCTGGGCGTTCCAGGGTAGTTCGAAGGCGCTCTTCACGACCTGACGGGTCAGTGGCGCGCTGCCCTCGGGCGGGTATCCGGGGCCGAACAGCCGGTAGTACTGGGTGTTCCACGGCGAGAACAGTGGCTGATCCGCCACCTGAATGTCGCCGAGCCACTTGATGGAGGCGATGCCCACCCAGGACGGCACCACGAGCCGGACCGGGAATCCGTGGTCGGGCTGCAGCGGTCTTCCGTTCATCTCGTACGCCAGCAACACGTCCTTGAGCGCCTTGGCGACCGGCAGGGGTCGCCGGACCCGGCCCAGGTTCACGCCCTTGTCAAGGAACTCGGCGTCGAGCCCGCGCGGGAGGAGATCCACGGCCCGCCGGCTCAGACCCGCGCGTTCCAGGACGGTCGACAGCCGTACGCCGCGCCAGTGCGCCACCCCGACCCCACCGAGCTTCCACGGGGTTCCGCTCACCGTCTGGCCCTGCTGGGTGGTGTAGAAGCTGCGGCCGTTGCCGGTGCACTCGATGAACGCGGTCAGGCCCTCGGCGGGCAGCCTCAGCAGGTCCTCGTAGGAGAACTCGACCGGCCGATCCTCTCCGGGGGAGTCGCGCAGGCCGGTGCCCCAGAGCTTGAGCCGCCAGGTCTTCGCGTCGATGAGCGGGGTGCGGGTGTGGTTGCGGACGAAGAACCGGTCGGTGGGGGTCAGATAACCCTGACCCCGCATGGCCTCCCACTTGGTCTCCGCGTTCGTCCCGTACACCGTGAACAGCTCGGGTGGCAGTGGCTTGACGATCGGGTCGTCGGCGAACGCCCGTCCAGCCGAGGAGGTGAGGATCGTGGCGCCGAGACCGGCCCCCGCGGATGCTCGCAGCAGATTCCGCCGAGAAAGGTGCCGATGCCACTGAGCCGCACGCACCTGCTGGTACGTGGCCTCATCCGTGAGGTCGTCCATGACAACGATCGTGGTCCGTTATTCCCATTAAGTCAATCGAAAAGATAGGAATTCAATATGCGAAGTAGCCTGAACGGGTGACGTCGAACCCGGCAGTAAGGCCGCCCGCCATCGAGTCGCCGGCCGCGCTGGCGGAGCTCCTCGAGCGGCACTCCTATCTGGCCGATGACGGCCTCGCCACCGCGGGGTTCCTGGCGCTGCGGATGGGCCGGCCGCTGTTTCTCGAGGGTGAGGCCGGGGTGGGTAAGACGGCCCTCGCCAAGACCCTCGCCGAGGTACTGGGCGCCCCGCTGATCCGGCTGCAGTGCTACGAGGGCCTCGACGCGTCGCAGGCACTCTACGACTGGGACTTCCCGCGCCAGCTGCTGCATCTGCGGGCGGCCGAGGCGGCGGGTGTCACCGACGTGGGCCGGCTCGAGTCCGAGCTCTACGATCGCCGTTTCCTGGTGGCCCGGCCGCTGCTGCAGGCACTGGAGACCACACCCAGTGTCCTGCTGATCGACGAGGTGGATCGGGCCGACGACGAGTTCGAGGCCTTCCTGCTGGAAGTGCTCAGTGACTTCACCATCTCGATCCCGGAGCTCGCCACGATCCACGCGGAACAGCCGCCGATGGTCGTCGTGACGTCCAACCGCACCCGAGAGGTGCATGACGCTCTCAAACGCCGGTGCCTCTACCACTGGCTGGAGCACCCGAGCTTCGACCGTGAGGTGGCCATCATCCGGCGGAGATTGCCCGGCGCCGCCGACCGGCTGGCTGATCAGGTCGCGGCCGCCGTTCAACGGCTGCGCACCGAGGATCTGCTCAAACCGCCCGGAGTGGCGGAGAGCCTGGACTGGACCGAGGCGCTGGTCGCCCTGGGCGCCCGTGACCTCGACCCCGACACCGCGGCCCGCACCCTCGGCGCGGTGCTGAAGTACCGCGAAGACCATGAGCGGATCGTCAAGCGCGGGCTCGCACATCTCCTGAACGGTGCCGGACCGTGAGCAGGCGCGCGGTGGCTGGACTGAGGAGCGCGCGCAGCGAGGTCCGAGCGAGCACGCGACGAGGGAAGCCGCCGCGTAAAGGCGCCTGCTCACCGCCGAGCGGAGCGAGGCCATGAATACGGTGTCCGCCACGATCGTCGGCTTCGCTCGTACGCTGCGCGCCGCCGGGGTCGCCGCCAGCCCCGAGCGGGTCCAGGCGATGGTCGGCGCGCTGGAGCACCTGTCGGTCGGTGACCCGACGGATGTCTACTGGGCCGGACGGCTCACGCTCTGCGCGGGCCCGGACGATCTGCCGCGCTATGACCGCTGCTTCGCCGCGTACTTCTCCGGCGAGGTACCCCGTCTGACCCCCCGCCCCACCCCTCCCGTGATCCTGCAGTACGTGTCGACACCGAATGCGGGACCACGCGAGAAGGGGGCGGAGGAAGAGCCGGCGGACCTGCGGCTCGCGACGGCGAGTGCGACCGAGGTGCTGCGCCGACGCGATGTCGCCCGATTGAGCGCGGCCGAACGGGCCGAGGTGCACCGGCTGATCGCTCTGCTCAGGTCCTCGGCCGCGCAGCGCCGGTCCCGCCGGTTCATGCCCGCCGCGTCCGGCCGCATCGATCCGCACCGTACGGTCGCTGCGATCCTGCGACGCGGCGGGGAGATCTCCGATCTGCGCTACCGCAGGCACCGAGAGCGGCCCCGGCGGGTGGTCCTGCTGGTGGACGTCAGCGGCTCCATGAGCCTCTATGCGGACGTGCTGCTGCGGTTCGCGCACTCCGCGCTGCGGTCGGGGCCGCGCACCACCGAGGCCTTCAGCGTGGGGACGAGGCTGACCCGGCTCACCCGTGAGCTGCGGCACCGCGATCCGGACACGGCGATGACGGCGGTGTCGGCCGCCATCCCGGACTGGAGTGGCGGCACCCGGCTGGGGGAGGAGCTCAAGGAGTTCCTCGACCGGTTCGGGCAGCGCGGCCTGGCACGCGGGGCGATCGTCGTGATCGCCTCCGATGGCTGGGAGCGCGGTGACGCGAGCCTGCTCGGTGACCAGATGGCGCGGCTGCACCGGCTGGCGCACCGGGTCGTGTGGGCCAACCCGCACAGGGCCCGGCCCGGGTACGAGCCGCTCACCGCCGGCATGGTGGCGGCGCTGCCCCACGTCGACGCCTTCGTCGCCGGGCATAGCCTCGGTGCTCTGGAGGAGCTGGCCGTTCTGATCGGATCCGACGGAAAAGAGATGATCGCCCGTGCGTGACGTGTTGAGCGACATCGCGAAGTGGTACGCGACAGGCGAGACCTTCGGGCTCGCCACGGTGGTGAACACCTTCCGCAGCGCCCCCCGTCCGGCCGGTGCCGCCATGGCGGTCTCTGCAGGCGGTGAGGTCGTCGGCAGCGTTTCCGGGGGATGCGTCGAAGGCGCCGTCTATGACCTGGCGCAGGCGGTGATCTCCTCCGGCGTGCCGGTGATTCAGCGGTACGGCGTCAGCGACGACGACGCCTTCTCGGTGGGCCTCACCTGCGGAGGGATCCTCGACATCCTGGTCGAGCCGATCGGCCCCGCGACGTTCCCGGAGTTCGGCGAGGTGATGGAGTCGATCGAACGCGGGGAGCCGGTCGCGGTGGTCACCGTCGTCGCCGGGCCCGGCACCATCGGGGCGCGCCGGGTGATCTGGCCCTCTCAGGCGGTGGGCTCGCTCGCGCCGGGTCTCGCTTACGCCGCCCGGCTGGACGCCGCGGTCGACGACGACGTCCGGGGCATGCTCGCCCAGGGGCTGACCGGGCAGCGGCACTACGGCCGGCAGGGGGAGCGGCGGCTGGACGAGCTCACCGTGTTCGTGCACGCCTTCGCGCCGCCACCTCGGATGCTGGTGTTCGGGGCGATCGACTTCGCCGCCGCGATGGCCCGGACCGGCAAGTTCCTCGGCTACCAGGTGACGGTCTGCGACGCCCGGCCGGTGTTCGCGACCGCCAAGCGTTTCCCCGAGGCCGACGAGGTCGTGGTGAAGTGGCCGCACAAGTTCCTGGGCGAGATTTCGGCCCAGATCGACGAGCGGACCGTCATCTGCGTGCTCACCCACGACCCGAAGTTCGACGTTCCGCTGCTGGAGGCGGCGCTGCGCACTCCCGCCGGATACATCGGGGCGATGGGATCGCGCCGCACCCACGATGACCGGCTCGCCCGGCTCCGGGAGGCCGGTATGTCGGAGGCGGAGCTCGCACGGCTCCGCTCGCCGATCGGACTGGACCTGGGCGCCCGCACGCCCGAGGAGACGGCGGTGTCGATCGCGGCCGAGCTGATCCAGCTCCGCTGGGGCGGCTCTGGCCGTCCCCTCACCGAGACCGACGGCCGCATCCACCGCGACCCGGCACCCTCTTCATAGGGTGGCCTTCACAGCGGCCGCGCCGCAGCGGCCCTGTGCGCTGGAGGTGCACCTGACCACGTTTCCGATCAGCGTCATGCCGGCCTGAGACGGGCTCGGTTGCCGGTCCTTCTCGTGATCTTTTATGGATGGTCATGCCTGCGGGGAATCTCGCTGGATCGGGATTAGGCTCCGAGAATGAACATGGGTGGTCATCCAGCTGGGCTGCTCCTGGCCGCAGGAGAGGGGCGCCGACTCGGGCGGCCCAAGGCGCTGGTCGAGATCGGTGGCGAACGCCTGGTCGATCGAGGTATCTCCATGCTCCGCGCGGCGGGCTGCGGCCCGGTCCTGGTCGTCATCGGGGCCGTCACGGTCGAGGTCATCGGCGCCGTAGTGGTTCCCAACGCGGACTGGCGGTCGGGGATGGGCTCGTCTCTGCGGGCCGGCCTCGCGGCTCTGCCGCCCGATTGCCCAGCGGTCGTGGTAGCGCTGGTCGATCAGCCACGCGTCACCCCGGAGGCCGTACGCCGGCTGCTGGAGGCGTACGAAGCGGGCGCGCGGATCGCCGTCGCCACCTACGGAGGCCGGCCCCGTAACCCGGTTCTCATCGCGAGGGAGCACTTCGGAGAGGTCGCCGAATCCCTGGTCGGCGATGTCGGTGCCCGTGCCTTCCTCCGGGCCCACCCAGAACTCGTGACCCGCGTGCCGTGTGACGACGTCGCCGCCCCGGATGACATCGACACCCCCGACGATCTCGCTGCCTTCACCGATCCCGTGCGCCGGCACGAATCCGGTGCGCTCTGACCCACCCGGCCTGGCGACTTCTTACTTGACGCTTCAAATTTATGGTTCTACTGTAGGAGAGAACTTGAAGTTTCAAATAACTTCATCGAGGAGCGGGCATGAACATCGTCATCTGGGTGCTGCAGGTCCTGCTGGCCGCTGCGTTCGCCGCGGCCGGGCTGATGAAGCTCACTCAGCCGCGCACCAAGCTGACCCAGAACATGGGCTGGGTCGAGGACTTCTCCGATAGCGGGGTCAAAGGCATCGGTGGTGTCGAACTGCTCGCCGCGATCGGCCTGATCCTGCCGGCCGCCACCAAGATCTTGCCGGTGCTCACGCCGCTGGCCGCGACCGGTCTGGTGCTGCTCATGATCGGTGCCATCGTCACGCACGTCCGCCGCAACGAGAACCAGATGATCGCGCCCGCCGCGGTGCTGCTCATCCTGGCCGCCGTCGTCACCTGGGCGCGGTTCGGGCCGTACTCTCTCTGAGAGCGCGCAAACAGCACAGGGGGGCGGGATGGCCGAGTCTGAATGGCTGGACGACACCGAGCAGCGGGCCTGGCGGAGCCTTCTCGTCCTCACCCTCATCGGACTGCCGGAGCTGGAGCGCACGTTCCGGGCGCACGGGCTCGTCCAGGTGGAGTACGGGCTGCTCGTCCAGCTGAGCGAACAGCCGGAGGGCCTGCGTCTGTGCGACCTGGCGGAGCGGATGAACGTCTCACAGAGCCGACTCAGCCACCGCATGAACAAACTCCTGGACCGGGGCACCGTCGAGGTGCGGCCCAGTCCGGAGGACGGTCGCGTCTCCATCGCGTACATCACCCCGAAGGGCCTCGAACTCGTCGAGCGGGTCGCGCCGGAGCACGTCTCCGACGTACGCCGCCTGATCTTCGATCACCTGATGCCCGCCCAGGTCACCGCGCTCGCCGACGCACTCGGCGCCGTGGCCCAGGGGCTCCGCCCGGGCGAACAGCCCTGCTGACCCGCGGGCCCGGTCAGGTGGGGAGGGCGCTCTCGTCGAGGGCGCCACAGTCGACTGCGCGGCGCAGCCGGTCGGTGAGCGCCTTGATGGTGGCCGGTTCGTCGAGCATGCCGTTGTCCTTCTCGGCATTGGCGGCCTGCTCGTGCCAGGCCCGCACCCGGCCGATGACCTCGTCCACGCCATCGAGGTGATAGGCGTAGACCATGGCGTAGCGGCTCGGCAGATGTGCCGGGTGGAGGTCCCAGCCCTGGTAGAAGCCATGCCGCAGAGAGTGCGCGACGTGTGCGGAATGCGCGGCCCAGGTCCGGTTGACCTCATCGGCGCCGTCGTTGCGGGGCACCACGTTGGTCGAGCCGTCCGACAGCCGCACGCCGGTGCCGGCCAGACTCACCTGCATGATGTCCCGGGCGAAGTCACAGGCCGGGTGGTCCAGCCGCTGCTGGTCCGGTGGCAGTCCGCAAGCCGCCGTGTAGTCGAAGACGCCGAAGTGCGCGGAGTTGAGCCGCCCTGCCGCCGCCTCGACGATCGCCCGTAGCCCGATCTCGCCCTTGTGGTTGATGATCGATTCGGTGGTCTCTATCTGGACCTCGAAGCGCAGGATGCCATTGGGCAGCCCCAGCGCGGACTCCAGCCGGCCGAGGTAGTCGACGAAGATCTTGACATGCTCGGGCATGATCACCTTGGGAAAGGTGATGACGAATCCGCCGGGCAGCCGCCCGAGCCGGTCCCGCAGCGAGGTCAGGAAGCCGTCGAGGGTGCGCATCGCGCGCTCATGGCCGCCCTCGGCGAAGGACTTGATCCGGATGCCCCAGAAGTGCGGAAGCTCTTTGACCTGGTAGGCCGCGACGACCGCCTCGACCACCTGAGCGACGGCCTCGTCCTCTTCGGCGTCGGAACGGGAGCCATAGCCGTCCTCGAAGTCGATGCGCAGGTCCTCGATCGGGTCACTGGCCAGCTTGGCGGCCACCCGCTGCCGGACCGTGCCCGCGATGTCGGCGTCGATCCCGAAGGCGGAGCCGAACGAACCCGCCCCGGGTGTGTGATTGTTGAACAGCCGTAGCGCCTCGGCGCCGAAGTCGGCTGGGGTGCTCCGGGAGAAACGGTCCGCCGGCACATAGACGGTATGCACCGGCTGGCGCCCGGTGGCCGCGCCGGGGAAGTGCTTGGCATGCTCGGCGGAGGCGCCGAGGACCAGTTCGGACAGATCGTCGATCGAGGAGACGCTCAAGTTCACCCAACCATGATCCCCCAAGATCCGGTCGTCGTGTCACCCGGCTTCAGATCGATCAGGTCTATCCCGCTCACAAAGGCGTTCGGCGGGCACGTCATCGGCTCCACACCCAGCCCCAGCCGCCGACGATCTTCCGGTACCTCGTCGGCGGTGTAGATCTCCAGCCACGGATGCGCCTCGTCCATCCAGAACACCACCGACCGGTCTCCGGCGGAGTTCGTCAGCCGCACCCGCACCCGCCCGTCGTCGTTCCGCAGCAGGCCCGTGTAGGCGTTGTCGATTTCCTGAGCTCCGAGGGTCCGCCGCTCGCGTAGGTCGTACGCGGTGCCGGTCACCTCCACCGGCGGCCCGCTCGGCAGCTTCCGATCATCCGTCGGGAGATAGGAGTCGGCCGGAATCGACACCGTGCAGGAGTCGATCGGCTCTCCGACGGTGAGGTACGGATGGGCGCCGTGCCCGTACGGGGCCGTACAAGAGCCCGGGTTGTGAGCGCTCAGCCGTACCTTCAGCCCGGAGTCGGCGTCCAGCGCGTACTCCACCTCGAGGTCCAGGCGGAACGGATATCCGCCATGGCTCAGCAGGCGGTGGGTGAGCCGGACCCGGTCGGGCTCATGCGCGGCGAGTCTCCACGTGACCCATCGGATCAGGCCGTGGATCGCGCAGTCCAGCGGCGGCTCGGAGATGTCCAGCTGGTGTGTCCGCCCGCCGTAGGAGTACCTGCCGTGGTCGACCCTGTTGGGCCAGGGAACGAGTAGTTGCCCGAAGGCGGCCGGAGCGGGATCGTCGGCGTCGTGGGTCAAGATGAGTGCGCGCCCATCGTGGGTCAGCTCCCGAAGCCCCGAGCCTCCCTCGGTGATGACGGCGCGGTACGGGCCCGCGGCGATCTCGAACTGGTTACCGGTGAGCATCATGTCGCTTTCCCTACCCTGGCCAGGAAGGTGATCCCCGGCGCCTGCTTCCCCGTTCAAATTCTGGCATTGCGCAGGAGGAAGATGATCCGGCGGCCTGGTCCCACGGCCTCAGTGCAGGTACCGCTGCCAGTCCGCAGGAACCTTACCGCTGGGACCCGGCGTCGGCTGGGAGTCCGGGCGTGAGGTCGGTGGAAGCAGCCGCGGGCCGTCGTAGTACTGCTGCGTATCGACGTTCCAGAACCAGTCTTCCCCGGGCTCGAAACTGGTCAGGAATGGATGTCCGGCCGCACGCGCATGCTTCGTCGCATGTTGAGCGGGTGAGGAATCGCAGCAGCCGATGTGCCCGCATGCGGCACAGCGCCGCAGATGCAACCACCAGCCGTCACCCACCAGGCACTCGGCGCATCCATCTCCGCTCGGCGCGGCAGCCGGGTCGATACCGGGAATCTGGTCACTCACCATGAAAAGCGCTCCTTCACTGCGGTGCTCGAACGCGAGGGCACCAGAACAGACCCGGGATCTGCCCGAAGCCATGCCGCGCGAGCGAGCGTTCGATCCCGAGATCATCTGCCGTTCTTCGACATCGTAACCGGCTAGGTCACGTGCGGCTTAGCGCAGCCGCCGGCGGACGCCGCTCATCGCGCGACGGCAGGCGTCATCGAGCCCGACGGGAAACAGGCGCAGGCCTCCATCGCGTGCGGCCAGGCTCCAGGGCGGTGCGTTCGCCCTCTTCGCGCGCCACACCGCGGCCCGCTGCTCACACTGAGGTGAGCAGCCCCGTCCGCTGCCAGACCGTACGGGCGGGGCCGTCGAGCAGGCCGACCTCGTCGAAGAAACCGAGTGTGCGCTGGAACATCCAGGCCAGGGTGGCCCTGCGGTGCGGGCTCTTCAGCGCGACCCGCCGGGCGAGTTTCGGGTCGAGCCCGACCGCCTGGTAACAGGACGGGTGGATCAGGGCGCGCGACAGCTCCACGGCGGCCGGCGTCAGGGCCAGGCCGTACGCCCGGCGGCGGGTGGGGGGCAGGTCCGCGACCAGATGCTTGAGCTCCTCGCGGGCGTACTTGATGTGGCGCGCCTCCTCGATGACGTGGATGCGGGTCACGTCGCGGACCACCGGCTGGATGGTCTCGTCGGGGAACAGGGCTCGCTGCATGGTGTCCAGGGTCTCCTCGACCACCAGCGTCATCGCGAACTTCTGTACGGGAACGTACAGGCCGCCGAAGACCTTCCCGGCCTGGAACAGCGGCGCGGGCAGGCGGACGGCACGGAGTCCGACCTTGTCGATCAGACGCCCGAACATGATCGAGTGCCGGCACTCGTCGGCGATCTCGGTGAGCGCGTAGGCCGCGTGTTTACTGTCGACCCGCCTGCGGTACACGTGCATGGCCAGACCCTGCATGAGCAGCAGCTCGACGTAGATTCCGTAGGACAGGATGCTGGCCATCTCGCGCTTGGACAGTTCGACGCGCTGCCGGTGGCCGAGCCGTTCCCACAGCGGAGTCTCGTAGAGGGAGACCGTGGTGGGCGGCATGTAGAACAGGTCCGGGTCGAGCGGCTGCTCCCAGTCAACGTCCGTTTCGGGGTCGAAGGAGTGCTTGCGGGAGGTCTGCAGTAGCCGCTCGGCGACGGCCTCCCGGTCCTTGAGCTCGAGCGTGTGGTTCCCGTCCCGGCACTGGATCACCGCGGTGCGGGGGGCTGCAACGACCATGATCCCTCACTTGTGAGGCTGAACTTCCACGTACGCCGTACGTTTACACGAAGGGGGGTCGGTGTCAACCGTCCGTAGGGGTTGTCGGCGATCGCGCTCCTCAATCGCCACCGGGTTCGTTACTGTTTTCCATCCTCAGGGTCACACCTGAAAATTTCTGCTCGCGCTCTCTTGACTGCGCCGACGTCTACGACAAACACTGTAGTTGACGGAAAGTAATTGATCGACCGCTAGGAGTAGTTGTGTGGAGGAGTAAAGGGAGCCCCATTTTCGTCGTTAATCAAGTGCTATCCGCTGACGTTTTCATTCGGTAAGAAACGGGCCGGTTCGTTCGCCTTCGAGGTGCAGGACGCGAAACCGGCTGATCTATGTGACCTTCCCCGAACTTCCTGGTGGGCGTGAGCCAATCCGCCCTTGTGCAGGTCGGGGTCGCAGGATCTGATCCACTCGCTGCGAGGCGCCATTGGCGTCTTTTGTGCTGCTCAGAGCCACATTGCAGCCTTGCGGGTGGATCGGTTTCGAGCATATTCGAGCATATTCGAGCGTAGAAGTTCGGGATGGAAATCATGGATGAATTAGGGGGTTCGTTGCGTGTGGAGGGTGATGGGCAGGTGGGCGCATTGCGGGCAGTGATCGATGAGTTGCGCGTGGTGCGCCCTGGCCTGGTCGAGCCGTTTTCCGCGGCGGTGCCGGGGGCGCGGACGGAGGTGCTGGGCCGGTTGTGGGGGGCGTTCGCCCGCGAGCCGCTGCCGGGCATCGCGCAGCGGGCCCGCGACGGGGACACGCTGGTGATCACGCTGGAGGGCGGCGGCGTGCTGGCGGCGCCGGCAGCCTACGCCGAGCCCTTCGCCCAGGTGCCACCCGGTTTCACCGTGTCAGGGCCCGGCGGGCCGATCGACCATCCCGCTGGGTTGCTGGCCGCGTTGGGGCCGGCGTCCCCATCCGGGGCTCGGCGGCTGGCCGGCGAACTCGGCAACAGTGTCGTCAACCTGGCGCTCGCCCGCGCTGCGGCCGGTGGGATGGAAGGCGGGATCCGCGACTCGGCGGACGCTGAGCAGGCCGTGGTCGAGGGCCATCCGCAGCACCCGTGCTGTCGTACCCGCACGGGCCTGTCGGTCGCGGAGGTGCTTGCGTACGCGCCCGAGCACCGGCCGGTGGTCGATCTGGCCCTGCTCGCCGTGCCTGCGGACCTTTGGTCGCAGACCGGTGCCTGGCCGGATGTGCTGCACGAGGGTGAGACGGTGCTGGTGCCGGTGCACCCCTGGCAGCGCGACCATGTACTGCCCGGCCACCCCGATCTGCGCGTGACGGACCAGGCGATCCCGGCGCGGCCGCTGCTGTCGTTGCGCACTCTGGCCCCGGTGGACGTGCTGCAGGGTTACCACCTCAAGACGGCTTTGGATGTGCAGGTCACCAACTACCGGCGGACCATCTCGCCTGCAGAGGTCGCCGACGGGCCGATCCTGTCCGACCTGGTCTGCGCGGTCGTCGACAAGGCCGGCTACGGCGAGACCTTGGGTGTCCTGCGCGAGTTGGGCGGCGGGTCGGTGTGTGTCGGCGGCCGGCCGTCTTCCAGTCTGGCCGCGATGGTGCGCGAGTCCAGCGAACGCCACGTCGACCCGGGCGAGATAGCGGTTCCGCTGACCGCGATCTACGCCACGCAGGCCACCCTGGTGTCGGGGGACCCGGTGCGCTGGCTGACCGATTTCGCTGAGTTGGTGTTGCCGCCTGCGCTGACGCTGCTGTCCATGGGTATCGCCCTGGAGGCGCACGGCCAGAACACCCTCGTGGTGCTGCGCGAGGGCCGGCCGGTCCGGGTGCTGTACCGGGACCTGGACGGTGTGCGGGTGAGCCCTAGCCGGCTGGCCGCCTGTGGCTTCGAACTGCCTCCGCTGGCGGGCAGCCGGACCGGCGAGGATGTCGATGCCCTGCGCACCAAGCTCTTCGGTGCTCTGCTGAGCGGGGTCTTCAGCGAGCTGGTCGCCGTGCTGTCCAGGGCCCGCCAGTGCGAACCCGAGGCGCTGTGGGCCGCGGTCGCCGCAGTCGGCCGGCGCACCTTCGCCGACCTGGCCGATGACGGCGACGCCGCCGCCTTCTTCGGCGAGACGTTGCCGCTCAAGGCGACCATCGCCATGCGGCTGGCCGAGGACCCCGGCACGGCGCGGTGGAGTGCGATCTCGAACCCCATGGCCGGTGTCCGCCGGCCTTGAGGTCTGTTTCCGTCCCTGAATGATGACCAGTCGGCGGCGCAAGCGTGCCGCTTGGAGTGATCGGAGCCCGTTCGTATGACTCTGGTATCGACCGGCCTGGTAGCTGATGCGTCCACCCGGACCGCGGATGTTGTCACGGCTCATACGTTGTTGAATTGTTTTGTCCGTGAGGTGTCGGCGCCTGAGCGGCAGGCCACCGTGGCCGATGGTCATTTGCTGGTCCGGATGCCGCGTCGTGATGTTCGGTTGCGGGTGGTGGTGCGCCGGGTTTCGTTGATCGGGGCGCATCGTTTCAGTGGTGTGGTGCAGCGGTGGGACGGCGCGGCTTGGGTGCCGGTCGGTTGGCGTGAGCTGGCCGGTTACATCGGTGATGAGCTGGAGTTGCGGACCGGGGTGGGTAACGAGGAGTTCCTCGGTCAGGTGGCCGACAGCCACGAGACGATCCGCGCCGTGCTGGATCACCGCGCCGGGTGGGTGCCGCACTCGGATGCGTTTGTGGAATCGGAGCAGTCTTTGGTGTTCGGGCACCGTTTTCACCCCACCCCCAAGGCCCGGACCGGCGGGGCGGGGCAGTGGCTGGAGTACGGTCCCGAGACCGGCTCGAGCTTCCCGTTGCGCTACCTGGCGGTGCGCAGCGAGTTCGTGCGCGAAGAGGGAGACCTCTCGCTGCTGGACGCGCTGCTGCCGGCACCGGCGCCGGGTTTTGGGGTGCTGGCGGTGCACCCGTGGCAGTACCGGATGCTGTCGGGCCTGCAGGTCCTGCGCGAGGCCATCTCCCGCGGCGATGTCATCGACGCCGGCATCGCCGGGCCCGGCTTCTGGCCGACCGCCTCGGTCCGGACGCTGTACGAACCCGACGGCGATGTGTTCCTCAAGCTCAGCCTGAACGTGCGCCTCACCAACTGCGTCCGTAAGAACGCCGGCTACGAGCTGTCGGGTGCCGTCGCGCTGAACCGCCTCGTGCAGCCGATGTTCGCCGAACTCGCCACCCGCTTCTCCGGGTGCGCCATGCTGGCCGAGCCGGGATACCGCAGCGTCGACCTGGGCGGCGACGTCGCCGTGCTGGAAGGCCTCGGCGTGATCGTGCGCTCGGGTGTGCGCACCCATCTGCGACCGGGCGTGACACCCCTGCTCGCCGCCGCGATCGCTGATGAGTACCCCACCAGCACCGCCCAGGTCCGCCATCTGCTCACCCGCGGCGATGGGAACCCTCTGGCCTGGTGGGATGCCTACCTGGGTCTGCTGCTGCCCCCGGTGCTGGCCGCCTACTTCGAGTACGGCGTCGTCCTGGAACCCCACCTGCAGAACGTCATCGTGGGCGTCGAGGCCGACGGCATGCCCGCCCAGGTGCTGTTCCGCGACCTGGAAGGCACCAAAATCCTGCCCGACCACCACCACCACGCCCTGGCAGAACTCGCCGCCGACGTCCGCGAGCCGCTCACCTACGACACCGAACGCGGCTGGAACCGGGTCGCCTACTGCCTGCTGGTCAACCACGTCAGCGAAATGCTCAGCGCACTGGCCGACCTGCACCCCGCACTCGAACCGGCCCTATGGACACTGGTCCGCGACCACCTGCACACCTACGCATCCCAGAACGGAAACCCACTACAACTCCGCGCACTGCTGTACGGCGTACCACTACCCGCCAAGACCAACCTGCTCCTGCGCTGGACCCGCCGCGCCGACCGACACGCCGGCTACATGCCCCTACCCAGCCCCCTGAGCGAAGACTTCCTACAAGAAGCGACCCGATGAGACCACACCTGCTCAACCACATCACCGCCCTGACCGACCACACCCTGCCCGCCTACCTGTACGACCTGACCGCACTCCACGACCACGCCACCGCCATCAGGGAGGCCCTGCCCGAACGCGTGGAGGTCTTCTACGCAGCCAAGGCCAACTCCGACGCCCGCCTGCTGGAGGTGCTGAGCAAGAACGTGGACGGGTTCGAGGTCGCCTCGGGAGGGGAACTGGACCACGTGCGCGGGCTGTTCCCGGACGCGCCGATCGCGTTCGGCGGGCCCGGCAAGACCATCGCCGAGCTGGTGCAGGCGCTGGATACCGGTGTCGAGCGCCTGCACGTGGAGAGCGAGCGCGAGCTGCGCGTGCTCGCCGAACTGCTGGGCGAGCGCACCGCCGACATCCTGCTGCGGGTCAACCTGCCCATCGCGCTCGGCCCGGTGCCGCTCGCCATGGGCGGGCGGCCCAGCCCCTTCGGCCTGGACCCCGCGCACCTGGACGGCTGCCTGCGGCTTCTGGCCGAGCACCCGCGGATCCGGTTGCGCGGTGTCCACGCCCACCTGGCCAGCGGCCTGGACGCCACCGCCCAGCTCGGCCTGGCCGAGCAGATTGTCGCCTGGGCCTGCGACTGGGCACGCACCCGCGAGCTCCCGCTGACCGAAGTCAACATCGGTGGGGGGATGGGCGTCGACTACCACGACCCCGACCGGAGGTTCGACTGGCCGGTCTTCGGAGCCGGCCTGCGCCGGCTCCTCGCCGACCACCCCGGCCTCACGCTGCGCATCGAACCCGGCCGCTCCGTCAGCGTGTACTGCGGCTGGTACGTGACCGAGGTGCTGGACCTTAAACACAGCTACGGCGAGGCGTTCGCCGTGCTGCGTGGCGGCACTCACCATCTGCGCACCCCGGCGACCAGGCATCACGACCAGCCGTTCCAGGTGATCCCCGCCGAAGGCTGGCCCTGGCCGTGGACCCGCCCCGCCGCCATCGATGAGCCGGTGACGCTGGTCGGGCAGTTGTGCACGCCCAAGGACGTCCTGGCCAGCCGGATCCCCGTCCGGCAGCTGCGTGCCGGTGACCGGATCGCCTTCGCCATGACCGGCGCGTACGCATGGAACATCTCCCACCACCAGTTCCTCATGCACCCCGCCCCCGGCTTCCACTACCTGGATCACGTGCCCGCAGCGGCCCCGACCCCGGGGTGAGGACATGAGTAAACATCGCCTTGGCGGTCTCGACGACCGGACGCGGCCGCCGCGCGAAGCACCGGTGATGCCCGACACGAACGGCCTCCGTCGCCTACGGACCGGAAAGCTACGCACCGGGGCCTTGCGCCTCGAGGCGTGGGGCAGGAAGGCCTTACGGGCGCGTCCCTCAGGTGAGGCGTTGCGCACGCTCGGGTCCCGCAATTTCCGCCGCTATCTGGTCGGGCAACTGGTCTCCAATGTCGGCACCTGGATGCAGCGCGCGGCCCAGGATCTGCTGGTGCTCCAGCTCACCGGCAGCGGCAGCGCGGTCGGCATCGTGACGGCCTTGCAGTTCCTGCCGCAAACCCTCTTCGGCCTGTTCGGCGGGGTCATCGCCGACCGCTTCCCTCGGCGCCGGCTGCTGCTGGTCACCCAGACCTCCATGGGTCTGCAGTCGTTGCTGCTCGGCGTCGCGACCGTTACCGGTGCCGTGAACCTCTGGTGCGTCTACGCGCTCGCCTTCGTGCTCGGAGCCGCCACCGCCCTCGACGGCCCCGCCCGCAACGCCTTCATCTGCGAACTGGTCACCCGCGACCACCTCCCCAGCGCGGTCGGCCTGAACTCCGCGCAGTTCAACCTGGCGCGCATCCTCGGCCCCGCCCTCGCAGGTCTGGGCGTGGCGGTCGCCGGCACCGGCCCGGTCTTCCTGCTCAACGCGGCCTCCTATCTGGCGGTTCTGTACGGGCTGTTCGCCATCCGCACCGGCGAACTGATCCCCGCATGCCGGCCGGAACGCAGCCCCACCCGGGTGTCCGAGGCCTTCCGGCACGTGCGGTCCAACCCGGACCTGCTGTTACCGATCGCCCTCATCGGCTGTGTCGGCACCTTCGGCCTCAACTTCCAGGTGACCATCTCCCTGGTGGCCATCACCGAGTTCCACTCCGGGGCCGCCGCCTTCGGCTACCTCTCGGCCGCGTACGCCGTGGGCAGCCTCATCGGCGCGGTCCGCGGAGCCGGCTGCCGCACACCCCCCACCACGCGCCGCCTGGTCACCGCGGCGGTCGTCTTCGGCGCTCTCGAAGCCACGGCCGGCCTCATGCCCGACTACGCCACCTTCATGGCCCTGCTGATACCGACAGGCCTCGCCTCGGTCACCGTGACCATCACCGCCAACGCCCTGACCCAACTGCACGCCGAGCCGCGTATGCGCGGCCGGGTCCTGTCCATCTACTTCCTGGTCCTGCTCGGCGGGACTCCCCTGGGCGCCCCGCTGGTGGGTCTGGCCTCCGACGCACTCGGCGCCCGATTCAGCCTGGTCCTCGCGGGCCTGATCTGCGCCCTGTCCGCGGTCTTCCTCGCTGCGGGGATCACGGCTCATGCCCACCGGCCGATGCGTCGCCGCCGCTCACGCTCACGCACCGCATTCCCGCCACCAGAGCGCGACGACGCGCCGTGGCCGACCAACCCCACTGTTGCTGACGCCGGAGGTTCCACCACAGCGTCCGGGAGATCGCCGGACACAGCGACATCAAGGTCGCCATGACGATCTACGCGTAACGCCTGGCTGGATGACCAGCGAGCGGCGGATCCCCCAGGCCGAGTCTTCGCGATCGCTCACCGAGCAGCGGGCCGCCGGGGCGATCGCGACCCTGATCGCTCCGATGCTTTCGAGACAACGATCGAGCGGCGTGAGGTCAGCGGGTGGCGGCGTGACAGATCCCACCGTAACCAGACCGTAGTAGCTTCATCACTGTGGGTAACATCTGGGTGGTGCTGGCGGCCCCGCCCGGGACCTCCGCTCCCACGGAGCAGGGCTCGGCCACGCCCGCGCGACCGGCCGCAGGCAAGGAGTTTGGTGCATGGTGGATCGTCCAGGAAACCGGCGGGGCCGGGGTGCGCTCGAAGGCGAGGTAATGGCGGTGCTGGCGGCGGCCGGCACGGCTTTGACGGCAGGGCAGGTTACCGAGCGCCTTGATGGTGGCCTGGCCTACACCACGGTGTCGACCGTCCTGTCGCGGTTGCACGACAAGGGCATGGTGTCGCGGCGACCGGCGGGCCGCGCGCACGCCTACTGCTTCCTTCGGGATGAGGCCGCACGGCGGGCCCGGGAGATGACCAAGCTGTTGGAGGCGGGGCAAGACCGCAGCCGGGTGCTGGCGCACTTCGTGCAGGACCTCGGGCCGCAGGACGAACTGCTGCTGCACAGGCTTTTGCGGGAGGCGCACGAGGATGGGTGACCTGCCGATGGGTGACCTGCCGGTCGTGCTGGTGTGGCCGATACTGACCTCAGCCCTGCTGGGGCTCGCGGCTCCTCGGCTGGTACGGGCCCTGCCCCCGGCCCGGGCGGTCCGGCTCCTGGTCGCCGGCGCCGTGACCTGTGCGGCCAGCACGATGCTCGTGCTGGCCTTGACGGGATGGTTGCTGCTGGCCGAGATCCCGGTGGTGGCCGCCCTGGGGCACTGGTCGGCTCCGCAAGTGGATCTGCGTCAGCCCGTCCCCGATGTCGTGGAAGCGTTGGCGGGCGTGGCGTGGTTGGTCGTGATCGGCCGGGTGAGCGCTGCGATGGTGCGCTTTGCCCGCAGCACGCTGGCGTGCCGGCGCACCTGCGCTGAGTTCGGCGGCTCCCGTGGCGATCTGGTGATCATCGAGTCGGCGCGGCCGGAGGCCTACGCTGTGGCCGATGGCCTGACCGGGGGAGGCCGGATCGTGGTCTCGACCGGCCTGCTGGCCGCGCTCAGCCCCGCCGAGCGGCGGGTGGTGTTCGCTCACGAGGCCGCACATCTGCACGGCCGCCACCACGTGTGGCGGGCACTGGCGGACGTGGCCGTGGCCGCCAACCCACTCCTGACCAGTGTCGGCGAGGCGGTCCACTACGGAACGGAACGGTGGGCCGATGAGGACACCGCACGGGAGGTCGGCGACCGGCGGCTCGCGGCCAGGGCACTGGCCCGCGCCGCCCTGGCCGCGAGCCGCAGCACGCCGGGGCCCGTCATGGGGTTGACCGGGTACGGGGTGAGCGAGCGGATTGAGTCGCTGCTCGGGCCACCCCCGCCCCGGCGTCGCCTGGTCACGGTGCTGATCGGCGTTCTGGTCGCGGTCACTCTCGCCGCGGCCACCGACGCCGACCTCGACACCGACCACTTCCTGGACCAGGCCGGCCGCCGTGCGCCCTCCGCTCCGGCGCCGAGAACCTGGCCGCCTGCCTATACCCCCAAGGAGCCAGGCCAGCCGACGAACTGAGCTGTTCGACATCGAAGATCTCGGGCAGATGGTCAAGCTGACCGTGGTGCACGATGACTTCGAACCCGGAAGCGCCGTACTGGAAGGCATACGCGGAGGATGGCCACGCATCCTGTCCGACCTCAAGACACTCCTCGAAACCGATGAACCGCTCATAGCCGGGTGATCAAGTCGCGAGCGTGGAGGTCTGTATTAGACCAGGTCTTTGAATTCGTGAAGGGTCAGATCCAGCACAATGGCGCTCACCACGACGAGTGTGCGCAGTGGTTCGGATACCGGGCCGGAGATCTCCACGTTGTATCGGTCAGCGGTGGTCAGCACTTCCGTCGCGAGCCCCGCCCACTTCTTGCTCACCCGAGCGACGCGCTTGCCCTCGCCATCCGCAACAGTGAATCTGCGCAGCGACAAGTCACCGGTGATCTGGCCGATCGGATGGTCCTCCGCGTCCAGCAGTGCATAGTGACGCGTGGTGCGTTCCGCGCGGATCGCGCCGATCGGGCCGCCGTCCGGCCCGCGCACCGCGGTCACCCTCTGGCCTGTCTGCTTGTCGATCGTCAACAGGGGGACACCGTCGGCAGTGGTCAGCAGAAGTGCCCGTGCGCCGAGCAGTGGGCTTCCGGGTCGGGCCGCCTGCAAAGCCTTGCGTCGTGTCCGCGCGTCGGTCTCGGTGGCCACCGCGACTAACACGCTCTCCGCGTTGAAGATGTTGTATTGCGCTTTGGTGGGCAGAACCTTGCGCGGCTGCTGGACCCTGAGAACCGGGGAGTCGAAGACGTCAATCACACCTCCGAGTATCACCGGAAAAATCAGTTTGGGAACACGCGAAGCCACTACCGTGAGCGGCGTGTCTGATCTGTGGAATCACCACAACCGGTGACCAGGTATAACCGGTCTTCATGACGCGCGCGGTGGTTACCTGGTCGACGACTGGACCGATGTGTCGGACATGGCAGGCACCTCTGGCGCGTGGCCGTTAACACCGTTGAGTCGCGCTGCGCTGGAGCCCTCGGCGATCCAGCGCGCGAGGGAACCTGCACCTGGTGGTCGTCACCGTCGACCCCGGCTCTGCCTCACAGGCGTGGTGCCGGACGGCCGGCCGGGTCGGCGGCTCAGAAACGGAGCGCGGCGGCAATGTGGCCGTGGTCGGCGAGAGCGCCGTCGGGTACGAGAGTGATCTGGCCGTCGGCCCGGAGCACTGTCTCGATGAGGTCGTCCACGGCATCGGAGACGGGTTTTCCCTCGGATTCGGGCGCGTCGGCGGGCAACAGCCGCCCTTGGCCGGTGCGGGCCGGCACCAGGTGCCCTTCCTCGACCACCAGGTGCGCGATCCGGCCCTGGCCCGCGAGCTCCCAGACCTCCTCCAGGCCGCCGGCGAACCGGCGGGTCGAACGTGCCTTGTCGAGGTCGTCGACCGCCTGCCGCTGCCACCTTTCGTGCTCGGCCAGCAGGATGGGGTCCGCGAGCGTGGCGAGCTCGGAGGCGGACGCCTTGTCGAAGCTGCCCTCGGCCGTACCGATGATCGCATCCTTGACCGGGCCGCCCGCGACTTCATCGAGGTACGTCAGGTTGCGCGAAACACCGAGCACGATGACCGGCCGGGAGTCCCGCTTCAGTACCTCGTTGAGGTTGCGCTCCACCTGACGGAAGAACCGCATGCGCCGGTCATCCTGGAACGTGACCGCCTCCTTGCGCAGAGGCACGGGACCACGCTCGTCGGGCAGCGTGTCCTCGAACAGCAGCGGGAAGAGCGCGTCGGAGACTTCGACGAGTCTCTCTCCGTCGCCGCTCCACAGCCTGGTGGGCTGCTCTGACAGAACGAGCACCCAGTGGTTCCAGCTGCGCTCCAGCATCGCCACCAGATCACGGGTGGCGAATGTGTCATCAATGATCACTCGCTCCGTGACGTTGACCCGGGGAAGGACATAGGCATGCTGCTCGCCGCCCGGAGCGGCCAGCAGTACCAGCGCCTCAACGGCATGGGCCAGATCGACCTGGTCGGCCGCCTTCTCCAGGGTCGCCATGACCTCGTCGGCCATTCCGCGCGGCAGGTCGTGCTTCTCCTCCCTGAGCCGCCTGCGAGCCTCGTCGAGCAGGCTCTTCAGCCGTACCGGGTCCTGCTTGTTCTCCGGCTGGCGCCGGTGGGTCGGCATGATCACCGAGACAGCCGGATAGGTACGCGGCTTGTGCAGATCTGCCAGCTCACCAGCATTCACAAGGTCCCCCCGAATTTCCTGTGATCTCGTCTGTCACGATCTGGTCAGGTCCCGGAGGTGTTCCTCTCCAGGATCACTCAAGCGGGCCGAGTCGGTATCCCCGGAGGAAGCCATCGCTACGGCTTCGTTCAGGTCAAATCCCCCTGACCTGAACGGCGAGACCCTGTGGGATCGGCCGACCAGACCGGGAAGAAGCCCGCCGGGCATCCGGTTGCGGTAACGGAGAAGTCCCTGACTCCCGGAATGGACCACGACCGTGCCTGAAGCTTTGATGACGAACCGGGTCGCGCTCCGCGAATGGACCACGGACGACGCCGCCGACGCCTACGCCGTGTACGGGGCGGGCGAGGTCGCCCGCTGGCTGACCCCGGCGATGGACCAGGTGATCGACGAGGCGGCGATGCGCTCAATGCTCCGGTCCTGGGCCGCTGATCAGCCGACGCTCACGCCGCCGTACGGCAGGTGGGCACTGACCCGCCGCTCCGACGGGCAGGTCATCGGTGGTCTGTCGCTGCGGCCGCTGCCACCCTACAAAGAGGACATCGAGATCGCGTGGCAGCTGGCGCCCGGGTACTGGGGGCAGGGCTACGCCACCGAGGCGGCACGGGCGCTGGCGGGATGGGCCTTCACCCAGGGCGCCAGCGAACTGTTCGCTGTCATACGGCCCGGCAACGCCCGCGCGACGGCGATGGCCCGCAGGATCGGCATGGAGTGGACCGGGGAATCTGACAAGTACTACGACCTGCATCTCCAGGTGTACCGGCTGCGCCCCGACGACCTCGTGGCGGCACCCAGGCAGGACTGACGTCGCCGGGGGAGGCCCTGCCGGTCAGCGGGCCGCTGGGCCGGCCCGATCGGAGAGGGCCTCGACGGCGTCGCCGAAGATCTCGGCGGGAGGCGAGACCAGGCCGGCGCCGACTTGGCCGGTGCCGGCGACCTTGCCGGCGATGCCAGTGTTGATGACCGGCAGGATGCCGGTGCGCACGACCTTGGTGACATCGACTCCGGTGGGCGTGCCACGGAACGACAGGATGGGCACCTGAAATGAAGGATTCTCGGCCAGTGTGATCTCGTACATCAGCTGCGTCGCGGCCAGCGCGTCGGAGACCTCGCCGCCGACGAACCGGACGATCGCCGGTGAGGCGGCCATGGCGAAGCCGCCGACGCCGGTGGTCTCGGTGATCGCCGAGTCGCCGATGTCGGGGTTGGCGTCGTCCGGGCCGTACGACCCGAGATAGAGCCCGTCGGGGATCCCCGCCGGTCCGGTGAACCAGCGGTCGCCGGTGCCCGACACCTGGATGCCGAAGTCGGTGCCGTTGCGGGCCATGGCCACGACGAGGCTCGAGCCGGGCACGTCCCGGGCGGCGTCGGCGCTCAGCTTGCCCGCGGCCATCCCGACGTTGAGGAAGAAGTGGTCGTTGCCGTTGACGAAGCGCAGCACCTCGGCGATGTCGGACAGGGGCGCATCGGCCTCGACGATGTCCGCCGCCAGCTCCCGGAAGAGCAGCGAGGTCGCCGCCCGGTTGCGGTTGTGCAGCTCGTCGCCCATCTGCAGGGCCTGCGCCATGATCGCTTTGACGTCCAGAGGCCCATGCCGCCGCACCGCGGAGCCCAGCACCGGGCCGAGCACCGAGGACATCCAGCGCAGCCGCTCGATCACCTCCGGGCCGTACGCCCCGTACCGCAGCACCTTGCCGAGGCCCTCGTTGAGCGAGCAGTACGCCCTGGTGCCGCCGGCCGCGTCCTCGATCACGAACATCCACATGGACGGGCTCACCACGCCGGCCATGGGGCCGACCGTGCGGTGGTGATGGCAGGAGTCGAGGGCGACCTCTCCTGAGGACAGGATGCGGGAAGCCTGCTCGGCGGTCGAGGCCAGGCCCTCGGCCAGCATCGCGCCGATCAGCGCGCCGCGCATCGGGCCGGACGCGCGTTCCCAGGTCAGCGGCGGCCCGGCGTGGAAGAGCGTGCCCGGCTCGATGCCGATGACCTCGCTCGCGGGCCGAACGTCGACCAGCTGTGGCCGGGCCGAGAGCATCCGCTCCACAGCGGTGGCGTTGGCGGTGGGATGGCGTGGGTCGCCCAGCACGGTGGCGAGCGCCTCCGCGGATCCGTCAAAGGGGGGCCGCCAGTCCACGGTCCGCACCGGCACCGCCTGCTGGACCAGCGCCTCGGCCAGTACCGGGGTCCCGGTCGCGACGACCCGCAATTCCCGGCTCAGCAGCCCGTTCAGCCGCGGGCTGGGTTCACTCATGCCGGTCCCCCTTGGATCAGGGCGACGGCATGCCGGGTTGCGGCCGCGTTGGACAAGAACACCGCCGCGCCCGCGCTCTGCAGCGCGGAGGCTTGCCGGTCGCGGTCCTGCGGATCCGCCGCGGTCCCGCAGAGGGAGACCACGACGGGCAGATCGCGGCCGGCTCGCGCCGCCTCGATGGCAGGGGCGAGCAGCGCGGCCGGATCGGGTTCGGCGCCATAGCCGAGGACGACGTCCAGCAAGAGCACTCCGGTGGACGGATCCGCGGCCTCGGCGGCGAGGCGCTCCAGCCGGAGGGTCGGGTCGATCATCGGATGGGCGCGGCCCAGGGTCATCGCGTCGTCCCCGAAATCGATCATGCTGTGGCCGGGTGGGCCCAGGGCCCACTCGGGCCGCAGTGGGATGTTGGAGCGGATCGGGCCGAGCGCGGACGCCGCGATCAGCATGGCCTCGTCGCAGAGCGTGCCGCCGACGAACAGGCCGCGCAGCAGCCCCGAGGCAGGGGTCTGCGGGAAGGGCAGGCTCGGCCACTCCGGCACCCGGACACCGAGCGCGGTCAGCGCCTTCTCGACCGCCGCCGTCAGGTCGTCCTGTCCGGTGCCGAGCAGGGCGAACAGAGTCGGAGTGGTCAACCGCCGGGCGGCCTCACGGATCAGGTCGGCGACCTTCGGGGCGGGTGGCTTGGACACCACGAGGATCAGCTCGGTGGCCGGATCCGCGTCGAGCGCGGTCAGGGCCTGCAGGGTGGAACGGCCGCTCACGTGCGCCGACAGGTCCCGCCCGCCGACCCCCAACGCATGGCTGATGCCCACCCCGGCGGCGTCCAGCAGGCACATGACCTGCTGCGATCCGGTTCCCGATGCGGCGACCAGGCCGACCGGTCCGGGCCGTACGGCGTTGGCGAAGCCCAGGCCGGCGCCACCGATCACGGCCGTGCCGCAGTCCGGCCCCATCACGATGAGGCCGCGCCGGGCCGCCTCGTCCTTGAGCCTGATCTCCTGGGCGACGGTGACGTTGTCACTGAAGATCATCACGTTCAGCCCGGCGGTGAGCGCGTCCATCGCCTCCGTGAAGGCGTGGTCTCCGGGCACCGACACCAGCGCCAGTGACGCATCGCCCCGGGTGGCGGCCGATCCGGTCGTACGGGGTGGTGCCGGGGTTCCGAGACCGCCCTGCGCCGCACTCGGTCCGGGGCCGGAAGAGGCGGAGAGCAGTGTGTCCAGAGCTTCGAGCGCACCCTCGATCGCCGCCTCGGACGCCGCTCGCAATGCCACCACGAGATCGTTGGGACCAGCCTCCGCAGGCACCGGGAAACCCAACTGCTCGAGCAGGTCCAGGTTGAGCTCGGTGGCCATCGCGGTCAGGGCGTCGAGCACATCGTCGCGGTCGGCCAGCGTCCGGCCGACCCGCATGAGGGTCACCGAGTCGTGATAGGCGCCATGCCGGACTTCGACGACCTCAGTGCTCATACGCTCGCTCCGCTCACGCGCGCGCCGGCGCTCTGACATGAGGGCTTCCTTCGTCGCACTCGCGTGCTCCTCACCCCGGCCGCCACGCGCCTGCCCGCGCTCATACACTCGCTCCGCTCGCCGGCGAGCCGGCGCTTTGATGTGACGGCTTCCTTCCTCGCACTCGTTCGCTCGTGCTCCTCGGCCCAGCCGCCACGCGCTTGCTCGTGCTCACGCGGTCGCCCTGCCGGCCGCGGTCGCTGCGGCGCTCAGCGCGAGGGTGGCACGGCAGCCGGCCAGCACTCCCCAGATCAGATCGGCGCCCGAGGTATGGCCCGCGCCGAGCAGCCGTCGCACGGCCGGGGCCAAGTGCTCCTGCCCGGCGAGCGCGCGGAGCACGGCGGCGACCTCCGCCCCCGCCTGCCCACGGGCGGCGCAGTGCAGCAGGGTGGCGGCGAGCGCGGTCGTCCGGGTGTCGGCGTCCGCGGTGACGGCGGCACCGATCCAGTCGGCCAGCCAGATCGCGGTCTCCCCGCCGTGCACCGCGCCGCCCAGGAGCCGCAGTGAGATCAGCAGTCCGGCCAGGACGTCGTCGCCGCTCGGGGTCAATCCGGGTCCGAGGCCGACGATCCGCTCGGCCGCGTCGACCGCGTGCGCGAGATCTCCGGCGGCACAGCGGTCCGCGAGCCGGCGCGGACCAGGGTGGCCGGCCAGCCCGAAGACGCCGCCCCTCGCCGCCGTCTCCAGGGCCATGGCGGCGTGGGCCAGCCGGGCATGGGGCACCGGACCGAGCACGGGGGAGGGGTCCCACCAGCGGCGTACGCGGACCTTGATGCGCGAGCCGACGCTCAGGCGTGGCGGGTAGGCGGATCCATTCAGGCCGGGGATGGGCGCGATGATGTCGACGGTGCCGTCGCCGATCCAGGCGTCGTCGCTCTCCCGGATCGTGCCGAACGGACGGTCCCTGCTGCCGGCCCCGACGACGACCGCGTTCGGCAGCCGTACCGCGTCGGAACTGACCAGAGCGAGCACTCTCGGCTCGGAGGCTGCGCGGATCTCCAGATAGACCGCCGAGGGAAAGACGGCGATGATCCGGGCGGGCCGGCGTGGCCGATCGAGGAGGGTGCGCAGGGCGAGGCTGGCCGCGCCCGCCACCGGTGTTCGCGAACCTTCTAGGCGCGGCGAGAAGTCTCTGGTGGCGGACTGCAGGCTGGTCGGCTCACGGAGGACGGGTGACGTCACGGGCTGCCTTCCTGCGGGGTTGCGGAGTCCCCGTACGGGACTCCGTTGCCGCTGAACGTAAACCGCATGCGCTCGCGGCCGTATGGAGAAATCTGCCAAGGATGGTTGTCTTCCTTCGTATTTCTTGTCATGGTTGATCGCGCATGGGCAGTGGTTGCTATCGATTGGGCGATATGTACTTTGGCGAGACATCTGCAGAAGGCCCGGTGACGCAGGCATGACCTACACCGCCGACCCCGGCCCGCCCGCCCTGCGCCTCGCCAGCACCGGAACGCTGACCTACGGCCTGTCGGTCGGGGAGGTTCTCGGTGTCTCTACCCTGGCAGGGGCCCGGCTTATCGGCGGCGCGACAGGTCTCGGCCGCATCGTGCAGCGCCTCAACGTCATGGAGGTCCCGGACATCCTGGCCTGGGTGAAGCCGCATGAGCTGCTGCTCACGACGGGCTACCCGTTGCGGAACACGCCACAGTCCCTGGGGCGGCTGGTGGCCGATCTGGACGAGCGGGGACTGGCCGCGCTGGGCGTCAAGCTGGGCCGCTACCTGGACGATCTGCCGGCCGAGATGATCGAGCAGGCCGACCGGCGCGGCTTCCCGCTGATCCTGCTGCCCGATGACGTCGGGTTCGACGACATCCTCAATCAGGTCCTCACCGACATCCTCAACCGGCAGGCCGCGATCCTCGCCCGCACCGAGGAGGTGCACCGGGCACTGGTCCAGATCGTGCTCGGCGGGGGCGGTCTGCAGGAGGTCACCGACGAGCTCGCCAGCCTGCTGGACGTGGCCGTCATCGCGGTCGACGGAGAGCGGAGAGTGCTGGCCGGTTCCGGCCCGCAGGCGCAGCTCGAGGCCATGCGGGCGGCCCTGCTCGAGGGCGCCGTGCGGCAACCGCAGGGTGGTGCCAAGGCTCCGGGCCTCCTGGGCTATGGAGTGCAGGGGGATCACGCGGTGGTGCCCGTCGTGGCCGGAGGGTTCGATCACGGCCGGCTCATCGCCTACAGCGCCGGTGGCGCACTCCGCGAGACCGACGTCGGCATTCTGGAGCGGGCGGCGACCGTCGCCGCCCTGGTCATCACCAAGCAGCAGGCCGTGGCGGCGGTGGAAAGCAAATACCGCGCGGACTTCCTGCGAGACGTCCTCGCCGGGCGGGCCGGTGACGACGACCGGGTGATCTCACACTGCACCGGGTTCGGCTGGGACCTCGACCGGCCGGTGGCCGTGCTCGTCGCCGAACTCGACCCGGAGGACAGCGCCCGAGCCCGGCACCGCGTCGCGGAGAACCGCGGCGCCCGTACGACTCGTACCGGCGAAGCGAACTCTGACCCGGGGACGCGCGAGGACAGGCTGGCCCAGGACCGTCTGGCGGCGGCCCTGACGACGGCGGTCCGGCGCCGGGACCGCCGGGCGGCGGTGGCCAGCTTCGCGCGCGAGGTCGTCGCCGTGGTCGGGGTTCCGCCGGACGGAGACCTGTCCGGACTGTCCGCCCTCGTCAAGGACGCCACCACCATCTTCGGTGAGCACCAGGGGCTGCGGTGGACCTTTTCGGCGGGGTTCAGCCGCACGGTGGACACTCCGGTCGCGCTGCCGGAGGCGTACGACCAGGCGGTCAAGGCCGTCCGGGTGGGGCGGCAGCTGCACGGGGTGGGCGCGGTCGCGCACTTCGACCAGCTGGGGGTCTACCGGCTGCTCAGCCTGGTGTCCGATGCGGCGGAGCTGCACGCGTTCGTGCGCGAGACCCTCGGCGAGCTGGCCGGTGACGACGATCCGGAGGCCGTGGACCTGCGCCAGACCCTCCAGGTGCTGCTGGAGACCAATCTCAATGTGGCGGAGACGGCCCGGCGGCTGCACTTCCACTACAACACGCTGCGTTATCGGATCGGCAAACTGGAGCGGATGCTCGGTGCCTTCACCGACGACGCGCACCTGCGGCTGAACCTCACTCTCGCCCTGCACGTCCTGCGCATGCGCGGCATTTAGAGAGTGATGTCCGTGGTGTAGACCAATCTCCCAACTTGCCCTCAGAGTTTGGGCAACTGTCGCTGACGACGGCTCACCTGGGTAGATCTACGGTGCCCGCATAGATGGCCCCATGTGGTGAGGGCCATCGCGGTGGGTCGCAACCTGGGGAGATGAGTCCCACTGCGGAGCCCTGAAGGAGGGCACGATGGCTTTCGGCTGGAGCTTGCACGGTGACGGGCGAACCCCGCCTCCCGGTGAGGTCGTCCGTCCGGACGAGCGGCTGTCGTGGACACGAACCGTAGGGATCGGAGCCCAGCACGTCGTCGCGATGTTCGGGGCGACGTTCGTGTTCCCGATCGTCATGGGCCTCGACCCCAACCTCGCGATCATGATGTCCGGCATCGCTACGATCCTCTTCCTGATCATCGTCGGCGGCCGGGTGCCGAGCTACCTCGGGACCAGCGCCTCGTTCGTGGGCGCCGTCGTGTCGATTCGCGCGGCGGGCGGGTCGACCGCGAATGTCACCGGCGCCATCCTGATCGCCGGTCTCGTCCTCGCCGCGGTCGGCCTGCTCATCCATTTCCTCGGGGCCTCGGTCATCCATGCGGTGTTCCCGCCGGTGGTCACGGGCGCCGTCGTCATGCTCATCGGGTTCAATCTGGCGCCGGTCGTGGCCACCGTCTACTGGCCACAGGATCAATGGGTCGCGCTGCTCACCCTCGGATTCGTCGTCGTGTGCTCGGTGCTGCTGCGCGGCTTCTGGTCCCGTATCGCCATCCTGCTCGGCCTGGTCTTCGGGTTCGGGCTGTCCTGGATCCTCGACAAGACCGCAGGAAAGATCACCTCGGTGCAGCCGGGCCAGCACCTGGTCAACGGCGTCGCGACACCGTTCCCGCACTTCCGGGTGAACTTCGACGCGGTCAAGGGGGCCGACTGGTTCGGCTTCCCGAACCTGCACGCCCCCGATTTCAAGACCTCGGCCATCCTGGTCGCGCTGCCCGCGGTGATCGCGCTGATCGCGGAGAACACCGGGCATGTCAAGGCGGTCGCGGCGATGACCGGCGACGACCTCGACCCGGTGCTGGGCCGGGCCATCGCCGCCGACGGCATCGGCACCGTGCTGGCCAGCGCGGTCGGCGGGTCGCCCACCACCACCTACGCCGAGAACATCGGCGTCATGGCGGCCACCCGGATCTACTCGACCGCCGCCTACTACGTGGCGGCGCTCGTGGCCATCCTGTTCGGGTTGTGCCCCAAGTTCGGCGCGCTGGTGGCGGCCACCCCCGGGGGCGTGCTCGGAGGCATCACCGTGGTGCTGTACGGCATGATCGGCCTACTCGGCGCCAAGATCTGGATCGAGAACCGGGTGGACTTCGCCGACCCCGTCAACCTGGTGCCGGTGGCCGCCGGCATCATCCTGGCGATCGGCAACGTCACTCTCCAGATCACCGACAAGTTCCCGTTGTCGGGCATCGCGCTCGGTACACTCGCCCTTCTCATCGGCTACCACGCCCTCAATGCGCTCTCCCGTGCCAGGCCCGCCCCGGCCGACACCGGTGGTGGAGTGATCGCACCTGAGGAGAAGGAGATCGGCGGACCTGTGCGACCGGCGACCACGGACTGATCGATGAAACCACCTCCGTTCGGCTATCGCGCACCGGAGACCCTCGGCGAGGCGCTCGACGCCCTCGCCGAGGCCGGGGCGGACGGCAAGGTCCTGGCCGGCGGGCAGAGCCTCATCCCGCTGCTCAACATGCGGCTCGCCGCCCCTCCCTGGCTGATCGACATCAACCGGGTGGCCGAGCTCGACACGTTGTCCGTCATGCCGGAGACGCGCGAAGGGGCAGTGGCGCCCGAGTCGCCGGGCGGCGGCGCGGCCGCCGCGGGCGTACGGGTCGGTGCGCTCGTCCGGCACGCCAGGGTCGAGCGGTCCGACGCGGCGGCCCGCATCCAGCCACTGCTCCGGCAGGCCCTGCGGTATGTCGCCCACCCGGTGGTCCGCAATCGCGGCACCGTGGTGGGCAGCCTGGCGCACGCCGATCCGGCCGCCGAACTGCCGGCCGTGCTGGCGCTGCTGGGCGGCACCGTGGACGTCGCCTCCGCACAAGCCCGGCGGACGATCCCGGCTTCGGAGTTCTTCGCCGGGCCGCTGGAATCGGCCCTGCGGCCCGGGGAACTCGCGGTGTCCGCGTTCTTTCCCGCGCTGCCCCCGCACGCCGGCACCGCCTTCGCCGAGGTCGCCCGGCGGCACGGCGACTACGCCATGGCCGGAGTGGCCGGAGTCGTCGTGCTGGACGACGACCTGCGAGTGATCTCCGCGCGGGCCGGCTATCTGAGCGTGGCCGCGACCCCGCTGGTGCTGGATCTGACCGGCGCCGTCGGTCACCGGCCGCCAGGGTCGTGCGACTGGGCGGCGGCGGCCGCGTACGCCAAGGACCAGGTGGATCCGGAGGCCGACATTCACGCCGGCACCGAATACCGCCGTCACCTGGTGGGAATCCTGACCGAACGCGTCCTGCGAATCGCCGCCACCGACGCCGTACAGGAGGTTTCGCATGACTGAGGAGCCGTACGAGATAGCTCTCACGGTCAACGGGGTATATCGCAGCGCGGCGGCACCGGCCCGCCGGCTGCTGTCGGACTTCCTCCGCCGCGACCTCCGCCTCACCGGCACCCACGTCGGCTGCGAGCACGGCGTCTGCGGCTGCTGCACGGTGTTGTTCGACGGTGACCCGGTGCGGTCCTGCCTGATGTTCGCGGTGACCGCGGCCGGACACGAGATCACCACCGTGGAGGGGCTGGGCGGCCCGGACGGATCGCTCTCACCCGTACAGCGGGCGTTCCAGGAGTGCCACGGCCTGCAATGCGGATTCTGCACCCCGGGCTTCCTCTGCACGGTCACCGCGCTTCTGCGGGACAGCCCGGCGCCCACCGAGGACGAGGTGATCGAGGGCATCTCCGGCAACCTGTGCCGCTGCACCGGCTATCAGAACATCATCAAGTCCGTTCACCGCGCCGCCGAGCTCATCGCGGAGCAGGAATGACCAAGTCCGGACACTTCGCGCGCGAGGCCATGAACACGTTCGGAGAGTCGGTCGTCCGGCGGGAGGATCCGCGGCTGCTGACCGGTCAGGGGCGTTATCTGGACGACCTGGGACTGGACGCGCTGGCCGCGGCCTTCGTGCGGTCCCCGCACGCGCATGCCCGCATCGTCGACATCGACGTCGGTGGTGCCCTGGACGTCGATGGTCTTGTCGCCGTCTACACCTGGGAGGACCTGCCGGGGCGCGTGGGGGAGCCGCTGCCGCTGCTGATCCCGCACCCCGCGCTGACCCATGGGCGGACCGCCTATCCGCTCGCCCGCGACGTCGTACGCCATGTCGGGGAGCCGATCGTCATGGTGGTGGCGCAGGACCGCTATGTCGCCGAGGACGCGGCCGAGCGCATCCAGGTCACCTACGAGACGCTGCCTGCGGTCGTGGGCATCGAGAACGCCGCGGACGCCGCACATCTGGTGCATGAGGACGTGCCGGGCAATATCGGGGCCCGGCTGCTCCAGGAGGTCGGGGACGCGCCCGCCGCGATCGACGCCGCCCCGCACGTCCTGGAGTTCCGGCTCGACATCGAGCGCAGCGCGTCCATGCCGCTTGAGGGCCGCGGCGTCTACGCGCGGTGGGACGCCGACGACGAGTCGCTGCGGGTCTACTCCTCGACGCAGACCTCGACAAGCGTACGGATGGCCATCGCGGCCAAGTTGGAGCTCTCACCGAACAAGGTGGAGGTGATCGCGCCGGACGTGGGCGGCGGGTTCGGCGTCAAGATCGTGCACCCCTGGCCTGAGGAGGTCCTGATCCCCTGGGCGGCCCGGCTGCTCGGCAGGGAACTCAAATGGACCGAGGACCGGCGCGAGCATTTCGTGTCGAGCGCCCATGAGCGCGGCCAGGTCCAGTTCGTGCGGGTCGGTTTCGACGACGCCGGCCGGGTTCTCGGCATGGACGTGCGGATCCTGCACGACCACGGCGCGTACACCCCGTACGGCATCATCATCCCGATCATCACCTCGACGCAGTTGCTCGGCCCGTACAAGATCGGTGCCTACCGGGCGGAGGTGACCAGCCTCTACACCAACACCGTCATCGTCACGCCGTACCGCGGCGCGGGCCGCCCGCAGGGCGTGTTCTGCATGGAGCGCACGATGGACCGCATCGCCCGCCATCTCGGCCTGGACCGGGCCGACGTGCGCGCGGTCAACTTCATCCAGCCCGACGAGTTCCCCTTCGACCAGGGCCTGATCTTCCAGGACGGGCGGCCGCTCATCTACGACTCCGGCGACTATCCGGAGATGCTGCGCAAGGCCAAGGAGCTCATCGACTGGGACGGCTTCGAGGCGGTGCGCGCCGCGGCGGCGGCCGAGGGCAGGCGGATCGGCATCGGGCTGGCCTGTTATGTGGAAGGTACCGGGGTGGGCCCGTACGAGGGCGGTCATGTCGAGGTCGACTCGTCCGGGCAGGTGCACGTCTCCACCGGTCTCACCTCGCAGGGGCAGGGCCACCAGACCGTGTTCGCCCAGATCGCCGCCACCGAGCTGGGCGTGCCCATCGAGGACGTCCATGTGACGACCGGGGACACCCGGCGGTTCGGCTACGCGGTCGGCACGTTCGCGTCCCGGGCGGCGGTGATGAGCGGCAACGCGATCGCGCTCGCCACACGCAAGCTGCGGGACAAGGCGCTGCGCATCGCCGGAGAGGCACTGGAGGCGGACCCGCGCGACCTGGAGATCGTCGACGGAGTGGTCCAGGTACGCGGGAACCCATCGGCGGCGATCCCGCTGCGCACCGTCGCGGTGCTGTCCAACCCTCTGCGGTACGCCTTCGACGAGGAGGCGCAGCGAGCCACCCAGTTCGCCTCCCGGATGGGCGGGACCGCCGACCAGCCCCCGGTAGCGGCCGGTGAGGAACCCGGGCTGGAGGGCAAGGACTACTACTCACCGGTGCGCTCGACGTTCGCCGCCGGCATGCACGCCGCCATCGTCGAGGTGGATCAGGACACGGCCGAGGTGCGGATCCTGCGGTACGCCGTCGTGCACGACTGCGGGCGGCTCATCAACCCCATGATCGTCGAAGGGCAGATCCACGGGGGAGTGGCGCAGGGCGTCGCCGGGGCCCTCTACGAGCGGATGGTCTACGACGAGTCGGGGCAGTTGCTCAACGCCTCGTTCATGGACTTCCTGATGCCCTACGCCACCGAGATACCGCGGATCGAGACCGACCATCTGGAGACGCCCTCGCCGCTGAATCCACTCGGCATCAAGGGGGCGGGCGAAGCGGGGGTCATCCCGGTCTCCGCCGTCATCGCCGCCGCCATCGAGGACGCCGAGGGCTTCCGGATCTCAGCGATGCCCATCTCCCCGGACGAACTCTTCCACCTGCGCATTGCCCAGGCTCGAGAGCCGGCGGGGTTGCTCGGGGAGCGGGGGACCTCAACCCCGCCGGCTCTGTGAACCATAGTGCGCTTTACTCGGCCGTTGGGGTCGTTTGAAGATCTCGTTATCGTCGCCGTGACCTGAGCGGAAGGCCGGCCGGGCCGGATTCATCCGGCCTGGTGGAAGTAACCGGCAGGAAGATAGTCCTTGAGCGCGGCAGGCCTGTAGCCCTGCTTCTGGATGCGGTGGAGCAGCGTCCGGAAGTCTCTCGCCATGTGGGGCTTGAAGTGGACCAGGATGATGTCTCCGGAGTGCAGACCGCCGGCCACCTGGTAGGCGAGGTTGCCGTGCTCGGAGGTCTCGCGCCAGAAGAAGATCGCTTTCATGCCGCAGGCCCGGGCGGCGCTGCGGGTCGTGGTGTTGGACGCACCGTACGGGGCCCGGAACAGCGTGGGGCGCGTGCCGTACTGCGTGGCGTAGATGTCGGCGGTCTTGCAGATCTGGTACTTCTGCCGCGCGTAGGACAGCCGGGTCATCAACGGGTGCGTCATCGAATGGTCCTCGATCAGAGCCCCGGCCTGCTGAAGCCGCCGGAAGTAGCCGTAGTCACCCTTCGCGGCGTCGTTCATCAGGAACACGGTGATCGGGATCTCACGGTCCTTGATGAGCTGGACGAAGTCGCGGTCCTTCTGCCAGCCGTCGTCGATGGTGATGAAGACGACCTTGTCCTTGGTCGTGATCTTGCTGATCACGGGCGGCAGTGCACCGCGCGCCTGTCGCGGCGGCCCGTCGGTGCCCGGAGAGGGCGAGCTGGAAGTGGGTGAGCTAAAAGTGGGTGAGCTGGGAGTGGGTGAGCTGGGAGTGGGTGACGCCGACCGTCCCGCGCCGACACCCGGTGCCGTTGGGGTGGGCGCCCCGGTCACCGGATCCTGCCCGGGAGTCGCCTGCGTGGAGGTCACCGGCGCCGCGGCCGATGTTCCACGCGCGACGTGTGCCGCGCAGCCGGCCAGCCCTCCGGTGGTCAATGCCGCCACGCTGATGGCGGCCGCCGCGCGGGAAGTACGGTTTCGACCGGATGCCATGAACAATCCCCTTTGTCCCATTGATCAAGGCACCAGCCTGGTGGGCTCCGACCATGATCCGACCCAATAGACGAAGCTCTTTACTGTGATGTGACCATGAGCAGGTTCGGGATGTGCTCTGTTCATCCGGTCTTCACCGGCGTTCCGGCCGGCTGTTGGTCGGGTGCGTTGCCCCCGAGGGAGACCGGCAGATAGTTCTGGATGGCCGCGGGCCGGAAACCCTGCTGGCGGACCCAGCCGAGGACCGTCTGGAAATCCTTGGCGAGGCCCGGCCGGTAGTGCATCAGCATGATGTCGCCCGCACGGAAGCCCGTGCCGCCGTCCGCGCGCGCGAACGCGTTGTGAACCCCCTGCGGGGACTTGGTGCCGTTGTAGAACTCCGCGGACCAGATCAGGATCGACTTGATCCCGCAGGCGGCCGCGGCCTGCCGGGTGAGCTGGTTGAACGACCCGAACGGCGGCCGGAAGATCTGCGGGCGCCGGCCGTACTGGGCGGCGATGATGTCGCCGGTCTCACAGATCTCCTTCTTCTGCCGGTCCAGCGGCAGGACCGCCATGTTGGGGTGGTGAAGGGTGTGGTTCTCCAGTTGCGAACCGGCGTGCTTGAGCGCCCAGAAGTACTCGTAGTGGCCCTTGGCCGCGTCGTTGGTCAGGAAGGTCAGGATCGGGACCTTCTGCTGCCGCACGATGTCGACGAAGCCGGGGTCGTGTTCCCAGCCATCGTCGATCGTCAGGAACACGACTTTGTCCTGGGTCTTGATCTGGTTGATGACGGTGGGCAGTCCGTCGGGACTCTTCACCGGAAGCGTCCAGGTGCCGGGCTTGGGGCGTTCCCACTGCTGATCGGCCACGTCGGCGGCGAGCCTGCTGCGCAGCGAGGGTCCGTCCGAACCACTCATGGACTGTGATCTGATCTCCGGCCAGGCGCCGGCGCCGACGCCGAGCACCCCGGCGATCAGACATGAGACCAGTGGGATCTTCCCTCGCATCGGTCGCACCTCTCCGCATTTGTCACCACCGGCCAGCTCTGGCGGAGGTTACGCCCCTTTTGATCGTTAGATGTCGCTTACACGCCGTAGGTTCGCACATCGTCCGCTGGGGCGGCGTGGGGCGCCACTCGGGGCGGCCCGGAGGCCCGATCGACAGCCCATCGCGGGGGGCTCGGCAGATGTTGCCGTTCGCGCCGTCGAAGGCGTTCTCTAAGGTCGGTCTATGAAGGTCAACGGCAGTGCGACGGTGGCGGCCCCGCTGGGCCTGGTCTGGGAGGCCCTGCAGGATCCTGCGGTGCTGGTGCGTACGATCCCCGGATGTCAGCGGCTGGAGGCCACCGGCGCCGACACGTACAAGATGACGGTCACCGCCGGGGTGGCCTCGATCAAGGGCACCTACGTCGGGCAGGTCGCCCTCGCCGAGCCCGATCCGCCGCACTCCTTCGTGTTGCGCGCGCAGGGCCAGGGGGCGCCGGGCACGGTCGATGCCACGGTGCTGGTGCGCCTGTCGGATGGTGACGGCGGGGGTGCGGGCGGAAGCAGGACGCTGGTGGAATACGACGCCGACGCCGTCGTCGGCGGGATGATCGGCGGGGTCGGCCAGCGCATGCTGAGCACCGTCGCCAAACGGACCGCCGGGGAGTTCTTCGCCGCCGTCGAGCGCGCGCTGATCGAGCGGTCGGTGCCGGAACAGATCCCGGCTCCGGTGGCCCAGACGGCACCGGACCTGGTCACCCCGTCCGGTGGCGTGGGGGCGGTCTATGCCGCCCCGACGAAGGCCGGGCGAACCGAGTCGATCGCCCGGGCGATGACCATGGCGTTCGCCTGGGGTGGGTTCGTCGCACTCGGGGGAGTCGCCGTCGGCTACGCGCTGGGCCGGAAGGCGCGCCGATAGCCCCGAGTCCGGCCGCAACGAAAACCTCCGTGATCATGCGATCAATTGATCGCATGATCACGGAGGGGGTGGATCACCGGGCGGTCGGCCCGATGGCCACGGGTCTCAGTTGACCGCTACCAGGTCCACCACGAAGATCAGTGTCTCGCCGGGCTTGATCGCTCCGCCGGCGCCACGGTCGCCGTAGCCCAGGTGCGGCGGGATCACGAGCTTGCGCCGTCCGCCGACCTTCATGCCCTGCACGCCCATGTCCCAGCCTTTGATGACCTGGCCGCCGCCGAGCAGGAACTCGAAGGTGCCGCCCCGGTTCCAGGACGCGTCGAACTCCTCGCCCGTGGAGAAGGCGACGCCGACGTAGTGCACGGACACGTTGGACCCCTTGGTGGCCTCCGCGCCATCGCCGACGGTGAGGTCGGTGACGTCGAGGTGGGCGGGCGGCTGCCCTTCGGGGAAGTCGATCTCGGGCCGTTCAAGCGCCATCGCTAAGGCTCCCGGATGGTTTGTTTTTGGATATGACCGACGTTCACCCTAGTAGGTGCCGTGGAGTGGGAATGGAGCGGCGCCGCCGCCTGTTGCCGAGGAGCGTGAACGTAGAGATCTTCGCTGACGTCGTCTGCCCGTGGTGCTACCTGGGACAGGCACGGTTCCGTCAAGCTCTGGCGACCTTCGACGACGATGTCCAGGTGACCTGGCGCCCGTTCCGGCTGGACCCGGACGCCCCGGTGACCGCGACCCCGGCCACCCCCCATCTGGCGGTCAAGTTCGGTGGTGCGGAGCGTGTCGCCGAGGCCTACGACCGGCTGCGCGGGCTGGCCGCCGCCGAGGGCCTTCCGTATGAGCCGGAGCGCGGCATGCACGTCAACACCGGCGACGCGCATCGGGTGATCTGGCTGGCCGGCCGCGAGGGCGGCCCAGCTCTGCAGGACGCGGTGGCCGAGCGGCTGTTCCGCGGGCAGCACGCGGAGGGCCGCGATCTCGGCGATGCCGGGACCCTCGCCGAGCTGGCAGGTTCCGCCGGTCTGGCGCCCGAGGCCGTACGGTCCCTGCTCTCCTCCGAGGAGGGTCTCGCCGAGCTGGAGCAGGACCTCGAACGGGCCCTTGAGCTCGGTATCACCGGCGTTCCGTTCTTCCTCTTCGAGGGCACCTGGGGGGTGTCCGGAGCGCAGTCGGCGGAGACCCTGACGGGGGCCCTCCGCGAGGTGGCCGGCAACCTCACGAGCTGACTCGCCCGACGCCGGGCCGTCGTGTTGGCAGAACTCGACGATTCGCGTTGGAGCCCCCGGCCGGTAAATGTAGGTGTCATGGAATCCCCGGCACGGCAGAACAGGGGCGGCATCCGGATCGGCATCGACACCGGCGGCACGTTCACCGACGTGGTGGCACTCGATGTGGCCGGTGGGCGGGTCGTCACCACCAAGACGCCCTCCACCCCGGCGGACCCCGCCGAGGGGTTCATGGCCGGCGTGCACAAGGTGCTCGGGTTGCTCGGCGCCACCGGATCGGACATCACGGCGGTCTCGCACGGGACGACGGTGGCGACCAACCAGCTCCTCGAGGACCGCATCGGTGACCTCGGCTTCATCACCACGGAAGGCTTCGAGTTCCTGCTGGAGATCGCCCGGCAGAGCGTTCCCGACGGCTATGGCAACTCCTACTTCTGGGTCAAGCCGCCGCGCATCGTGCCCGTCCACCGGGTGCGCACGGTCGGAGGGCGGCTCGACCACACCGGCGCCGAGCTGAGGCCGTTCGACGAGACTGGGGCCGTCGCCGTGGCCCGCTGGTTCCGGGACCAGCGCATCGACACCCTCGGAGTCTGCTTCCTGCACTCCTACGCGAACCCGGAGCACGAACTGCGGATGCGGGACGTGCTGCGCCGGGAGCATCCCGCCGCCGTGATCTCGCTGTCCTGCGAGGTGCTGCGCGAGTACCGGGAGTACGAGCGGTCCGTCACCACCCTCGTCGACGCCGCGGTCAAGCCGACCATGATGCGCTACATCGCCCGGATCGCCGAGCGCCTCGGGGGGCCGCCGTTCTATGTGATGAAGAGCAACGGGGGAGTGCTGTCGGCCGAGGAGGTCGTGCACCAGCCGATCACCACGGTGTTGTCCGGACCCGCAGCGGGGGCGCTCGGGGCCGCCCTGGTCGCCCGTACGGCCGGCCGGGACTCGGTCATCACCCTGGACGGCGGCGGAACCTCGACGGACGTGGCGGTGGTGCTCGACGGGGAGCCGACGCTCACCACGGAGGGTTCGATCGGCCGGTTCCCCTCCAAGATCCCGATGATCGATATCGTCACCGTCGGCGCGGGGGGCGGCTCGATCGCGTGGACCTCCCCGGAGGGCACGCTCAAGGTAGGGCCGCGCAGTGCCGGAGCCGATCCGGGACCGCTCTGTTATGGACGGGGTGGCGGTGACGTCACGGTGACCGACGCGCACGTCTTTCTCGGCAGGGTTCCACCCCATCTGCTCGGCGGTGAGATCTCACTGGACGCCGAGGCGGCCCGGGCGGGCATCGAGGCGCTCGCCGCCACCCTCGACCTGACTCCGGAGCGAGCGGCCACCGGGATCCTCGAGATCTCCGCCTGGAACCAGGCCAACGCCATCCGGCAGATCACGGTCAAACGGGGCCTGGACGTGCGGGACTATCCGATGGTGGCGTTCGGCGGTTCCGGCCCGTTGCTGGTCTGCCGGTTGATGGACATCCTGGGCCTGCCCACCGTGATCGTCCCGGAGAACCCCGGGAACCTGTCCGCGTTCGGGCTGCTCACCGTGGACGTGAAGAACGACTACGTCCAGACGTATGTGGCCCGCGACACCGAGCTCGACCCGGCCGCCGTGGCCGGGGTGCTGGCGGACCTGGAGCGCCAGGCGACCGTCGCGCTGGACAGGGAGGGCTTCGACGCCACGGTCCACCGTCTCGTCCGGTCGGCGGACCTGCGCTACTACGGTCAAGCCTTCGAGGTGCGGGTCTCGGCGCCCGAAGGCCCGATCGACGCGGACTTCCGCGCCGAGGTCGTACGGCGTTTCCAGGACGAGCACGAGCGGCTCTACGGCTACTGCTACCGTGACGACCCACGTCATCCGGTGGAATGGGTCAACCTGCGGGTCTCCGGCATCGGCCCGATCAAGCGCCCCGAGCTCACGGAGCTGCCGTGGCCGGTGGGTGCCGCATCGACGAGACCGGCGTTCCGGCGGGTCTTCTTCGAGGACGAGCTTTCCGAGGTCTGGGACGACAGCGGCTGGCAGGAGTGCTCCGTCCACCAACGCGAGGAGCTCAGGCGCGGCGACCTGGTCGCCGGTCCGGCGGTCATCGAGGAGTTCGGCTCCACCCTTCCGGTGCACCCTGGCTTCGCCGCCACCGTGGACGCCTACGGCAACTTGATCGTGGCCCGTTTCAGTGCCGGCACCAATGGCGAGATCACGGCGGAAGAGGGGCAGCGATGAAGGGCACCGATCCCATCGTGCTGGAGATCGTCGAGGGAACGCTGGCGTCGGTGGAGCGGGAGGTCGAGACGGCGATCGCCCGCACGGCCCGTTCCCCGATGATCCGGGACGCGCACGACTTCCGGGCCGGGATCCACGACCGCCATCTGAGGAAACTGACCGGAAGGTCGTATTCCGCGCTGGTCCAGCCGATCGCCCGGGACTTCCCGCTCGACACCATGCGGCCCGGCGACGTCTTCTTTCACAACGACGTCTATCTGTCCGAGGGGGGCATCGGACATCTGCCGGACCTGTGCGTCACCGTCCCCGTCTTCCATGAAGGGGCCGTCGTCGCGTTCGTGCAGGCCTTCGGGCACCACGACGACATCGGCGGGTCCGTCCCGGGTTCGATGCCCTCGCACGCCCGCAGTGTCTTCGAGGAAGGCCTCATGGTCCCGCCGATCCGGCTCTGGGATCAGGGCGTCCCCAACGAGGCGGCCATCAGGATCATGACGCGTAACTCGCGGATGCCCGACTCGCTCGCGGGCGACCTGGACGCCGAGTGCTCGGCCTGCCTGATGGGGGCGCGCCGGCTCGGTGAGCTGTTCGACCGGTACGGCAGGGAGACCGTCGAGGGATGCTTCGACGCCATCATCGACAAGACCACGGAGACCTTCCGGCGGGAGGTCCTGGCCAAGATCCCGGACGGGACCTTCACCTGGGAGGACTACGCCGAGCACGATGGGGTCGATCCGCCCCGGCTGCATGCCCAGCGCATCACGCTCACCAAGACCCCCGAGAAGATCATCATCGACTTCACCGGGACCTCACCGCAGGCGAAAGGGCCGATCAACCACGCGGGCGACTACGCCGACGGGGTCTTCCTGAAGAAGTGGCTGGCGCCGGTGCTGCGCAACCTCGCCGACACCCCGGAGCGGATGGCCGAGCTCGATGTCAACGAGGGCGTGGTGCCGCTCATCGAGATGGTCTTCCCGGAGAAGGGCACGCTGCTCACCCCGATCTTCCCGGCCCCCACCAACGCCCGGACCTTCGTCATCCTGCGGCTGCTCGGCGTGCTGGCCGGCGTGCTGGCCAAGGCCACCGGCGGCCGGATGCCCGCAGACCAGGAGACGATCCGCTACACGGGGGTGTACGGGGAGGGTGCGGACGGTGCTCCCTACCTCATGCGGGAGGTGCTCGGCGGCGGTTCCGGCGGCCGCTACTACGCCGACGGCGAGGACACCATCCACGTCGTACCCGACTCGCGCAACATCCCGGTCGAGTTCGCGGAGGCGCGCTGGCCGTTCATCGTCGAGCGTCTCGGGCTGGCCACCGACTCCGGAGGCGCGGGGGAGCTCCGCGGCGGGCTCGGCTACGACAAGCACCTGCGCATGCTCCGCGATGCGCACTACATGTCGATCGCGGACCGCTCGATCCTGTCCTGCTGGGGAGTGAACGGCGGTGCCGCCGGCCGGCCCTTCCAGGTGACCATCGATGGGCGCGAGATGGAGGGCCTGGTCGATGCCGAGCCTGTCAAGGCCGGTGAGGTCATCAGGATCCGTACGACCGGCGGCGGCGGCTGGGGCGACCCGCTCGGCCGCGACCCCGGCCGGGTGGTCGCCGACGTACGGGACGGCAAGGTGTCCCCAGCGGGTGCCCGCGACGACTACGGGGTCGTGCTCACCGGGGAGCAGGTCGACGAGGTGGCCACGGCCGAGCTGAGGGCCCGGCTGCGAGCGGAGCGCGGCCCCGCACCCTTCTTCGACCGCGGCCCCGGCTATCCGACGCTCTCCGGCGGTCGCAGCCACGCCGACGTCGACTGACACTGGACAGAGCCGGGCGTTTTTGGCGGGCGCTGCCGAGTCTTGACATGTCCGGGCAAAAGACCGCTAGGGTCCCAATTTCCAGGCCATCTGATCTGTTGGGACGGGCCCATGAGTGTGTTCGGCATCGACTACGCGTGGGGGCGCCCGGGCGTTCCGGCGATGAAGAAGGCCGGTGTGAAGTTCGCGGCCCGCTATCTCTCCCACGACACCTCCGGCAAGAACCTTTCCGCCAATGAAGCGCGGCAGCTGTCGGACGCGGGGATCTGGATCGTGGTGGTGTGGGAGTCGACCGCGTCACGGGCTCTGGCCGGGCATGCCGCCGGTGTCGCCGATGCGACCGACGCGGCGAAGCAGGCGAAGGCGTGCGGGATGCCATCGGATCGGCCGATCTATTTCGCGGTGGACTTCGACGCCACCTCCGGTCAGCAGAACGAGATCCACACCTACCTGGACGGTGCGGCCAGTGTGCTGGGCCGCGGGAGGGTCGGGCTCTACGCCGGCTATGGGCCGATCCATCGGGCGTTCGACGCCAAGAAGATCACCTTCGGCTGGCAGACGTACGCCTGGTCGGGCGGCAGGTGGGACTCCCGCGCACAGGTGCAGCAGTACTCCAATGACCACTACGTCGGCGGGGTCGACTGCGACTATGACCGCGCCATGAAGGACGACTACGGGCAGTGGCGCGTCGGCGTCAGCCCCGCACCGAAGCCTCAGGAGGAGGACGACATGCCCTACGGCCAGCTCGCTGGAGGACCCCAGACCATCACCCCGATCAGCCTGCCGAAGGGCCGGTACAAGTCGATCGGGTTCATCGCCGACAACGGGCTGCAGGGGCTGCCCGCGGCGCAGCTCCGGGTCGCCGTCCACCAGGGGGCGGGCTCCTGGTACCTCGCCATGGTGACCGTGGACTCCGCCGGCGGGCAGACGATCGTGACCTTCCCCAACCCCGGTTCGACCGACGGGATCTCGATCCGGCGGGAGGACTCGGGAGACGTCCCCGTCGCCTGGGAGGTCTCCTGACGGTCAGCCCAGGCGGAGCAGCCGGTCCGGCAGCGCGGGTTCGGCGAGGGGCCGGCCCAACGCCAGGTCGGTGCGGGCCCGGCCTGGTCCGCTACCGGCGGTGAGGGCGCCCAGCTTCTCGCCCGCCGGAGCGCGATGCGGCGGCTCGCCCTCGACGGAGAGCCGCACGGTGAGGCCGGGCCAGCCGACCACGGTGATCGAGCGGGTGGCGACCAGCGGGGTGTGCCCGCCCAGCCCGTCCTCCACCTGTGCCACCCGCTGGCCCTTACGCGCCACAACGATGCTGGTGAGCGAGCTCTCGGCGGCCTCGATCAGCTTCCGGGCCGCGTCGATGGCGGGTTTCGGGGTGGTGGCGCCGCTCTGCGCCATCACGGCTCCGACGATGAGCGCGCTGGCAGAGCCCACCTTCTTTCTCGCCGCGAAGACATAGTTGCCACCCGCCGCGTCGGTGAAGCCGGTCTTGCCGCCGATCACGCTGTCGTGTCCCAGCAGGGTGTTGCCGGCCGGGCGGACCGCACCGCCATGCGGTGGCGTGTAGGACGGCATGTTGACGACCTCGGCGAAGGCCGAGATCCGCATCGCCTCGCGGAGCAGCTTGACCTGGTCGGCCGCGGTGCTCACCGTGGCCGAGTCAAAGCCGCTGGGGTCGGTGTAGGTGGTGTGGGTCATGCCGAGCTCACGGGCCGTGGTGTTCATCTTCTGGACGTACGCCTCGTCGCCCCCGGCGTCCCACCGGGCCAGTTCGTGGGCGATGTTGTTCGCGGAGACGATCATCAGGGCTTCCAGCGCCTTGCGCTCGGTGAATTCCTCGCCCGCGACCACATCGACATGGGTCTCCTGGCGGGCTTTCAGGTCGGGGAGACGGGCGGCCTCCGCCGCGGAGATGGTGAAGGTCGGGCCGTCGTCGCCCTCGGGAAGCGCGTGGTTCTTGAGGAAGACATAGGCGGTCATGACCTTGGCGACGCTGGCGGTCGGGGTCGGGATCTCGGTGCCGGAGGAGCCCAGGGTGCCCAGCCCGTCGACGTCCAGGGCGGCCTCGCCCGTACTCGGCCAGGGCAGCTGCGGGGTGGAGCCGGGGAAGGTCTGGCTCGTGGCGACGGCCAGCTTCAACGTCGGATCGGGCACCGGCCGAACGATCTGGACCACAGCCAGCAGGGCCACCAGCACTGCGGCCACCGTGGTCCAGAGAACGACGCGCTTCAGCGGAGAACGCCGTCGCCGGTGCGAAGCCCGTCCGGTCGGCGGGCCGGATGGCCGTGCGGCCGGAGGACCAGAGGGTGGCGCGACCGGCGGGCTGAATGGCGGCGCGGCAGGCGGACCGGGGACCCGGCCGGGTGGCGGGCCGTACAGCTCCGGTGGGGAAACGGCGGACGGATGGCTCTGCGAACCGGGCGGCCACACCGGTGGTGGGCCGGGTTGTTGATGCCATGGGGCGAGTTCCGGTGCGCCTCCCGCCCCAGGCGCGGCTCCTGCCCCCACGGGCTCCGGCTGATGCGGCATGGCCCTATCTGGGGACTCGGTCACGGCTCGGCCTCCTGGACGCACAGACGGAGCGTGGCCATCGCCGACGCTCCGTGTTAACAGATCATTAACGTAAGCGCCAACGGTCTGCAATATCGATTTTGTTCCACATAGGCATGACCAGAAGTGGTCTTTCCAGGAGTTTCGGCTGGTAGGCGGGTGGTAAGACGGCGCAGGGCAGGGTCGGTAAGGATCTCTGGTGACATACGGGCATACTCCCAGGAGACAGCGTCGGCCCCTGGCCGGGCGGCTGGAGATGACATGGAGGTCATAGGTTGCCGGAGGTCATCCGCGTGCTGCCCGCCCAGGCCACGGCGCACGTACTCATCAAGCAGGGGCTGGCCGGGCGGCGTCTGCCCACGGTGCTGGACGCGATCGCAGCCACCGCAGGGATCTACAGCACCGCGCCCACCTGCTATCTGTCCGGCGTGGCCCGGGTGGAGAAATTCCGGCTGGCCGACCTGGACCAGGAGCTCTACGCCGATCGCAGCATCGCCAGGGTGCGCTGTGTGCGCGGAATGGCCTACATCCAGCCGCTGGATCTGATGCCGGTCCTGTTCGCCTGCACGGGGGAGGCGAAGGACAGGACGGTCACCCGCATCGGCAAGTGGAGCGGGCTCGGTGAGGAGGGAGCACTCGCGTTCGCGGACCGGATCGAGGCGGCGATGGCCGGCCGTCCGCCGGTGACCGTACGGGAGCTCCGCGAGCTGATCGGCCCCTGCACCCTGGAAGAGAAGGACGCGCTGCAGTACGTCGTGGCGCTCCTGGGCCGCTTCGGCCGCATCGTCCGCTCCGAGGTACGCGGCGGATGGCGCAGCGACAACTACGCCTACGCCCTCTGGAACGACTGGACCGGAGCGCCGGTCGAGCAGATGGACCCCGCACAGGCCCGGATCGAGCTGGCCCGGCGCTATCTGCGCGCCTTCGGGCCCGCCACCACCGACGACCTGAAGTGGTGGACCGGCTGGACCAAGCGTGACACGGTCCCCGCGCTGACCGCTCCGGGGGACGAGATCGTCCCGGTGTCGGTGGACGGTGCGGACTCCTGGGTGCTCGCCGAGGAGCTCGAGGTCCTCACCGGCATCGACCCCGGGGCCGCGCGGAGTGTGCGGCTGCTGCCGGTCTGGGATGCGTATTTCATGGCGTACGCCAGCTCTCCCACCGGCCGGGCCAGGCAGGTGGCCGAGGCCGACTATCCGCGGACCTATGACAAGGCGGGCAACGGCACCTCGGCCGTGGCCCAGGACGGGGTCGCGGCCGGGGTGTGGGAACTCGACTCCGACAAGGGCACCGTGACCGTCGCCCCCTTCAGCGATGCGCTGCGATGGGACGAGGTAGCGGCCGAGGTCGCCGTGCTGGCCCAGGCCATCGGCACTGAGCTGCGGCTCGTGCGCTCGCCCGAGCCGGGCCCGCTCAGCGCCGGCCCCCGCAACGCCTTCCTGTCCCCGATTACGCTCTGCCTGAAATCATGAGGAGGCCTCCGTTGTCCGGACCGCTCGCAGGTGTCGTCGTCGTCGATCTGAGCCGGGTGCTCGCCGGGCCGCACGCGACGATGATGCTCGCCGACCTCGGCGCCCGTGTCATCAAGGTCGAGCAACCCGGCACCGGTGACGAGACCCGGAACTGGGGACCCCCGTTCGTCGGCGAGGACCAGGTCAGCACGTACTTCCTGGCCTGCAACCGGAACAAGGAGTCGATCACCCTCGATCTCAAGTCTTCGTCAGGCGTCGACACGCTCACCCGGCTGGTGCGGCACGCCGACGTCGTGGTGGAGAACTTCCGCACTGGAGTGCTGGATCGCCTCGGCTTCTCCATGGAACGGCTGCATGAGCTCAACCCGGGTCTGGTCATACTGTCGATCACCGGGTTCGGCCATGACGGGCCCGAGGGAGGCCGGCCCGGCTATGACGCGATCATGCAGGGTGAGGCCGGGATCATGAGCGTCACCGGCCCGCCCGAGCATCCGTCGAAGGTCGGGCTGTCCATCGCCGACATCCTGGCCGGGATGAACGGCGCGTACGGAGTCGTCTCCGCACTGTACGAGCGCACTCGTACCGGTCGCGGGACGGTCGTGCGGACCTCACTGCTGGCGTCGGTCGTGGGCGCGCACTCCTATCAGGGCACCCGCTGGACCGTGGGCCACGACGTGCCGGTGTCGATCGGCAACGACCACCCCTCGATCGCCCCGTACGGCACCTTCCGCTGTGCGGACGGCGTCATCCAGATCGGCGTCGCCAACCAGGGGCTGTGGCGCAGGTTCGCGCCGATCGTGGAGCTCGACCCGGACGATCCTCGCTATGCGACCATCCCGGACCGCTCCGCCCGCAGGGAAGAGCTGACCGGTGACATCGAGAAGGCCCTGGCGGGAGACACCCGGGAGGGCTGGCTGGCCAGGCTCGCCGACGAGGGCATCCCGGCGGGCTCGATCCGATCCATCGACGAGGTGTACGAGTGGGACCAGACCCGCTCCCAGGGCCTGGTCATCGAGGTCGACCACCCGCAACTGGGCCCGATCGAACTCCCCGGCCCGGCGTTGCGGTTCGACGGCGCGGCGCCCCGCGAGCACACCGCCCCGCCCACCCTCGGCCAGCACACCGACGCCGTTCTCGCCTGGCTGGACGGCCTCGAGGCCTGAAGCACCACTTCCGTGATCATGCAGCCGAGAATCAGGGGGAGGGGACCGTGGGGCGGGAACGGGCGGACGCGCGTACGCTCGTCGCGCGGGTGCTGGACGAGGAAAGCTGGACCTCCTGGGACGTTCCGCCGGATGACCCTGCCCCGCCAGGATCCGCCTATGCGCGAGAGCTGGCCGTTGCACGGGCCCGCACCGGCTATGACGAGGCGGTCATCACCGGCTCGGGGACCATCCAGGGCCGCAGGGTCGCGCTGGTGGTCTCGGAGTTCGGGTTCCTGGCCGGATCGATCGGGCTCGCCACCGCGGCCCGCATCATCGCCGCCGTGGAACGTGCCACCGCGGAGGGACTTCCGCTGCTGGCCGCGCCCTCGTCCGGCGGCACCCGAATGCAGGAGGGCACCGTCGCGTTCGTGCAGATGGCGCGTATCGCCGCCGCCGTCATGCGGCACAAGGCGGCGGGACTGCCGTACCTGGTCTATCTGCGGCATCCGACGACCGGCGGGGTGCTGGCGTCCTGGGGCTCGCTGGGTCACTTCACCGTCGCGGAGCCGCGGGCGCTGATCGGTTTCCTCGGCCCCCGGGTCTATGAGGCCCTGCACGGTGAACCGTTCCCCCCGGATGTGCAGACCGCCGAGAACCTCTACGCGCACGGGCTGATCGACGCCGTGGTGGACGCCGACGAGATCGGTGAGCTCGTGGCCCGCGCCCTCGGTGTGCTGTGCGCACCCCGTACCGGGCTCACGGCGGCGCCTGCCCCCGTGGGTCCGGACCTCTGCGACGTTTCCGAGGCCCCCGCCTGGGAGTCGATCGAGCGTTCCCGGCGGGACGACCGACCCGGTGTCCGGGAGCTGCTGCGGCACGGCGCGCGGGACGTGACGCCGCTGTCCGGCACCGGCGAAGGCGAGGCCGACCCGGGTCTGCTCCTGGCACTCGTGAAGTTCGGCTCCGCGCCTTGCGTGGTCGTCGGTCAGGACCGCCGCAGTCAGCGCACCGGGCATCCACTCGGCCCCGCCGGACTACGCGTCGCCCGGCGCGGCATGCGCCTGGCCGCCGGGCTGGGACTGCCACTGGTGACCGTCGTGGACACCCCCGGCGCGGTGCTGTCGGCAGAGGCAGAGGAGCGCGGCCTGGCCGGGGAGATCGCCCGTTGCCTGGCCGAGCTCATCACGCTGTCCGCGCCGACCGTGTGCGTGCTGCTCGGCGAGGGGACCGGAGGGGCGGCGCTGGCGCTGCTGCCCGCCGACCGGGTGCTCTGCGCCCAGCACGCCTGGCTCTCCCCGCTGCCGCCCGAGGGCGCCTCTGCGATCGTGCACCGGACCGTCGACCACGCCGCCGAGATGGCCGAGGCCCAGGGTGTGCGCTCAGCGGACCTGCTGCGCGACAAGATCGTCGACCGGATCATCCTGGAGCTCCCCGACGCCGCCGATGAGCCGGCCGACTTCTGCGTCCGCGTCGCCGCCACCCTGGAGCACGAACTGATCGGTCTGCTGGACCTCGACGACCCGGCCCGCTCGACGACCCGGCAGGACCGCTACCGTTCGCTGTGAGCCGCTCACTGTTCGTTGCGGTTGTGGGTACGAAACCGTACCCGCTCACCCGGTATGTCCACCGCCTCGATCTGATAGCCCGCGGCCATCCACGCTTTCGCCTGCGCGTTCCCGGAGTCGTTCTCCCACCAATGGGCCAGACGTGGGTTCCGGGCGGAGGGCGGCAGATGAGCACCGCCCATCGCGGACTCGATGTCGGTGAAGGACATCTCGATACGTTCGCGGCCGTCCTGCTTGAGATAGTCGGCGAGTGGCTGGAAGCGCGACCGCACCGGTGCGTTGTCGCCCGCCAGCCACTTCTGCGCCTGCTCCGTCGGCAGCGCGATGAACTCCGAGTGCCGCCATCCCCACTGCTGCCCAGGATCGTGGAGCGGCGCGACGATGTAGTGCTCGTCGGGCGATCTGCCCTCGATGCGCACCAGCCGGCCGATGCGGTTGGGGTCCCATCCACGGCCGAAGCTGGAGATCTCCATGACGACATCGCCGGGCTGAGGCTTGCGCATCCGTTCCGCGAGTGGTGTCCCCGAACTCGCCATGAACAGTTCCCAGCCAAGGACGGCGAGGATGCGGGACTCCTCGGGTGTCACTCCTGGCTCCACTCCCGGCTGTTCTGCTTCCGTGGCTCAGCGTCCCCACGGGGAGAGTGGAAGCAGACGCCGGTCATCCGCCCATTCTCTCACTTTGACCAAGGAAATCCGTTCCCGCACGCATGCTCCAATCCGCATCGAGTGGCCGGGGAGTGGGCGTCATCGCGGTGATGACCGCGCCCATCAGCCCCGGCCGTGCGACCTCGCTCCGGCCGTGAACCCGGCCGGGCACTCGGTGGGCTCAGCCCCCGCCGCCGCTCTTACGGCGGAACGAGCGCTGGCCTCCAGCCGGGCCGTGGACGCCGCGGACCTTGGAGGAGTCCTTGCCCGCGCCCGCGGAGTTCTTGTCGGTCTGCGGACCACGTTTGCGTTCCAGTGCCTCGCGGAACTTGCGCTTCACCTCGTCCTCGGAACCCTCAGGTTCTGGTGTTGCTTCAGCCATCTGGACCTCCTGCTCGGTCTGCTCTGCCTACAGCCTCGCACGTTCTCGCCCGGCGGTGCCCGCCCCTCGGCTCCCGATCCATGCTCCCGCCCCTGCTCCGGTCAGCGCATGGTCGCTCCGCCGTCGACGCTGAGGACCTGACCGACGACCCATTCCGCGTCGGCGGAGAGCAGATAGGCGACGGCCGCGGCGATGTCATCCGGGTCCCCCAGGCGGGGGCTGCGTTGCGCCTTGAGCACGGACGCGCGGAAGTCCTCCGGGAGGTTCTCCCGTATGTTGGCGGTGAGGACCAGACCGGGTGCGATGGCGTTGGCGCGAATGCCTTTCTTGCCCCATTTGGAAGCGGTATGCCGCATCAGTGCGTTCACCCCGGCCTTGGCCATCGCATAGCTCACCCGCTCGCGTTCACCGACGAAGGCCGCACCGGAGGAGGTGTACACGATCGCGCCCTTGCCCCGCTCGAGCATCACCGGGACCACATACCTGGTCAGGAGCAGATAGCCGCGTAGATCGACGTCGATGGTGCGCTGGAAGACCTCCAGCGACACCTCCACCGCGTCGGTGTCGGCGCCGATGACGCTCAGGTCGGCGGCGTTGGCGTGCAGCCCGTCGATCCGGCCATAGACCTTCACCGCGGTGGCGATGAGCGTGGCCACAGAGGTCTCGTCGCTCTGGTCGTAGTGCACCGAGGTAGCCTGCCCACCCGCCGCACCGATCTCGGTCGCGACCCGGTCGGCATTGCCGATGTCGATGTCACCGACGATGACCCGAGCGCCCTCTGCGGCCAACCGGCGGGCCGTCGCGGCACCGATGCCGCTGCCCGCACCGGCCACGACAACGACCTGATCATCGAAACGCCGCATCATCGTTGAGCACTCTCCTCTGTGGTCCGGGGGTGTCCGGGCTGGCCTGAGGTGGTCACTGGTCGTTCACGGCACCGCCGGCGGGTCGTCGCAGCAGGTGACGCCCGGTGAACATCGGCAGGGTGAACGGGGTGTGCAGACCTGGCGGGGCCTGGACCACGGCGGGGATCGCGTTGACGACCCGCAGAGCGGTGGCGAGGGTGCCCGGAACGGTGGGGTCGTCGGCATCGGGGTTGGCGATGTCGAGCCGCCAGGACGGTTCACCCTCGATCTCGACGCGGTATCCGCCGCTTCCGCCGAACGGCGGGGCAGGCCAGTCCGGGGCGAGATCGTCCCGTAGCCGGGTGACGTGCTCGACCGTGATGACGGGCGCTCCCCGCACGATGCCGGCGACGCGGAAGCGCATCGCGGCCGACGTGCCCTTGGCGATCGTCCCTGCGGCGATCTCGAAGGTCTCCGGAGCGGGGCACAGCTCATAGGACTCCTCGACCTCGTCCAGGGCGACGTCGAGCTGCTCGGCGATGAGATGGACGATCGATCCCCACATGAGCGTCAGGACACCCGGTTGCAGGATCGGCGGCCGGTGGTCCAGCGGTTTGCCGAAGCCGAACTTCCCGACGATGGCCTCGGGCTTGTCCCACTTGCCGTAGCACATGACCTCGCTGACCTTCACGGCGTCGATGCGCAGGCAGATGCCGCTCAGGATGAGCGGGAGCACGTCGTTCATGAGCCCCGGGTCGAGACCGGTGGTCAGGCACGAGGAACCGCCCTGGGCGCAGGAGGACTCCAGCCTCCGTACGGTCTCGGGATCGGCGGAGGGAGGATGCACCAGGGGGATCAGGGCGGTCGAGACGACATCGATGCCCGCCTCGAGGATGCGGCACAGATCGTCGACGGCGTCCGTGGGCCGCCGCCCGGTGGCCACCTCCTGCCGGCCCGCGGTCCCGACCGCCGTGTAACAGATCACGTCGGGCCGGGCGGCGATCAGCGCGTCAGAGTCGGTCGTGGCCAGCACCCCGGTTCGCGCGCCGAGGCCGCACAGCTCGCCGGCGTCCCTGCCCACCTTGGCGGGGTCGCTGACCACGACCCCGGCGAGCTCCAGATCGGGATGCTCGATGATCGCGCGCAACGCCTGTTTTCCGACATTGCCCGTCGCCCATTGCCCGACGCGGTACGCCATCACGGCCTCCTGGCCAAGCGCTCGTTCAAATCCTGTACGGATGGTACGCCCTGATGCCCGCGGGTCCTGGCCCGTTGCGTGACGCGTGTCATGGCGATCGCTGCCGGTGAACCGAAAGCGTGCCCTCTACGTTGGGAAGCATGTGCGCCGAACACGCCGACCGGGCCCGCGGGCCACGCCACGGGCAGGATCACGGGTGAGGGCGGTGGCGCCCGTGACCTCAGGGCTGCTCTTGGAGGTTCCCGCGGAGACTGTGTACGGTTTTCTCTCGCAGTTGCCCAACCATCAGAGAATGGGCGGCAGGCGATTCCGGCTGAAGGGCTTCGCCGTTGACCGCCTCGGCGCGAAAATCCTGGTCTGCGGGCCGCTGGGAATCCGCCGGACCGTCGAAACGACGATCACCTGCTTGCATCCGTCACGTGGCGTGGGCGGCACCGCCATGATCGGCCGCCGGACCGTCGCTCACGTGCACTGGACCATCGATGCCGTGGGGGAGCGGTCGCGGGTGGCGCTGACGGCGACGGTGCTGCGCGTCGGGGCGCTGGACCGGCTGCTGCTGGCAGCCGGCGGAAGGAGGTGGCTCGCCCGCAGTTTCGATCGGGTCCTGATGCTGCTCGCCGCCACCCTGGGTGCCCCCGCCCTCGGCGAGACGGCCCCGGTCAGCGTTCCCAACGGAGATCAGGGAGGTTGATCACGATGGCCTCCTGCGTGCTTCGGGCGACCACCACGATCGCCTCGGTCTCCGGATCGGGATTCTCCTCGCGGTGCGGGACGAAGGGCGGCACGAAGACGTAGTCCCCGGGCCGGGTGTCGATGCGGGTCTCCCGCGGCTCGTCCCCGTCCATATCGAGGAACACGAACGATGGGGTGCCGCTGACCACATAGATCGCGGTCTCGGAGGCGCCGTGATGGTGGTCGGTGGAAATGGCCCCCGGCGCCACGTGCGTCTGACCCATCCACAGCTTCTGGGAACCGACCGTGGCGCCGCTGATCGCCGCCTTGCGGATCATCCCGGACGTCTGCGCGGTCTCGGGGTCCAGGTCCGCGGGGGCGATGTGGTGCAGCCGGCGATGAAAGGGATCCTCAGGAATCTCGCTCATGCCCCATGCTTACCCCCTGAAGGAGTGGTCAGCCGAGTCGGCGGTGCGACAGGCTGGGCAGGATCTCGCGCACCCGCGCGGTGACGTCCTGGTCGATCGCGGCGACCCGTACGGCCGGGAACGGGCCGAGGTCGGCGTGCACCACGCCCATGGGGTCGACGAGCAGGCTGCGCCCGACACCGGTCCGCCCTCCTGAAGGCGGGCTCGAGGTGTCCGGAGCCTTGTCCACCGCCACCGTCCAGGTCGTGTTCTCGATGGCGCGAGCCCGGACCAGCGTGGTCCAGTGCTCCTCCTTGAAGACGCCCTGAGCCCAGGCTGCGATGATCACGATGACCTCGGCGCCCTGGTCGACGAGGGCCCGGAACAGCTCGGGGAACCGCACGTCATAGCAGGTGACCAGGCCGATCCTGGTGCCCGCGAGCTCGACGACCACGGGATCTCCGCCGGGTGCCACCACCTCCGACTCCCGGAAGGCGTAGGCGTCGAAGAGATGGATCTTCCGGTAGGAGCCGATCAGCTCTCCGGAGGCGTCGATGGCCACCGAGGTGTTGTAGACCCGGCCTGCGTCGGCGGGCTCGAAGACCCCGGCGATCAGCGCGGTGCCGTGCTCGCGGGCCGCCTCGCGCAGGGCCACGACGAACGGACCGTCCAAGGGCTCGGCGATCGCGCGAAGGTCGTTACCGAACCGTACCTGCGCGGCCTCGGGGAACACCGCGAGATCGGCGTCACCGACCGTGGCCAGCGCGTCGCGGATCCGCTGCAGATTCTCCTTGGGGTCGTCGCCGACCGGGATCTGACACAACGCCACGCGCATCGTCGGCACTCCTTCGTCATAGGTCTTCCGTTCATAGTCTCCCGCCGTGACGGCATGCTGGGCGACCCATGCCCATCTGTGACCATAGGTCACCGCTTGTGCCGGTACATGTGCACGCACGTACCGCGCGGGTCAGGCTCTGGTCGAGCCGAGTGGCGCCGGCCAGGTCCATCTGGGCCGCAACCTCGGTGTGGTCCCGGTGGTGCTCTACGCGACCTACCTCAACCCGGTCGGACAGCCGCTCGCCGTGGCCGCTCCCGACCCCGGCTGTCGCCGCTGACTCTCGTACCCTTGCTTCGTGAGCGAACCGTTGGTCGAACGTATGCAGGGCTTCGGCACCACCATCTTCGCGGAGATGACCGCGCTGGCCGTGCGGACCGGGGCGATCAATCTCGGCCAGGGATTTCCCGACACGGACGGGCCGCCGGCGATGCTGGAAGCGGCCATCGAGGCCATCCGGGCGGGCGCCAACCAGTATCCGCCGGGGCCGGGCGTGCCGGAGCTGCGCGAGGCGATCGCGGCGCAGCGGCTGGAGCGCTACGGGCTGTCCTACGAGCCCGCCGCTGAGGTCCTGGTGACGGTGGGCGCCACCGAGGGCATCGCCGCCTCGCTTCTCGCGCTGGCGGAGCCCGGCGACGAGGTCGTCGTCTTCGAGCCCTACTACGACTCGTACGCCGCCATGATCGCGCTGGCCGGAGCCGTGCGGAAGCCGGTGACGCTGCGGCCCGTCGAGGGCCGCTTCACCTTCGACCCGGACGAGTTGCGGGCCGCCGTCGGACCGCGCACCCGGCTGATCCTCGTCAACTCCCCGCACAACCCCACGGGCACGGTCTTCACCAGAACCGAGCTGGAGACCATCGCCGGGCTCTGTGTGGAACACGACCTCATCGCGATCACCGACGAGGTGTACGAATACCTGACCTTCGACGACGCGCAGCACATCCCGCTGGCCACGCTGCCCGGGATGCGGGAACGTACGGTCGCGCTCTCGTCGTCGGGCAAGAGCTTCTCGGCCACCGGCTGGAAGATCGGCTGGGTCACCGCTCCGGCCCCGTACGTCCGGGCAGTGCAGACCGTGAAGCAGTTCCTCACCTACACCGCCAGCGCCCCCTACCAGCGGGCGGTCGCGTACGCGCTCCAGAACGAGCTGCCGTGGGTCGAGGGGCTGCGCAAGTCCCTGGAGACCAAGCGGGACCGGCTGATCAGCGGGCTGGACGCGGCCGGCTTCACCACCTACCGTCCGCAGGGGACCTACTTCGTGCAGGCCGACATCCGGCCGCTCGGGTTCACTGACGGGGCCGAGCTGGCCCGGGCGCTGCCGGAGAAGGCGGGGGTCGTCGCCGTTCCGAGTCAGGTCTTCTACGACCGCACCGAGGCGGGACGCCACTTCGTCCGGTTCGCCTTCTGCAAACGCGACGAGGTGATCGACGCCGCGGTCGAGCGTCTCCGCGGCTTGGCCTGATTTCCCAGAACGGGATGACGTGATTTCCCGGAACACGATGTAAATGAGGACCGCCCGGCGGGATTACTGGCGACAGCAACCCCCACCCGGAGGGCGACTTCGTGGATGATCCCGAAACGCGGTTCACGCACCTGTACGACACGCACTATCGGCGGGTGCTGGCCTATGCGCTGACGCACGCCGAATCGGGAGCCGCCGAGGACATCGCCAGCGAGACCTTCCTGGTCGCCTGGCAGCGGCTCGGCGACGTGCCCGACCCGGCGCTGCCCTGGCTGCTCGGCGTCGCCCGCAACCTGCTCTACAAGCAACGCGACAAAGGCCACCGTCGCCGCGCGCTGGCCACCCGGGTCGCCGCGCTGACCACCCCTCAGGACCTCGCGACCTGGGACGTGGCCGAGCACGTCGTCGAGCGGGAGTCCGCGCTGGCAGCCATCGCCACGCTCACCGAGCGTGAGCTGGAGACCCTGACGCTGGTCAACTGGCACGGACTGGACCCGCGTGCGGCGGCGAAGGTCGTCGGCTGCTCGGCGACGGCGTTCTTCGTCCGTCTGCACCGCGCCCGCAAACGGCTGGCCAAGGCCTTCGACTCCGCCCCCGCGGTGCCCGCGCGCCCGGCCGCACATCGCCACTTTCCCGACGTCGCCAAGGAGGCGACCCGATGACCTCTGGAGCAGACATGACGCGCACCACCGACCCGGAATCCACCTTCGGGGCGCTCAAGCCGGCCGCGCTCGACGGCCTGGCGCAGGACGGCTACGACCGCCGTCGTGAGGCCGATCTGGCCCGTATGACCGCGACCCGGCAGGGGAAGGTCGTGCCGCTGCGCAGCAGGCGCCGTCCCCTGCTGGTCGTCGCGGGGGTGGCCGCGGCCTCCGTGGCCGCGGCGGGTGTGGTGGTCACCACCACGGGTGGCCAGGAAGGTCACTCCGGTGGGCGGCCGCCCACCGCCGGGGCGCAGGTCCTCGACGCGCGGACCTTCCTGCTGGCAGCCGCCGAGTCGGCGCAGAAGGCCCCGGCCAAGGCAGGCCGTTACTGGTACACCCGGGAGCGGACCACGCGGCCGGTCGGTGAGGTGCTCGACAAGTCGGGGGCGATGGTGAAGGGTCAGAAGCGGGTTCGAAAGTCGGTGAAGCTGCCGTTCACGGCCACCGTCGCGGGGACGGAGGACAGCTGGTACCCGCATGACCGGCATGACCCGAGCCGTACGGAAATGATCATCGACGGCAAGGTCACCTTCTCGGCTCCGGGGGACAAGGCCAAATGGCAGAAGATGGGCTCGCCCGACCTGCTCACCGAGGTCTTCGGCACCAACAGCCACCATGTCAACAACTATCCCGGTCTCACCACGGCCGAGATCAAGGCCGCCTACGCGCACAACCGGGTCGAAGCATCACCGGAGACGCTGCCGACCGACGCGACCGCTCTGGAGGCCGAACTGCGGCGGCGGTGGAAGGCTGATGTCCACGACTCGAAGTACCCGCTCCAGGACGGCTTCACGCAGAGCGTCTTCGGTCTCGCACAGGGCCTGCTGGTTGGGCCGATCCAGCCGGGCACCCGGGCGGCGTTGTACAGGGTCCTCGCCAAACAGCCGGGAGTCAGGCTGGGCGGCAGGGCCACCGACCAGACAGGCCGGCCCGGAATGGCGGTGGACCTACCGAGCGGCAAGGGCGGTCCTACCATCCGGCTGATCATCGACCCGGCCACCGGTCAGCTGTTCGCCCAGGAGTCGTATGAGCAGAGAGCCACCGGGACCCCGGTGCTGTCGATCGTGTACCTGTCGACGGGTTGGGTGAACAAGCTCGGCGCCCGCCTCGGGTCCTAGAGAAATGATCCAGTGATCCGGGTGCTGCTTTCGGGGGCAGCACCCGGATCACTGGATCACACAGGGATGCAGGCCATTGATAGGCGACATCTGCCCATGAGCGCGAGCCGTAGTGGGGGTAGTTTCGCCTGGTGAGCCAACTGACGGGTGAGCGGGTCCTCGTGGCCCTCGGCGGCAACGCCATGACGGCGCCGGATGGCAGCGCGACGCCGGAGGCCCAGGAGCGGGCGATCGGCGGGGCCATGGAACTCGTCGCGGATCTGATCGCCGCGGGGGCCGAGGTGGCGCTCACCCATGGCAACGGGCCCCAGGTCGGCAACATCCTGATCAAGCAGCAGCTGGCGGCCCATGTCGTCCCGCCCGTGCCGCTGGACTGGTGCGGGGCGCAGACCCAGGCCACCATCGGCGTGCTCATCATGAACGCCCTCGGCCGGGAGCTCGCGCGGCGTGGGGTGGACCGCCCGGTGGCGACGGTCGTGACCCGCACTCTCGTGGACGCCGCAGACCGCGGGTTCACGGAGCCGACCAAGCCGATCGGCCGGTATTTCCCCGAGGCCGAGGCCCGGCGGTGCATGGACCTGGGGGAGAACTGGACGTCCTTCGGCGAGCGGGGCTGGCGGCGGGTGGTCGCCTCCCCGGAGCCGCTGGAGATCCTGGATGCCCCGGCCGTGGACGCCCTGATGGCCGCGGGCCACATCGTGGTGGCGGCCGGCGGCGGGGGAGTGCCTGTGGTCCGCGAGAACGGTGCGCTGCACGGCGTCGAAGCCGTCATCGACAAGGACCTCGGGGCTCAGCTGCTGGCCCGCCGGATCGGTGTGACCGCGCTGGTCATCGCCACCGACATCGAGCATGTGATGATCGGGTATGGCTCCCCGCAGGCCCGGCCGGTGGGCCGTACGACCCCATCCGAGCTGCGGGCCCACGCGGCGGCGGGGCAGTTCGCCGGGGGGAGCATGGGACCCAAGGTCGAGGCCGCGGTGCGGTTCGTCGAGGCGGGCGGCCGGCGTGCCGTGATCACGTCGCTCGCCCACATCGCCGACGCGGTCCATGGCGGGGCGGGCACCGTCATCGAAGCCCAGAACGCCCAGAACGCCCAGAACGCCCAGAACACAGCGACGAACGCAGAGGAAGGCTAGGGACATGCCCGATCCGATCGAAGTCCGCAAGGTGCCCATCGAGAGCGTCACCGATGCCGCGGGGCTCGCCAGACTGATCGACGACGGTGTGATCGACGCCGACCGGGTGCTCGCCGTCGTCGGCAAGACCGAGGGCAACGGCGGGGTCAACGATTACACCCGCATTTTGGCCGATCGGGCGTTCCGCGAGGTGCTGCTCGACAAGGGGACCCGCACTCCCGACGAGGTCAAGCAGGTGCCCCTGGTCTGGTCCGGCGGCACGGACGGGGTGCTCAGCCCGCATGCGACCATCTTCGCGACGATCGACCCGGCCAAGGCCCCGGCCTCCACTGAGCCACGGGTGTCGGTCGGGGTGGCGATGAGCGACATCATCCTGCCCGAGGACATCGGCCGGCCGGCCATGGTGGAGACGGTCGCCGCGGGGGTCCGCGAGGCGATGAAGATCGCAGGCATCGACGACCCCGCCGATGTGCACTATGTGCAGACCAAGACCCCGCTGCTCACCCTGGACACGATCAACGACGCCAAACGGCGAGGTCACAGTGTCGTGACGGAGGACACGCTGAAGTCCATGGACATCTCCAACTCGACCACCGCCCTCGGCATCGCCGTGGCGCTGGGCGAGATCGAGATGCCCGCGGCCGAGCAGATTCATAAGGACCTGTCGCTCTACTCGAGGGTCGCCTCCTGCTCCTCGGGGGTGGAGTTGGACCGGGCGCAGATCGTCGTGGTGGGCAACGTCCGGGGCATCGGCGGCCGCTACCGGGTGGGCCACGACGTCATGCGCGACGCCCTCGACGCCGACGGCATCTGGGCGGCCATCCGTAGCGCCGGGCTGGAACTTCCGGAGCGCCCGCACTTCAGCGACCTCGACGGCCGGCTGGTCAATGTTTTCCTCAAGTGTGAGGCGGATCCCAGCGGCTCGGTGCGTGGTCGGCGCAACATCATGCTCGATGACTCCGACGTGCACTGGCACCGGCAGATCAAAGCCTGCGTCGGTGGCGTGACCGCCTCGGTCACCGGCGACCCGGCCGTGTTCGTTTCCGTCGCGGCGGTCCACCAGGGCCCCTCAGGTGGCGGCACGGTGGCGGCCATCGCCGACCTGGGGTGACCTTGAGTTACAAGGAGTATGCGAACTGGCACCCTCCGTGCTCGCAAATGGTTATACCCTCACAGCCGTGCACGGACCGAGCCTGATTCAACCCCAGTTCCCCGACGACGACGGGACAGCCGACCCTCGGCTGAGCGATGCCCTTCTCGGGTACGCCGCCGGGCGCGTCAGTGAGCACACCGTGATCGAGGAGCTCAATGGCGCCCGACTGCTCGTCCCGATCATGGCGGTGCTCACCGAGGAGGCCGAGGTGAGCCCCGGTGAGCTGCGCCATGAGAAGGAGAGCGAGATGGCGCTGCCCACGCTCATCGGCGACGACGGCCGGCGCGGGATGCTGGGCTTCACCTCGCTGGACTCACTGGCCCGCTGGCGGCCCGATGCCCGGCCGGTCGCCGTGCACACACAGCAGGCCTGCCAGGCGGCGCTCGACGAGCAGGCGCACGCACTCGTGGTCGATGTCGCAGGGCCGGTGCCGTTCGCCGTCGACGGCTTCCGGCTGCACCTGCTCGCGGAGGGCAAGCCGATCCCGCCGCCGCACGAGGACCCCGAGGTGCTGGCCGCGATCGAGGCGGCGTTCGCCTCCGAGCATGGCGTGACCGGTGTTCACGTGAGCAAGGGCACCGGCGCGGAGCTGTCCGTGCGGTTCGCCATCACCGGTGATCTCGACGAGCGGGCGACCGTCCAGCGGGTGGCCGACCGCCTCGCCGGGATGCTGCGTGGCCGTACCGTGGGAGGCATCGAGCTCGGGGTGATCCGCCGGTAATGTTCGCTCCGTGAGCGAGCCAATCATGCAGGACGAACTCCCGGCACGGCCGCGGTTCGACTGGACCGAGCCGGTCACCGGGCGACCTGTGCCGATCGCCCTGGTGACCGTCGCCGTGCTCGCCCTGCTGGGCTGGCGGATCGGCCTCCGGCCCGACCTGGCGGCTTTCGTCTATCTCGGGGTGGTCGGCGTGCTGCTGGCCTTCATCGATGTGGCGCTGAAGCGGCTGCCCGACCCGCTCACACTCCCCTCGTACGCGATCGGGGCGGCGCTGCTCGGGCTGGCCGCGCCCTTCACGGATCAGGGTGGGACACGCTACGTCCACGCACTCATCGGCATGGCCGCGCTGTGGTTCCTCTACGCCCTGCAGTGGGTCATCGTGCCGAACCAGATCGGCCTGGGCGACGTCAAGCTGTCCGGGGTGCTCGGTCTCTATCTCGGCTGGCTGGGGCTCCCCGCCTGGGTCGTCGGGGTCTTCGGCATGTTCCTGCTCGGCGGTTTCTACTCGGTGGTCCTGCTCGTCAGCGGAAGGGCCACGCGCAAGAGCAGTATCCCGTTCGGGCCGTTCATGCTGGTCGGCACCCTCATCGCCGTGTTCCTCTTCGCCCAGCCGGTCTGATCTGCGAAATGAGCTGGACCGCGGCGCTCCCGCACGGAAACCTGTGCCTTACGCGAGAGGGAGAACAATGTTGACCATGCAGGACGCCCTGATCAGGCTGACGGGCTACTGGGCAGGGCAGGGCTGCGCCATCACCTCGCCCATGAACACCGAGGTCGGTGCCGGCACGCTGAATCCGGCGACGGCGCTGCGGGTGCTCGGCCCCGAACCCTGGCGGGTGGCCTACGCCGAGCCCAGCGTCCGCCCCGACGACTCCCGCTACGGCGACAACCCCAACCGGCTGCAGACCCACACCCAGTTCCAGGTGATCCTCAAGCCCGAGCCCGGCGACGCCCAGGACCGCTACCTCGGCAGCCTCGCCGCACTCGGCATCGACCTGGCCGCGCACGATGTGCGTTTCGTCGAGGACAACTGGGCCTCACCGGCGCTGGGCGCGTGGGGGCTCGGCTGGGAGGTGTGGCTGGACGGGCTGGAGATCACCCAGTTCACGTACTTCCAGCAGTCCGGCGGGCTGGCCCTCGACCCGGTCTCGGTCGAGATCACCTACGGGATGGAGCGCATCATCATGGCGCTCCAGGGCGTCACGCACTTCAAGGACATCGTCTACGCCCCCGGCCTGTCCTATGGCGAGGCGTTCGGCCAGGCCGAGTACGAGATGAGCCGCTACTACCTCGACGACGCCTCCATCGAGACCAACCGCGCACTGTTCGAGGCGTACGAATCCGAGGCGCGGCGCATGATCGAGGCCCGGCTGCCGGTGCCCGCGCACTCGTACGTCCTGAAGTGCTCGCACGCCTTCAACGTGCTGGACGCCCGGGGCGCCGTCGGCACCACCGAACGGGCCCGCGCCTTCGCCCGGATGCGCACCCTTGCCCACGACGTGGCGGAGCTGTGGGCGGCCCGCAGGGAAGAGCTCGGCCACCCTCTCGGCGATGCCGCGGCACGGCTCGCACCCGCCGTCGTACGGCCTGACGCCTATCCGCGGATCGACAGGCCCTCGCCGCTGGTTTTCGAGATCGGCGTCGAGGAGCTGCCGCCGAGTGAGGTGACCCGCGCCGCCGAGGCCGTCCGGGATGCGCTGGCGGAGAAACTGGGGGAGACCCGGCTGCGCCACGGTGAGATCCGGGTGCTGTCCTCACCACGGCGCGTCGTCGCCCAGATCGACGCGATAGAGCCCCGGGAGGACGACGCCGAGGAGACCGTCAGGGGCCCCCGGCTGACAGCGGCGTACGACGCCTCCGGAAGGCCGACGAAGGCTGCGGAGGGCTTCGCCCGGGGTCAGGGGGTCTCCGTCGACGACCTTCGGACGATCACCTTCAACGGTGTGGAACATGTCGGGCATGTCAGGCAGGTGCCCGGGCGGCCGGCCGCCGAGGTGCTCGCGGGTGTGCTGCCCGGGATCGTCACCGGGCTGCGCGCCGAGAAGAACATGCGCTGGAACGCGCCCGGACTCTCCTACGCCAGGCCCATCCGCTGGATCACCGCCCTCCTCGGTGCCGAAGTGGTCCCATTCGAGGTCTCCGGGTTGGTCAGTGGACGCCTGACCTGTGCGCACCGGACGAGCCCCGGACCGGTGTTCCCTGTCGCCTCAGCGGATGAGTTCCTGGCGACGCTCCGGGCGAAGGGCATCGAACCGGACGGTGCGCTGCGCCGGGAGCGGATCCTGGCCGCCGCCGTGGGTCTGGCGGCGGATGCGGGCGGAGTGATCGACCCAGAGGGGGAACGCGGGGTCATCGACGAGGTCACGAACCTGGTCGAGGAGCCGGTCGCGATCCTCGGCTCCTTCGACCCGAAGTACCTCGAACTGCCGGCTGAGATCCTCACCACGGTGATGAAGAAGCACCAGCGCTATCTGCCCGTGCGCATGCCCGCCTCCCCTGCGGAGGCGTCTCCCCAGGGAGGGGAGCTGCTGCCGTCCTTCGTGGCCGTGGCGAACGGCGAATGCGATCACGACGCCGTACGGGCCGGCAACGAGGCGGTGCTGCGCGCCCGCTACGAGGACGCGTCGTTCTTCTTCGTCCAGGACCTCCGCACGACCCCCGACGAATTCATGCGGGGCCTCGGGAAACTCACTTTCGAGGAGCGGCTCGGCTCCATGGCGGACCGATCCGCCCGGATCCGGGCGATCGCCATGGAACTCGCCGACCACATCGGGCTGCCCGAGGAGGAGCGGCCGGTGCTGGCCCGCGCCGGGGAACTGGCCAAGTTCGATCTGGCCTCCAGCATGGTGATCGAGCTGTCCAGCCTGGCCGGCACCATGGCCCGGGAGTACGCCCTGCGGGCCGGGGAGCCCGCGGGCGTCGCCGAGGCGCTCTACGAGATGGAGCTTCCCCGGTCGACCGGCGATGCGGTGCCCGCCACCCACGCCGGGGCGCTGCTCGCTCTGGCCGACCGGCTGGATCTGCTGGCCGGGCTCTTCGGTATCGGCGCCGCCCCCACCGGAAGTTCCGACCCGTACGGGTTGCGCCGCGCCGCCCTCGGCTTCATCGCGATCCTGCGTGCCCACCCCCGGCTCTCCGGCATCACCGTGCGAGGCGGGCTCACCGTCGCCGCCCGGCACCAGCCGGTGGCCGCGATCGGTGAGTCACTGGAGGAGGCCGCCCAGTTCGTCCTGCGCCGGTTCGAACAGGCCCTGCTGGACGATGGTCATCCCGTTCACGTCGTACGGGCCGCCCTGCCGTCCGCCGATCGGCCCGTGTACGCGGAGCGGGCGGTCAGGGACCTGGAGGTGCTTCTCGGCGACGAGAACTTCCAGCGGCTCACCACGGCGCTCCAGCGGGTGCTGCGCATCGTTCCCTCGGGAACGCCGCCCGTCTACAAGGCGGAGCTGTTCGAAGAGGACGCGGAATTCGCGCTGCATCGGGCGTACGCGCAGACCAAGGCGGCACTGGGGCTGGCGGCGGCGACCCTGCCGGCGTTCACCGAGACCGCGCTGCCACTGGCCGAGCCCATTGACGCCTATTTCGACGAGGTCCTCGTCATGGCAGAGGATCCGGCCATCCGCGCCAACCGTCTCGGCCTGCTCGCGGCACTCCGTGACCTCATCCCCGGCATCGTGGACTGGCGCGAGATCACCTGACGCGGTCAGTGGCCGCCAGTGCCCCTTGGCGAGCGCCGGTCACGGCCAGGCCCCCGGGCATTCACGTACGGCGGGCCACTCCGGCGAAGGCCCGCGAGAGGCCCGGATCCTGTACGGGCGATCCGGAGTCGGGACGCCAGGCGGAGGCATGGACCAGGCCCGGATCGACCAGCTCGAACCCGGCGAAGAACGGAAGGATCTCGCCGTGCTCGCGCATCGCCACCGGTGCCGTGGAGGCGTTGTACACGGCCATGACCTTTGGCACGTCCTCGCTCTCGTCGTCTGGCCGCGCCACGTGGGTCATCGCGAGATAGCTGCCCGGTGCCATCGACTCGCGCAGCCGGCCGATGACCCCGGCAGGGTCGTCGGCGTCGGGGATGAAGTGCAGGATGGCGAGCAACAGCACGGCCACCGGCTGGTCGAAGTCGATGAAGTCCCGGATCCCGGGGGCGTTCAGGATCGCCCCGGGGTCACGTAGGTCGCCGCGGACGACGAGGGCGTTGCCGACGCCCGTCAGCAGCGCCTGGCCGTGTGCCAGCACGACCGGGTCGTTGTCCACATAGACCACCCGGGCGTCCGGGGCGACCTGGCGGGCCACCTCGTGCACGCTGCTCTGGGTGGGCAGGCCGGTGCCGATGTCGATGAACTGACGGATCCCGGCCTCGGCCAGGAACCGGACCGCGCGGGCCAGGAACGCACGGTTCTCCCGGACCACGAAAGGCACCTCGGGAGCCAGCTCCAGGATCTTCTCCGCGGCCTCGCGGTCCGCCGCGAAATTGTCCTTGCCGCCGAGAAAATAGTCGTACATGCGCGCGACGTTGGGAGTAGTAACGTCGAGGCCTACCGGGTTCCAGGCGACGTCCGCCATGACAAGCCTCCGACTCCGGGGAAGATCTGTCCGGCCCACGTTACCGAGATGAGCCGTTATGGGTGACCTTTCCACCGAGCCGAAACGCCTCCGCCTCGAGATCTCGCTGGCCGGGATGGAGCCTGCGCGGGATCCCGCCTTCCGTCATCCCGGTTCGCACGAGGTCGTGGCCCTCGGAGCGCTGATGCTCGACGCCTATCGAGGAACGCCGGACGAGGAGGACGCCGGTGGAACGCCCGACGAGGCCACGGCGGAGATCCGCCGTGTGTTCGACGGGACCTATGGTCCCCCGCTCCTCGACGCGAGCTTCGTCGCGGACGATGAGGGCCGCCCGGTGGGTGCGGCGCTGGTGACCTTGTGGAAGGAGATGCCACTGCTCGCCTTCGTCTTCACCGCGCCGGCGTCCACCGGCAAGGGGCTCGGGCGACGGCTCATCCAGGCGACCATGCACGCCCTCGCCGGGCAGGGGTACGAACGTCTGTCCCTGGCCGTCACCGAGCACAACACGCGGGCACGGCGGCTGTACGAGACCCTCGGCTTCCGCCCGCCGGCCTAGTGATCCGCCGTGACGCAAGGCGACCATCACCTCGCCGGAGATCCGCGCGGGCCACGCCCCCCCGGGAGCGCGGCCCGCGGACTCGACTGCGGGTCTACAGCAGGGCGATGCGTTCGCAGAGCCAGGCGAGCGAGAGCGGGTAGCGGTAGTCGATTCCCATGTGCCCGGCCTCGAACAGCTCGAAGTGGATCACATCGTCGGGTACGCCCACCTCGCCGAGCGCCTGGCGGAAGGCCTGCGCGCCCAGATCGAGGAACCACTCGTCCCGGGTGCCTCCGTCGATCCACACGGCCTTCAGCGAGCGGAGCGCCTCGGCGTACCGGGGGACCATCCGTACCGGGTCCCAGTCCAGCCAGCGCTGCCAGATCTCCGGCCGCAGCACCCCGGTGTGCGGGTCGAAGGGCAGCTCCGGCGTGCCGTCCTCCCGGGCCGAGAAGCACGCCGCGACGCCCAGCGTGATGAGCAGGTTCTGGTCCTCCTCCTTGGTGAAGGAGGTGCGTCCGCGGAAGTCGTCCCACCAGCGGAAGATGTCCCCGTCATAGCTCCGCAGCTGACGGACGGCGTTGCCGAACTCGGGGATGTAACCGTACTCGTACAGGGCGTCTCCGGCGTGCGTGGCCAGCGCCCCGAACAGGTCGGGCCGGAGCATCGGGGTGATCATGGCGCCGAATCCACCGCTGGACTTACCGGTGATGGCCCGGTGGTCGCGGTGGGCCAGCGTCCGGTAGTGCTCATCGACCCACGGGACGATCTCGTCGCAGAGGTACGAGTGGTAGCGCCCGGTGCCGGGGGAGTCGACGTACTGGCTGCCCCCGTACGAGGTCCAGGCGTCCACGAACACGACGATGGCCGGCGGCACCTCACCGCCGGCGAACAGGGCGTCTGCGGTCTCCGGGAACGGCTGCCGGTACGGCATCCGGTTGCGCCACATCGCGATATGGCCGGTGTATCCCAGGATGACGTAGACGCTGGGGTACCGGCGCTCAGGGTCGTCGTCGTACCCAGGCGGCACGTACACCCAGAGCGGCCGTTCGAACGGGTCCTTCAGCGGGTTGTCGCGTAGTAGTTCGCTGGTGATCACGTGCTCGTCGAGGCGTCCTGCGAGCTCGGTGGACCAGGGCAGCATCAACACTCCTTCGTGCCGGCGTTCCGATCTTCTGGTCGGAACGATGCCCTCTGACGCTAACCGGCCGCACGCGTCCCTCGTCACTTTGCGGTATCGGAAGAGTGATGTACCTTGTTCGAACTCGCTGGATGTAATCGTTTACACGGAGGCCGGATGGCCGACATCAAGGACGTCGCCGCACGTGCGGGCGTGTCCGTCGCCACGGTCTCCCGGGTTCTCAACGGCAACCCCGGCAGGACCACTACGTCCGCACCCTCCTCGAGCAGCGGGTGGACGGGCTGCTGATCTGCCCCACGGCGGAGGTCACACCGCTCGTACGCGATCTTGCGGGGGCGGGGGGACCACTGGTCTTCCTGGACCGGACGCTGCCCGGGCTGGAGGTGCCCGCCGTCCGTGTGGACGGAACAGAGGCGATCAGGGACCTGGTCGCGCACCTCGTCGGCCTCGGGCACCGGCGGATCGCTTTCATCTCCGGCCCCGAGCAGCTGTCCACCGGCAGGGAACGGAAAGGCGCCTTCGTGGCGGCGATGGCCGAACACGGGCTGTCCGTCCCCGCCGGATACCTCGAGGCGGGCGACTTCCAGGCGGCGAGCGGCCGGACGATCACGGCCCGTTTCCTCGACCTTCCCGAGCCACCGGAAGTGATCTTCGCGGGGGACAACCTGATGGCGCTCGGCGCGCTGGACGAGATCAGGGCGCGTGGCCTGCGCGTCCCGGGGGACGTGGCGCTCGCCTCCTTCGACGACGTGCCCTGGTTCGTGCATCTGGATCCGCCGATCACCGCCATCAGCCAGCCCGCGCAGGAGCTCGGGCGGCGGGCCGTGCGGGCGCTCCTGGGCCGCATCGGACAGGGTCCGGTCGAGTCGGCCGCCCTGCCGGCACGGCTCGTGGTCCGCCGCTCCTGCGGCGAACCGGAATCGACGGAAGGTGCCTGACGTGACCGAGTCGCACGAGATCCTGCGGGTGCGCGGCCTGCGCGAGAGTCTCCCCGGCGAGTCGGTCAGTTCACCACTTCCTGAGGCGGTCATGTCTTCTGCATACGACGTTGTCGTAGTGGGGTCGGTCAACGCGGACCTGGTGGTCCGGGTCGACCGGCGCCCCGCGGCGGGCGAGACCGTGCTCGGCTCGGATCTGGCGACCCTCCCGGGCGGCAAGGGCGCCAACCAGGCGGTGGCCGCCGCGCGGCTCGGCGCCCGGACGGCCCTGGTGGGGCGGGTCGGTGCGGACGGGCATGGGGAGTTCCTGCGCGACGGGCTCGATGGCGAGGGGGTGGACCTCACCGGCTTGATCACCATCCCCGGCCCCAGCGGGGTCGCGCTGATCACCATCGACCCCGACGGGGACAACAGCATCATCGTCTCGCCGGGGGCCAACGGCCGGATGTCGGAGGCGGACGTCTCGGCGGCGCGTCCGCTGCTCGCGGCGGCGGCCGTCGTCTCGCTCCAGCTCGAGATCCCGATCTCCGCCGTGGTCGCCGCCGCAGGCCTCGCCTCTGACGCCGGAGCGCGCGTGGTGCTCAACCTCTCACCGGTCGCGGAGGTCCCGCCCGGTCTGCTCGCCCTGTGCGACCCGCTGGTGGTCAACGAGCACGAGGCGGCCTTTCTGCTCGGCGCGCCGGACGGCACCGGGCTCGCGCCGGCGGACCTGGCCAGTGCGCTGCTGCGACTCGGTCCCCGGTCGGTGGTGGTCACGCTGGGCGCTGAAGGCGCGGTCGTCGCCGAGGGCGCTTCCGTCGCCGTGGTGGAGAGTCCCCGTGTCGAGGCGGTGGACACCACCGGAGCCGGGGACGCGTTCACCGGGGCGCTGTCCTGGCGGCTCGCCGTGGGCGACGACCTGGCGACCGCGGCCCGTTTCGCGGCCCAGGTAGGTGCGGCGGCCGTCCGGCGGACGGGCGCACAGAGCTCCTACCCGACCCTCGAGGAGATGATGAAACTGTGAAACGAATGGGGATCCTCAACGCCGCGCTTTGCGGCGGACTGGCCCGGCTGGGCCACACCGACAGGGTGCTCGTGTGCGACAGCGGCATGCCGATCCCAGCCGGCCTCGAGGTCGTGGACCTCGCCTTCCTGCCCGGCATCCCGGGCTTCGCCGACGTGCTCGACGGGCTCCTCGGTGAGTTGGTCGTGGAGGGCGCCGTCGCGGCCTCGGAGGTGCGGGCGGCCAACCCGGACTGTGCCGCGCTGCTCGCGGACCGGCTGCCCGGCTTGGAGTACGTTCCGCACGAGGAGCTGAAGCGGCTGTCCCGGACGGCCAGACTCGTCGTCCGCACCGGCGAGGCGAGACCGTACGCCAATGTGATCCTGCGCTGCGGGGTCGCGTTCTGACCGAGCCGGTCGAGGCGTGGAACGTCTCAGGCTGCGGACGGATGAGCGTAACCTGCCCCGGGGATGGAAGGATTGGCTCCATGTTGCGCTGGTTGACCGCGGGGGAGTCTCATGGCCCGGCCCTCGTCGCGATCGTGGAAGGGCTGCCGGCCGGTGTGCGTGTGACCTCGGAGGACATCGCCGAGGCTCTACGCCGCCGCCGTCTCGGCCATGGGCGGGGCGCCCGGATGAAGTTCGAGCAGGACAAGGTCACGCTCGTCGGCGGGGTCCGGCACGGCCGGACCCAGGGCGGTCCGGTCGCGATCGAGATCGGTAACTCCGAGTGGCCCAAGTGGGAGACGGTGATGTCGGCCGACCCGGTCGACCCCGAGGTGCTGGCCGCACAAGCCCGCAACGCCCCGCTGTCACGGCCCCGGCCCGGCCACGCTGACCTGGTCGGCATGCAGAAGTACGGCTTCAACGACGCCCGGCCGGTTCTGGAGCGGGCCAGCGCACGGGAGACCGCGGCGCGGGTGGCGCTCGGTGCGGTCGCCAAGGCGTTCCTGCACCAGGCGCTCGGCGTCGAGGTGTTCAGTCACGTGATCGCCTTGGGCGAGGTCGAGGTGCCCGAGGGCACCGACCTGCCCGAGCCCGGCGATCTCGCCGCGATCGACGAGTCGCCGGTCCGCTGCTTCGACGCGGAGACCGGCGCGCGGATGGTCGCCCATGTCGATGATCGCAAGAAGGCCGGCGACACCATCGGCGGGATCGTGGAGGTCCTCGCCTATGGGCTGCCGCCCGGGCTGGGCAGTTATGTGCACTGGGACCGGCGGCTGGACTCCAGGCTCGCGGGCATCCTCATGGGCATCCAGGCGATCAAGGGCGTCGAGCTCGGTGACGGGTTCACCACGGCCCGCCGGCCAGGGTCCAGGGCCCACGACGAGATCGACAACACGCCTGACGGCATCCGGCGGCGGACCAACCGGGCGGGCGGGGTCGAGGGTGGCATGACGACCGGCGACACCCTGCGGGTCCGGGCCGCGATGAAGCCGATCTCCACCGTGCCCAAGGCGCTCGACACCATCGACGTGGCGACCGGTGAGGCGGCCAAGGCCATCAACCAGCGCAGTGACGTCACCGCGGTGCCAGCCGCCGGGGTCGTCGCCGAGGCGATGGTGGCCCTGGTCCTGGCCGATGCCGCGCTGACGAAGTTCGGCGGTGACTCGGTCGAGGAGACCGCCCGCAACGTGCAGGGTTACCTCTCCTCTCTCACCATCAAGTAGCAAGTAGAAGAAGCTGATGACGCAACCGAAGGTAGTGATCATCGGGCCTCCCGGCTCGGGTAAGACGACGGTCGGGAAGGCCCTGGCGGACCGGCTGGCGGTGGGCTTCCGGGACACCGACACCGACGTCGAGACGGTCGCCGGCAAGCCGATCGGCGAGATCTTCATCGACGACGGCGAGTCGCACTTCCGCGCGCTCGAGCGCGCGGCCGTGGCGAAGGCCCTGACAGAGCACGACGGGGTCCTCGCCCTGGGCGGCGGAGCCATCCTCGCGCTGGAGACCCGGGAGCTTCTGGCCGGCCACACGGTGGTCTACCTCGAGGTGGGGCTCTCCGACGCGATGAAGCGGATCGGGCTCGGGGCGGCACGCCCGCTGCTCGTGCTCAATCCGCGCAGTCAGTTGCGCAAGCTCATGGAAGAGCGCCGCCCGATCTACGAGGGCCTGGCGACGATCACCGCCGTCACCGACGGCCGGGATCCCGCCGACATCGTCGAAGAGATCGTCAAGGAGTTCCCGTGAGCGCGACCCGGATTCACGTCGACGGCGACAGCCCGTACGACGTGATCGTCGGGACCGGGGTGCTGGGCGAACTGCCGGGTCTGGTGGGCGAGCGAGACCGTTCGGTGGCGGTCGTCCACGACGAGAGCCTGCCGGAGATCGCCCGGCCGGTCTGCTGGGCGCTGGAACAGGCGGGGCACACGGTGCACGCGCTGGCGGTCCCGCAGGGGGAGGCGGCCAAGGAGGTCGGAGTTCTCGCCGGGCTCTGGTCGCGCTTCGCCGAGCTCGGGATGACCCGCTCGGACTCGGTCGTCGGGGTCGGCGGGGGAGCCACCACGGACCTGGCCGGGTTCGCGGCCGCCTCGTGGTTGCGCGGTGTCCGGGTCGTTCAGGTGCCGACCACGCTGCTCGCCATGGTCGACGCCGCGGTGGGCGGCAAGACCGGCATCGACCTTCCCGAGGGCAAGAATCTCGTCGGCGCCTTCCACCCGCCGGCCGGGGTGCTCTGTGATCTCGCGACGCTGATAACGATGCCGCATGACGACTACATCAGCGGGCTGGCCGAGGTGATCAAGGCCGGGTTCATCGCCGACCCGGTGATCCTCGATCTGGTCGAGGACGACCCGGAGGGGGCCGCACGCCCGGACGGCCCGCACACCCGTGAGCTGGTCGAGCGGGCCATCAAGGTCAAGGCCGACGTGGTCTCCGCCGACCTCAAGGAGAGCGGGCTACGGGAGATCCTGAACTACGGGCACACCCTCGCACACGCCATCGAGAAAGCCGAGGACTATCGGTTCCGGCATGGTCATGCCGTGGCCATCGGCTGCGTCTACGCGGCGGAACTGGCCCGGCTGGCGGGACGGCTGGACACCGAGACGGTGGCCCGGCACCGCAGCGTGCTCTCGTCGGTCGGCCTGCCGACGTCGTACGGCGCGGACGCCTGGCCGGAACTGCGCGCCACGATGACGATCGACAAGAAGTCGCGCGGCGCGATGCTGCGGTTCGTCGTGCTGGACGGACTGGCCGAACCCGGCCGTCTCGAAGGCCCGGATGAGAGTCTGCTCGCCGACGCCTACCGGGAGATCGCCCGATGAACACCGTTTTCGTGCTGAGCGGGCCCAACCTGCGGCGGCTCGGCAGCCGCGAGCCCGACGTCTACGGCGCCGACACCTACGAGGATCTGGTCGAACTCTGCCGGGAGACCGGGCGGCTGCTCGACCTGCACGTCGAGGTCCGTCAGACCGACGACGAGGCCGAGATGATCGGCTGGGTGCACGAGGCGGCCGACGCGAGGACGCCGATCGTCATCAACCCCGCGGCCTTCACGCACTACTCCTATGCACTGCGGGACGCGCTCGCCCAGCGCACCGCCCCGCTGATCGAGGTGCACATCTCCAATCCGGCCGCCCGGGAGGAGTTCCGGCACACCTCGGTGGTGGCGGGGGTCGCGACGGGGACCATCGCGGGCTTCGGGCTCAGGTCCTACGTCCTCGCCCTGCAGGCTCTCGCCGTGATCCTCGCGGACAAGCAGCCCGGCTGACCTTCCGGGCCTCCGCGTTGGGATGACCGCGTTGGGATGATCTCTGGAACTCCCGGGTTGTACTCTTCCGCTGGACGGCAGCGATCACTTGCCCGTGGGAGGCGTCACGATGCGGACGCACGACAAGGTTCTGTGCTGGACGTACGGGGTGATCGCGTTCGGCGCGCTGGTCGCGACCTGGTCGCAGAACCTCAGGTTCTTCGCCCAGGAGGACAACGGCGGCGTCTGGGGTTTCGTCCGGGCCACCTACGCCAACCCGGCGGCGGCCTCGATCACCAACGACATCCTCTTCCTGCTGCTGGCCGCGTTCGTGTTCATGGTCGTGGAGGCCCGGCGGCTCGGCATCCGGTACGTGTGGGTGTACATGGTGCTGTCGTTCCTGGTCGCCCTCAGCGTGGCCTTCCCGCTGTTCCTGCTGGCCCGCCAGCTCAGGCTCGCCCACACCGGCTCCCGCTCCTCCCCATGATCGTGCCCTTGGCGCCGCCACTGGCGGCACGAGGGCGGCTCAGGTGGTGAGTGCGGTGTCCAGCAGCGACTCCAGCTCGGCGGCCACGTCGTCGAGGGCCCGGGTGTCGCGCCTGGCCCGGCAGAGGATGGTGGCGCCCTCCACGGCGGCGACGATGAGCGTGGCCAGCCGGGCCGCCCGCTCGTCCGCGACCCCGCCGTCGCGCAGGCCCGTGGTGAGCGCGTCCTGCCAGCGCTGGAAGGCGGCCGCCGCGGCGGCGGCGAGCTGCGGGGACTCCTCATGCGACTCCACGGTGACGGCGGCGATCGGGCAGCCGGCCTGAAAGTCGCTCTTCTCCAGCACCCGCCGCCACCACCCCAGGAAGGCGTACACCGCGGCGATCGGATCACCGTCCCGGGTGGCCGACTCCGTGCCCATCGCGACGAACTCTCCGGCGTAGCGCATGGCCTCCTCCGCGAGCTGCACCTTGCCGCCGGGGAAGTGATGGTAGATCGAGCCGCGCGGCGCACCACTGTGCGCGATGACGTCCCGGAACGCGGTGCCGGTGTAGCCGTGCTCGCGGAACAGGTACGCGGCGCTGCGCACCATGCGCTCTCTACTGTCCCGCGCCATGTCGACTCCTCACCCCCCGTGGCACAAGGGCCGACGGCTCTATGACATTCACCATAGGGTCGTGCGATTGACTATGACGGTCATCATAGGGCACGGTTTCTATGACACTCGTCATAGACGGTGATAGGGGAGGGGTCCCATGAGCGTCGAGACGACGGCCGGCCTGGTACAGCTCAAGGCGCTGATGAACGCGGGTGCGGAGAGCGGTACCGGGATCGGGCATCTGCTGGGCATGACCGCGGAGAGCCTCGAGCCGGGCCGGGTGGTGTTCTCGCTGACCACCAAGCCCGCGTTCGGCAACCCCCTCGGGACCGTGCACGGTGGAATCCTGTCGACGCTGCTCGACTCCGCGATGGCCTGCGCGGTGCACACCTCGTTGCCGGAGGGCGCCTCCTACACCACGCTCGAGCTCAAGGTGAACTTCGTGCGGGCGGTGCCGACCGATGGTGGCAGGCTGACCTGTGTGGGGTCCACGGTGCACTCCGGGCGCCGGGTGGCCACCACAGAGGGCCGGATCACCGACGAGGCGGGCCGGCTGGTCGCCCACGGGACCAGTACCTGCATGGTGTTCCAGCCCGCTCAGTAGGGTCTGTCACCTACCAGTACGGTCCACATGAGAAGGAGCCACCCGTGTTCGACCTCCAGCGCGACGGTGACGTGTTCGTTCTCCGGTTCGACGACAACGAGAATCGCTTCAGCCCGGCCTTCCTGGACGGGATCCACGAGGCCCTCGACAGCGTGGAGAAGACCGAGGGCTCCCGCGCTCTGGTGACGGTGGGGACCGGCAAGTTCTACTCCAACGGACTCGATCTGGGCTGGCTCAGCGCCAATGGCGACCAGGCAGAGGCCTATCTCGGCCGAATCCACGGTGTGTTCGCCCGGCTGCTGTCGCTGCCGCCGCCCACCGTGGCCGCTCTCAACGGGCATGCCTTCGCCGGTGGCGGCATGCTCGCCCTCTCGCACGACTTCGCGGTCATGAGGACCGGCCGTGGCTACTTCTGTCTTCCCGAGGTCGACCTCGGGATGACCTTCACGCCCGGCATGAACGCCCTCATCCAGTCCAGGCTCCCCAAGGCCACCGCCCACGAGGCGATGATCACGGGGCGCCGGTACACCGCCGAGGAGGCGTTGAACGCCGGGATCGTCCAGCACATCGCCGCCGAGACGGAAGTGCTGCCCACCGCGATCAGGATCGCCGCCGCGCTTGCCCCGAAGAACGGGGTCGCGGTGGGGAAGATCCGTACGGACATGTACGCCCCGGTGATCGCCGCCCTCGGCCGCCCCGCGTTCTGACCGGGCTGGGCTCCGCCGGGCCCAGTCGCTAGCCTTCGTCGTGAGAACTGAATCACGTTCGGTTTATGTGTTGAGTTTCGGCCCTATGCAGGCCGGAGGATGGAAAGGTGCCGCATGCGCATCGGTATGGCTCTGAACTACTCGGGCGGTTTCAAGGAGTCGGTCGCCGAACTGGCCGACTACGAGCAGGCCGGGCTCGACATCGTCTACGTCGCCGAGGCCTACAGCTTCGACGCGGTGAGCCAACTCGGTTACATCGCGGCCAAGACGGAGCGGTTGGAGATCGCGTCGGGCATCTTGAACATCTATTCGCGTACGCCCAGCCTGCTGGCCATGACGGCGGCGGGCCTGGACTACGTATCGGACGGGCGCTTCACGCTCGGGCTGGGCGCGTCGGGTCCGCAGGTGATCGAGGGCTTCCACGGTATTCCCTACCACGCGCCGCTGGGCCGCACCCGCGAGGTCATCGAGATCTGCCGCAAGGTGTGGAAGCGTGAGGAGCGGCTGAGCTACGACGGCAAGTACTACACGCTGCCGTTGCCCGCCGAGAAGGGCACCGGGCTGGGCAGGCCACTCAAGATCATCAACCACCCGGTGCGGAACGACATCCCGGTCCTCATCGCCGCGATCGGCCCCAAGAACGTGGAGCTGACCGCCGAGATCGCCGACGGCTGGCAGCCGATCTTCTACCTTCCGGAGAAGGCCGCCGACGTCTGGGGCGCGTCCCTGGCCGCGGGCGGGGCCAGGCGCGACCCGTCGCTGGGTGAACTCGACATCGTCGGCCAGGCCGCCCTGGCCTTCGGCGACGACGTCGAGGGCTTCCTGGAGTTCGGCCGCCCGATGGCGGCGCTCTACATCGGTGGAATGGGCGCCAAGGGCAAGAACTTCTACAACGACCTCTGCCGCCGGTACGGCTGGGAGAAGGAGGCCGAGCTCATCCAGGACCTCTACCTGGACGGCAAGAAGGACGAGGCCGCCAAGCACGTGCCCTACGAACTGCTGCAGAAGATGTCGCTCATCGGCACCGAGGGGCATGTCAGGGAGCGGCTGGCCGCGATGAAGGCGTCCGGCGTGACCACGCTCAACGTCACCCCGATCGCGGGCGACCACGCCGCCCGGCTCAAGCTCATCGAGAGGGTCAAGGAACTCGCCGCAGAGGTATGACGGCCACCCCGCGCATGATCACCACACTCCGTGATCATGCAATCGTCCGACGAAGGATTGCATGATCACGGAGTGGAGGCCGGGCTGTCAGAGGACGGCGGCGACCTCTTTGGCGACGCGCTCCCCGGATCGGACCGCGCCGTCCATGTAGCCGGTCCAGTACGAAGCCGTCTCGGTGCCCGCCCAGTGGATCAGGCCACAGGGCTGGCGCAGCGCCGGGCCGAAGTCGCTGAGCGTGCCGGGCGGGGCGATGCCGACCGGGCCGCCGCCGCTCCAGGTCTCGTTGTCCCAGCGCTGGAACGTGGTCCGCTGCGGGGTCTTGGCCTTGTCTCCGAACAGCAGCGCGAAAGAGGCCAGGCCGGCCGCTGTGACGTCGTCCGCGGAGGCGCCGTCCAGTGCGCGGATGTTGGTCTGGTTCATGAAGCCCATCAGGATCCCCCGCGAGCCGTCCGGCGGGCTGTTGTCGAAGGTGCTGTCGATCGCCCCCTGATCGCTGACCGCCTGGCCGGTGAGCCCGTCGGCCCGCCAGAAGGGCGTGTCGTAGACCGCGACGAACTTGGCCACCGAACCCATCGGATAGCGCTGCATGAGCTGTATCCGGGCGGCGGGCAGCGTCGGGGTGAAGTCGATTTTCCCGGCGATCGCCGGGGACATGGCGATGACGGCGCGTTTGGCGGTGACCGTGATGCCGTCGGCCTCCACCCGCACCTTGCCGTTCTCGGTCACGACGCGCCGCACCGGGGCGTTCAGCTTCACCCGGTCGCCGAGCGAGACGGCCAGCTTGGTGGGGACCTCCTGGGAACCGCCGACGAAGCGGCTCTCCTGCCCCCCGCCCTTGGTGTTGATCAGGCGGTCGACGGTGCCGGGGTTGGTCTCGTTGCCCGCGGAGGCGATGTAGTTGAGGACGTAGAGCAGGGACACGTCCCGGGAGCGCACCGACAGGGTGGCGCTGATGAACGCGTCCAGCAGGAAGCGTGCGCCGCTGCTGACCGTGTTGGCGCGCGACCAGGTGTAGACGGTCTGGCTGTCCCACTCCTCGGCCTTGGCGGCCTTCCAGGGCTCGCCCACGGGCACGGTCTTGGCCATGTTGCCGATCGAGAGCAGGGCCACCTCGAGGTCGACGACCCCCCAGTCCGGCGGCACCGCGCCGAGCACCCCGTCGGTCGCGTACAGCGATCGTTTGCCGCTCCGGTAGTAGACGTTCTGACCGGTGTTGTACGTCGGGAACGTGGCGACGCCCATGGCCTGGGCGAGGGCGGCGATGCGGTCCTGGGTCGGGCCGATGAACTCCGCCCCGCCCTCGCTCGTCGTGCCGTCGCCCAGCGGCATGCCGTAGACCCGGCCACCGACCCGATCCCGGGACTCCAGCACGATCACGGACTTGCCCGCGGACACCAGGTCACGGGCGGCGGACAGGCCGGCCAGCCCGCCACCGACGATCACGACGTCGGCTTCGGCGGTGGTCTCGGCGGCGGCGTTCGACGCCGTGGAAACGGTCATGAGGGCCGCACCGGCGGCAGTGAGGGCGCCGGTGCCGAGCAGACGGCGGCGGGAAACAGAGGTCACTTTAAGGTGGTCCTTCCACGCGGGGGCGGGGGCCACGGTAAAGGGTGATCATGATGGCGATCAATAGCTAACCTGAGGACTCCTCACGTTTGTTACCTGAGTGACGTCTGCCGGCAGCCGGCTTCTTTGGCATGACATGACAGGTTGATGCGTAGGGTCAGGGGATGCTGGAGATCCATCAGGCGCGCCGAGGCAGGCTCGCCGCACTCATCAGCGACCGCGGCGCCGACGCCGCGCTCGTCACCAGGCTCGTCAACGTACGCTACCTGACCGGGCTGGCCAGCTCCAACGCCGCACTGCTGGTCCACACGGACGGCAGCGCGGTCCTGGCCACCGACGCACGCTACGCGGGCACCGCCGCCCGGGTCTGCCCCGACCTCGAACTCCTCGTCGAACGGCAGGTCGCGGCGGTGCTGACGGCCCGTGCCGCCGCCGTCACGGACCGGCTCGCCTTCGAGGAGCACGAGGTCACCGTCGAGCAGCACGCCGACCTGGCCGGGACCTCGGGAGCCCCCGGGCTGATCCCGCTCCGGCGTGCGGTAGAGGAGCTGCGGGAGGTCAAGGACGAGGAGGAGCTCGCGCTCCTCGCCCGGGCGTGCGCGATCACCGACCAGGCCTTCCGTGAGGTGCTGCCGTCCGTCCGGCCCGGGGTCACCGAGCGGGAGATCGCTGTGGCGCTGGAACGGCGCATGGTGGATCTGGGCGCGGAGAAGCCCGCCTTCGACTCGATCGTGGCGAGCGGTCCCAACGGTGCCGTGCCGCATCACGACCCGGGGGACCGTGCCGTCGAGGCCGGTGATCTCGTCACGATGGACTTCGGCGCGCTCTACGGCGGGTACCACGCCGATATGACCCGTACCGTGGCCGTCGGCCGGGTCGCGGACTGGCAGCGGGAGATGTACGACCTGGTGGCGGCGGCCCAGCGGGCCGGTTATGAGGCCGCCGTGGTCGGTGCCGACACCAAGGGCGTGGACGCCGCCGCACGTGATCTCATCGCCGCCGCGGGGCACGCGGATCATTTTCCGCACGGGCTCGGTCACGGTGTGGGACTGGAGATCCACGAGGCTCCGCTCCTGGGATACGACAAGACCGGTAAGCTGATGGATCGGGTTCCCATCACCGCCGAGCCCGGCGTGTACATCGCCGGCCAGGGTGGGGTCCGCATCGAGGACACGCTGGTGGTCCGGGCGGGCGGGCCGGAACTCCTCACCAAGACGACGAAGGAGCTGCTGGTCCTGTGACCGGTGGCCCGCTGACTGGAAAGACGACGCCGGCGGGGTCCCCCCGTCAGCGGGTTGGAGAGAGCACGTGGCGACGACGAACGATCTGAAGAACGGACTCGTACTGAAGCTCGATGGCGGTGACCTGTGGACCGTCGTGGAATTTCAGCACGTCAAGCCAGGCAAGGGCGGCGCGTTCGTCCGCACCAAGCTGAAGAACATCCTCTCCGGCAAGGTGGTGGACAAAACCTTCAACGCCGGCGTCAAGGTCGAGGTGGCCAACGTCGACAAGCGGGAGATGCAGTACTCCTACCCTGACGGCGACGAGTTCGTCTTCATGGACACCGAGACCTACGACATGCTGAACGTGACGCGGACGACCCTCGGGGACGTGGCCAACTACCTGCTCGAGAACACCCTCGCCACGGTGGCCATCCACGAGGGCGCCCCGCTCTACGTCGAGCTGCCCGCCGCGGTGGTCCTCGAGGTCACCCACACCGAACCGGGCCTGCAGGGCGACCGCTCCACCGGCGGCACCAAGCCGGCCACGCTGGAGACCGGCGCCGAGATCAAGGTGCCGCTGTTCATCACCACCGGCGAGAAGGTCAAGGTCGACACCCGGTCCGGCGATTACCTCGGCCGCGGCTGACGATGCCCGCACGGAGCAAGGCGCGTAAACACGCATTCGAGGTCCTGTTCGAGGCGGAGCTGCGTGAGGACTCCGCCGTCGATGTGCTGGCCCGGCGAGGCCAGCCCAAGGGCGAGGAGCTCGCGGAGTACGACCATGCCGTACGGCTGGTGGAGGGCGCCTGGGAGCACCGGGAGCGCATCGACGAGTTGATCGCCACCTACGCGGTCGGCTGGACCCTGGATCGGATGCCGGCAGTGGACCGGACGATCCTGCGGCTCGGTGCCCACGAGCTGCTCTGGGTCGACGACGTGCCCGACGGAGTGGCGATCAGCGAGGCGGTCGCGCTCGCCACCGAGTTCTCCACCGACGAGTCACCGAGATTCGTCAACGGGCTGCTCTCCCGCCTGCAGCAGCTCAAGCCCTCCCTCTTCCTCTGACCTTCGTGATCATGTGATCGTTCGATGAACGGTCGCATGATCACGTGCGGGTCGGCCGCGGGGGCGCGCACGGCTAATGTGGCCAAGATGACGGACATGAAGGGGGCAACCGTGGGCGACCGCCCTGGAGGGAAGCCCGGAACCCGTAGATCCAGCGCGGTACGAACCGCCGTCGTATGGGACGTTCTGCGCGCAGCCCTGGACCGGAGCGCCGCCGCGTCGGGACGGACCGCACTCGACGTCGTCGACGCGGGCGGCGGCACCGGCGGGTTCGCCGTGCCCCTGGCCGAGCTCGGGCACCGTGTCACCGTCGTCGACACCAGCCCGGACGCACTGGCCGCCCTGGAACGCCGCGCGGCCGAGAAGGGCGTGACCGTTCAGGCCCTCCAGGGCGACGCCGACGATCTGCTCGGCGTGGTGGGCGTGGACAGCGCCGACCTGGTCCTGTGCCACAGCGTGCTCGAATACGTCGACGACCCCGCCGCCGCCATGGCCGAGCTCGCCGGGGTGGTGCGCCCCGGTGGCTCGGTCAGCGTGCTGGTCGCCGGTCAGGTCGCCGCCGTGCTGCATCGGGCGCTCGCCGGTCATTTCGACGACGCCCGGCACGTGCTCACCGACCCGGCCGGCCGCTGGGGCGACCGTGACCCGATGCCGCGCCGGCTGACCCGCGACAGGCTGTCCAGACTGGCCGAGGGAGCGGGCCTGCGGGTCGGCGACGTGCACGGGGTACGGATCTTCGCCGACCTGGTTCCGAGCGGGCTCATCGACGGCGACCACGCCGCCGCCGAGGCGCTCGTCGCGCTGGAGACCGCGGCCTCCACCCACCCCGTGCTGCGCGACCTCGCCACCCAGCTCCACCTCCTCGCGCATGCCTGATCGCATTCGCTTCGCTCATGCGGGGCTCGGGCGCCTCGACGGTGACCCCTTCCCTCGTCCCGCTTGGTCGCTCGTGCCTCGCTCCCGCGCGCTCCTCAGTGCAGCCGCCACCGCGCCCTCGCATGCCTGAAGCATTCGTTTCGCTCTTGCGGCGGGCTATGGTTGCGGTAGATGAGCCGCAAGCAGCAACTCCATAGGCCGGGGCCGCAGCCGGGACCGCCGGCCGACGACGCCGGTTGTGCGATTCTGCATGTCGACATGGACGCGTTCTTCGTGAGCGTGGAGCTGCTCGACCATCCCGAGCTGCGTGGCCGGCCCGTCGTGGTGGGCGGCGCAGGGCCTCGTGGTGTGGTGGCGGCGTCATCGTACGAGGCGCGTGCCTACGGTGTGCACTCGGCGATGCCGATGACCCGGGCCAGGCGGCTGTGCCCGCAGGCGGTGATCCTGCCGCCCGAGCACGAGAAGTACGCCAGGGTCTCCGCTGCGGTCATGGAGGTCTTCCGGTCGGTCACCCCGTACGTCGAGCCGCTCGCCATGGACGAGGCGTTCCTGGACGTCTCCGGGGCGTTGCGGCGCCTGGGGCCCCCAGCCGAGATCGGCCGGCTCATCCGGGCTCAGGTGGCCGAACAGCAGGGGATCACCTGCTCGGTCGGGGTGGCGAGCACCAAGTTCGTGGCCAAGCTCGCCTCCACCCGGTGCAAACCCGACGGCATGCTCGTCGTGCCCGCCGACGGCGTGGTGGAGTTCCTGCACGCGCTGCCGGTGGCGGCGCTGTGGGGGGTGGGAGAACGCACCGAGCAGAACCTCGCCAGGCTCGGTCTGCGGACCGTCCGGGACATCGCACACGTCCCGCTGCCGACCCTGCAACGAGAGCTGGGCACCGCCCTGGGCAACCATCTGCACGAGCTGTCCTGGGGCCGGGACCCCCGGCCGGTCGTCCCGGCCGCACCCGACAAGAGCATCGGCGCCGAGGAGACCTTCGACCACGACATCGACGACCCGAAGATCATCCGCAGGGAGTTGCTGCGTCTGGCGGAGAAGGTCGGAGCCCGGCTGCGCGCGAGTGGGAACGTTGGCCGTACCATAGGCGTCAAACTAAGAATGGCGGACTTTAAAACGATCACTCGGGCCCGCACGCTGGGCGAGCCCACGGATCTGACTCGTGTGATCTATGCCACAGCGTGTGAGCTGTACGAGGCCGCAGGGCTGGAACGGGTACGACTCCGGCTGGTCGGTGTTCGGGTGGAGAACCTGGGCCAGGCCGATCGGACCCCACGTCAGCTGGCCTTGGGCGAGCCCGAGAGCGGCTGGCAAGAGGCTGAGCGCGCTATGGACAAGGCGGTCGGCAGGTTCGGCAAGGGAGCCGTTCGACCGGCCACCCTGGTCAGGCCTGACGGCGCATGTGACGACGGTGAGACGAGGGGCGGGAGACGATGACCAGAACGTTTGATCTGTCTGACCAGATGGCCCGGGTCGGACGTTTTCTTTCGTACGCTTGTCGTGCCTCGTATTCTGGGCATATCACCGATAGCCAAGTCCCCGTCCGGCATCGGATTGACCGTAGCGGGGCTGTCTTTGGGAGGCGCCGTGCCGCTCTCTGAGCACGAGCAACGTCTGCTCGACCAGATCGAGCGTGCGTTGTATACCGAGGATCCGAAGTTCGCTCACGCGGTCCGCTCGACGGACCCGCAAGTGCACTACAAGCGCCGGATCGTCAAGGCGGTGCTCGGCTTCGTGCTGGGCGTGTGTGCGCTGATGACGGGTCTCGTCATGAATGCCGGCTCCGTCACCGTCGCCATCAGCGTGGCGGGCTTCCTGCTGATGGTCGCCTGCTGTGTGTGGGCGCTGTCCAGCTGGAAGCGCATGACAGGGGTCGGCGCCGAGCCGGAAACGCCCAAGCGTGCCTCCCGGCCCGCCCGCGCCGGTTTCATGAACCGCCTCGAAGAACGCTGGCGCCGCCGCTCCGACGGCGAATAGCCCGGCCGTCCTCGGACCGTGCCCACCTCAGCCCGAGGTGGGCCCGTTTCTGGTCGGCGTCATGGGCGCTCTGACCTCGGCCACCGACTCACGTGCGGTGGATCAGCGCGCTGATCCGGCCCGCGAGCGTGTCGAAGGCCTCGATCGACCGGCTGCCGGCTGCCCGGAGCGTCGACATGGCCGTCGGCGGAACGAACCGGGCACGCAGGCGGGCCCGGCGATCCACGGATTCGGCGATCACATTCCGCATGATCTGCACGTCCGCCCGGAGCGTGTCCGCCGATGCGGGTACGGGGGCGTAGCGGGCGCGTTCTTCCGCCCGGGCGATGCGGTGGAGGGCCGCGGAGGCGGGGCCGGTCAGTTCGAGGAGCCCGGCGAGATGGTGCGCCGCGGAGCGGGGACTGTCGCTGGACCGCCAGGGCAGGCCGTGATCGATGGCGTCCGCGCGCATCTCGGCCCAGGCGGCGTGCGCGGCCTCCCCCGGATCGGTGGGAGCGGCGTCCCGTCCCGTCCGCCGCGGCCGTGCCGGAGCCCGGGCCCCCGCCTCGTGATCCACTGTGCTGGCGGCCTGGGCCCAGCGACGGTGCCGAGCCGCCAGGCGTACCCCCATGGGCATCGCCAAGATCAGCAGAACCAGGAGGATCCCGCTGATCCAGCCGACCGGAATCCCCAGGCCGGTGTCCTGCTTCGGGGCCGCACCGGTGAGCCCGCCGCGCTCATCCAGGCGGTGGCCGCGCGGACCCACTCCGGGCGTGGTCTGGCCGCCGGTGCCTGCGGGCGACGACGGGGTCGGCGTGGCCACACCACTCTGCCCGGGGTGGGTACCCGGGGTGGCCACTTCGGCGTAGGAAGGGGTGGTCGCGGTGCCCTGGCCGGCCAGGGCACCCGACCCGGGGGTCGGTTCGAAGCGCACCCATCCCGTGCCCTCGAAATACAGCTCCGGCCACGCGTGCGCGTCCCGTGAACGCACCACCCAGGTGCCGCTCTGACCCCGGGAGCCCGCGGTGTAGCCCGCGGCGACCCGGGCCGGGATGCCCAGGGTGCGGGCCAGTATCGCCATCGCCGCCGCGAACTGCTGGCAGTACCCGACCCGGTGCTTGGTGAGGAAGTCGACGAGATCGTTCGCGTCGTCCGGAGGCTGCGCGGCCAGGCTGTAGGTGAAGTCCGACGAGGTGAACCACTGCTGGAGCTTCATCGCCTGCTGGAACGCCGTGTGCGCTCCTTTGGTGTGCTTGCGGGCCAGTTCAAGGACGGAGTCCCGCACCTCTGCCGCCAGTCCGAGATAGCGGCTCCTGATCTCGGAGGGCGCCTCACCCGCGGCCTGGAGCTGTTCGGCGGTCGGCTCGGCCCGCCTGCTGGTGACCGTGTACGTACGTCCATCGGCCACGTCGTGCAGGGAGTAGACCATGAGCGAGGAAGGGTGGACCCGCCAGTCTCCCTTGATGTCGACGCGGACCGGCGCGTAGGGCAGCGGCAGGAACTCGAAGTCCTTGGCGTGCTGGTCGATCTTGACCTCGGTGTTCACCGTGCGGACCGGCGTAGCGTTGGTCAGGCCCGGCGCGGGCGGGAGGTCACGGCCCTTGACCCGGTCCTTTGGTGTGCCGTTGAACGAGCTGTAGGTCCACTGGCCCGAATCGAACAGATCCAGGGCCCACAGCCGCAGATAGTCGGGCTGCCCGGGGTCATCGGTGCGATAGGTCAGCACCACCGCGTCGTCCGGCCGCTGCAACTCCCGGCGCAGGCTGACCATCGGATCCGGCTTCCGCACCGTGCCCGAGCCCCGGCCGTTGGACCCGCCCAGCCCGAACAGCCCCTTCGGATGGATCCCGGGGACGGCCATCGGGAGCAGCACGGCGATGGCGACGGCGGCCAGCCCGACCCGGCGCCCGGTTCCGGCCATGGCGCTGGAATCGGGACGCTCGCTCGGTGTCTCGTCCGACCAGCGGGCGGTGAGGACATGGCGGCCCCAGCCGCTCACCTGCTCCCGTGCGTCGGCGAGCAGCAGCGCCATGAACCCGGCGGCGCCCAGCAGGAAGGCGATCCAGCTGACGCTCGCCTCCCGCACTGCCGCCGGCACGCTGTACATCGCCAGCAGCGGCAGGCCCGCGGGCGCCGCGCGGCGCAGTCGTACGGCCAGGAAGTCGACGGTCGCGGCGACCAGCCCGATGCCGAGAGTGGCCAGTAGCGCGACGCCGTCGTCGAGCGGTACGGGCGCGGTGTACTTGTTCGCCGCCGCCCAGCCCACGCCCATCAGTGCGCCCAGCCGCGCCAGCGACGCGGGAGTCGGGACGAACCAGAGGAAGGCCTGATGAGCGGTGTAGACCACGGTCAGGTACAGGTTCAGGGCCGCCAGGCCGCCCGCCAGATTGAAGATCGCGGGCAGCCGGAACCGGCGGGTCAGCGTTCCCGCGGCGGACACGACGACGATCGCGCCGAATCCCGGCCAGATCCATCCCCAGCCGATGAACAGCGGGTAGAGGCCGATCGAGCTCAGCAGCGTCGCGACCGCGGCGGTGATCGTCAGGCGTGCCTTCATGGCCGGCTCCGCTCGGCGGGCGGGATATATCGGGTGTCTTCCAGGGCCTGGTCGGCGTGTGCCCAGGCGGTGGCCAGCGCGGCGGCCGTGGCGATCGTGAGGACCCGCCAGCCGGCCGCGCGCAGCGTCTCCGTGGCGATCACGGCCGGGCCGGGTCGCGGCTCACCGTCCCGCTGGGGCACCTCGACGAGGATCGCGACGCAGGTGGCGGTCCCACGGCGGACCGCCGCGACGGACCTCGCCTCGGCGGGATCCAGCGCGCCGAAGACCGCGACAACGAGACCGTCCCCTTCCCGGCGCGCCCCGATCGCCTCCCGGAGTGCGCCGAGCCCGGGGGCCAGCGACCGGTTCCTGGACATCCGGGCGATCGCCAGAATGTCCAGCAGCGCTCCCTCGAAGGCGCCCGTGGAGGCCGGCGACTCGCCGGAATCGGTCATGAACCGCAGGCCGAAGCCTTCACGGGCCAGGTGCACCCCGATCGAGGCGGCGGCCGAGACCGCCTGTTCGAAGGAGGACCCCGGGCCTTCGCCGCGGTGTACGTGGCGCCGGGTGTCGAGGAAGAGCGCGCCCCGGCTCTGCCACTGCTGCTCCTCCCTCCGGACCATCAGCTCGCCGCGCCTGGCCGTGGAGCGCCAGTGGACCCGCCGCAGGTCGTCGCCCTGGCGATACTCCCGGGGAGCGATGTCGTCCTCGCCGGCGCTGGAGACCGTACGCGCGCGGCTGTCCCCGCCCCCGGTCCACGCCCCGGTCAGCCGGCCCGGCGGAAGCGGGACGATGGTGGGGGTCACCGTGAGCGTGTCGGCCAGGCTGAACGAGCGGGCCAGCTCGACCAGGCCGAAGGGGTCCGCCAGGCGTACGGTCAGCGGTCCGACCTTGTAGCGGCCGCGCACGTCGGAGCGGACCCGGTAGCTCAGTTCCCGTGCTCCGTTCGCCTCCACCCGGTCCAGTACGAACCGGGCCCGTCCGCCGAGGGTGTAGGGCACCCGGTCCTCCACCAGCAGCAGCCCGGTCGGCAGCCGGGACACGTTCTCGAGGCGCAGATCGACCCGTGACTCATGCCCGACCGGCAGCCGGGACGGATCGATCCGCCGGGCGCAGGCGAGCCGGTAGCGGGTGCGGGACACCGCCAGCGACGACAGCAGGGGCATGGCCAGCACGAGCGTGCCCGCACGGAGCAGATCGCGCTCGCCCAGGATGAACGCGCACAGGATCGAGGTCATGCCGGCGGCTACGAAGGATCGGCCGCGGGTGGTGAGGGCGTTGAGTGATTTGCGCATCTCTGGTGGCCGGCTCGGGTCATCGCCGCCGGTCGGGGACGGGCAGCCGGTTGACGATGTCGGTGACGACGTGTTCGGGGAGGCGCCGTTCCACCCGGGCTTCGGCGGTCGGCAGCAGCCGGTGCGCGAGCACCGGCACGGCGAGTTCCTGGAGATCGTCGGGCACGACGTAGTCGCGCTCGTCGATGGCGGCCTTGGCACGTGCCGCCCGCACCAGATGCAGCGTGGCCCTGGGGGAGGCCCCGAGCCGCAGGTCGGGATGGTTGCGGGTGGCGGTGACCAGGTCGATCGCGTAGTGCCGAACGGCCGCGGCGACGTGCACCCGCCGGACCACCTCGATGAGCTCGCGGACGTCGTCCGCGTGGGCCACCGGCTCCAGCCGGTCCAGCGGTGACGCCTGCCCATGAACGTCGAGCATCTCGAGCTCGGCGGCGGGGTCGGGGTAGCCCATGGAGATCCGGGCGGTGAACCGATCTCGCTGCGCCTCGGGCAGCGGGTAGGTGCCTTCCATCTCCACCGGGTTCTGGGTGGCGATCACCATGAAGGGCTGCTCCAGGTGATACGTCGTGCCGTCCACCGTGACCTGCCGTTCCTCCATGCACTCCAGCAGGGCGGACTGCGTCTTCGGGGAGGCCCGGTTGATCTCGTCGCCGACGAGGAGGTTGGCGAAGATCGGCCCAGGCTTGAACTCGAACTCGCGCCGCTCCTGGTTGTAGGCACTGACGCCGGTGATGTCACTGGGCAGGAGGTCGGGGGTGAACTGGACCCGCCTCACGGAGCAGTCGACGGACCGGGCCAGCGCCTTGGCGAGCATGGTCTTGCCGACCCCGGGAACGTCCTCGATGAGCAGGTGGCCCTCGGCCAGCAACACCGTGAGCGCGAGCCGTACGGCGCCCGGCTTACCCTCGATCACCGACTCGATGGCCGCGCGGATCTTGTTCACGATCTGCGTCAGGCCGTCCAGGCCGGTTGCTCTGCCAGGCCCGAGGTCGCCGTGCGTGCTGACTGCCACTAACCCTCCTCAGTCGCCCGCCGGGCCGCTGCCGTGGCCTCCCGGACATGGAATGCCACCTGTTTTGTCCGGCTTTCGACACTACGTCGTCAGGCATCTCGGTCGCGATGACCCCGTGGCAGTTGAGTAAACCGTGTTTTGCGTGAA
>JAOPYO010000025.1 GCA_025964575.1 Actinomycetes bacterium
GTTTCCTAAACCGTGCGTCGCAGGTTCGAATCCTGCCGGGGGCACCTTGCTTGACCTGGGGAAACATCACTTTGGTGATCACCTCCTCTCCTGCCTGGTTGCAATTGTGGTTGCAGTTCACCCGAAAAGCGCCTTGTTCATGCGCTTCGCAGCGTCCTCGTTGAGGGCCTGCGTCACGTGGGTGTAGCGCTGTGTCTGGCTGTGGCCGAGGATCTGCTGAACCGTACGGACGTCGACCCCCTGACCAAGTAGCAGCGTCGCCGCGGTGTGCCGCGCGTCGTGCCCGCGGGCATCACGCACCCCGGCTTCGGCGAGGATCGCCTTCCACTCTCGCCAGTCGTCCGCCGCTCGCAGCGGCTTACCGAAGGGCGAGCAGAACACGAGATCCCAGTCTTCCCACTGGTCCCCCGCGACGAGCCGCGCGGCGTTCTGCTTTGCCTTGTGCTCTCTGAGCTGAACGACGAGGCCGGCGGGCAGCGAGAGCGTCGCCCCACGAGTCATTGATGTCGGGGAACTCCTCGAGCCACAGAATCCAGTAGGTGAGTCCGCACCCGGGCTCCCAGTTCACGAACCCGTGGGAGGACAGCCAGTCGGTTCGTGGCTTGAGCTGGTCGTGCACGTCGCTGATCAGGGTGCGCACCCCGGCCTTGTCGGTCTCGAAGCGGTGCAGGCCCTCACGCAGCGGGCCGAGGCTCTGATCTCCCTTGGTGACGTCCGCGGCCAGGACCGCCACGTCATGCCGGGTGATGAGCTCGGCGAGCAGGTTCCACGCCCCGCTGATGGACTTGCCGGCCCCGGACATGCCCATGATCTGGAGGTGGTGGTTGGTCATCACGTACTCGACGTCATCGAGGTCCTGCCACACGCCCGGCCGTACCGGGTCGGCCACCGAGGCGCCCGGGTTGGACGGGCCCGGCCACGGGATCGGCTGCCGCATGACCCGTGGGTCCGACAGGGTGACCTGGGCGAGGTCGGCCCGGTCGAGGTTCGGCGCGATGGTCATCGTTCCGGGCGGCAACCCCATCGCGCCCTCGATGTACTCGGTCTTCTTCTGCACATCGGCGACGACCTTCTCACCGGCAGGCAGCGCCATCACAGCGTCAACCTTGCGCGGACCGGCCTCGATGGTGGCCATACGAGCACCGCCGAGACCGGCCTTCTCCTTGTTCGCATCGAACAGGAACGACAACGAGTCGCCCACACCGGACTGCCCGACCTTCTCCCTGATGACGGTCCGGATGTTCCATGCTGCGCAGGTCACCATCCCACCGACGAGCCAGAACCACCCGGTCACCGGCTGATCGACCCCGGTCACCGACGCTACGGTCACCCATCCGGACACCGGCGAACGTGGTCGCCGTAGCGGACCCGCGGCCGAGGATGCCGCGCTGGTGGGAGACCAGCCACGTCACACCGGTCAAGCCGATGCCCAGCTTCTGCGCCACCGCGGTGATCGCAGCGAACTCGGTGTCGTACTGGTCAGCAGTAAAAGGTCGAACGAGGCGAGCCGCGGAGGACCGTATACACGTGGAGGCCGAACTTCTTGTTCCCGTGGGTCTGGCCGTGGGTGTTCAAGGGGAGGCACAGGTACGAGACCCTTCCCTCGTAGCCATATTCGCGTACCACCACGGTCGCGGTGATCGTCTTCCTCTTCGTGCAATCATTGGTGAAGAAGATCTTGGTGGTCGCGAAGCCCGCACTCCAGTGGAATTTTACCGTCTTGTTGCCGCCCAGGCCCTTACCGCACCGGATGGTGGCGTGGTGGGTGGCGCTGGCGACCACCGCGGCCTTGACGGCGGGAGCGGCCTGCGCGTGCGGTGAGGCCAGCATGGTCAAGGCGAAGCCGGTTGCCGCGGTGGCTCCGGCGAGTTTGAGGGTGCGCATGGATTCCTTCCAGGAATACTGTTGAGTCGAGACACCGAAACCCACGTCGAGACGAAGGCGGCGTCATCGGTGATCAATGCTCGCCGAATCCGGGATGGCGGAACAGGGCTCAGTGGCCCAACGTCGTCGGGCTCCGATAGTGCTAAGGCACTAGTTTCATTCCATCGCGGCTAGGCCTGGCTAGGGCCTGCGGCATCAGGGGTGTCAACGGCCAAGTGCGTGTGGCTCTGGCGGACTTTGTGTGGTCCGGTGACGCACGGTGGCGGGAGATACGTCCGGGACTGATCGCAATCCGATAACGGCCCGCGCATGGGTGCGGCCGCTCAGTGATGATCTGGTTCGACCAAGAACTACGCACTTTTGCACGGCCACGGACAAGGGGCGACCGACTCCGAGGGCGGCCCGTACCTGTCGGCGAGGTACATCTCACGGGCAGCCATCGCCAACCGGCGGGCACACCACCTGATCGGCGGGACACCGAACAGCGCCGTCAGCAACGAGTCGACGGCGGTCAGGGCGAAGAACACAGCGAAGCGGGTACGCGACAGGTATGCGTACCTCGGCTGGTCAGGCATGATGGTGATCCCTTCATTGGGACCCGGCCCCGGGGCGTACTTGGTGGTGTGACCCGGGGCCGGGTAGCTATCAGTGGTCGGAGTGGACGGCGTGACCGTTGAGAGCGGCGGGGATGGCTGAAACGGTGTCTGATAGTGCAGCCGACTCGGACCACTCCCGGACGGCTCTCTCGTCCTCCCGCTGCTTGTCGAGCTTCTCGACCCGGTATCGGGTGACGTTGAAAGCCTCGGAAACAGCGCGCACGGACATGCCCGCGTCCCTGGCTGACTTCACAGCGCGGTCGAGACTGATGATCACATCCTGACCAGCGTCGGGAACCTCAGACAGGTCCGTCTGAGGGTGGCTGAAAACGACCCCGGGAACTTCCTCGGCCACCGGGGCTTCGGCCACCTCGTCGGGTACGGCAGGGGCCTCGGCCACCTGGTCGAGTACGGCCTCGACGGGCACGGTCCGGCCGCGCCGGATCATCCCCATCAGCAGCTCGACGACGACCACGAGCGTCACGGCTGGCCACGCTGCGATGACCGCGCCGATTGGCCCGTGAGCGATGCCGTGCAGCACGTTCGCGGCCACCGTCGACCCGATCCCCATGGCGAGCGCCCACTTCGCGAGCGTCGGCGACGACTGGCCGCGCCGTGCCGAGTCGAGCATGACCATGGAGGCGACGAACACGAGTCCGTCGATGGTGAACGGGATCAGGCTCGCCGTGATACCCGTCTCCCCGTGAGCCGTGGCCACCTCGTAGGCGTGGCGGTACGACACGAACGCCGCCACCCCCGCGACGCCTACGACCGTCAGAGCCGTACTGACCCTGATGAGCTTGTCGCCATTCATGAGGCACCTTCCTTCGGGAACGCGGAGACCAGGGCCACGCCCCAGCAACCGGAGATGAGCAGGGCGACCCATAGCGCGACGGTTGCGACCAGGGCGATGGAGGCGAGCACGTACAGCACGGTGACGAGGGTCCGGGTCATGACGCGTTCCCGCCCTCGAACGCCTCGACGAGGTCGCCCCAGGGCGAGCATCGCGACGGCCGTCGAGCGGCTGTCGTCGGGGCGGGTGTAGCCGTGGGCCTCGAGGACCTTGAAGACGTCGTAGATCAGGCCGTGGGTGAAACGCTGGTCGCCCTCGACGGGCGGCGCGGCGTGCGTACGATCGTTCATTGGGTCGGACCTCTGTTCCGATCAAGGCCCCGGCCGGTGATGTCGTCACCGCGTCCGGGGCCGCTTGGTCACGGGCTTGCAGCCCCAGTGACAAGCAGAGAGGTCCTTCCGATGTTGCAAATGCTGTTGCAGTTCGCCGAGATCCGCGCGAATTCGCAGACCGTCAAAGAACCCAGTGATTTGCACATACGAACCACAGCGGATCTTGGCGAACGGAATACGACGGAATTCCTAAACCGTGCGTCGCAGGTTCGAATCCTGCCGGGGGCACCCTGATCGAACAGCGAAGACCCTTGCTTGACCAGCAAGAACGTGGAGTGGACAGGTAGGGGTCTTCCCGTGTGCCACCACATGCCGCTTTGTGCACCCTTGAGCCACTGTCCCGTACGAGCCACGGACGGGGCGACAACGGCTGAAGCATCTCAACCCGCCCCCGACTTTTGGGTGCAGACATTCTGTGCATCCTCAAGGCGGCAGTGCAGGACTTCGATCTTCCAGTGGCCTCTGGATCAGGGCGGCGAGGTCTTCGGGGGTGGCTTGGGTCGCGTTGCCTGAGGCCCAGCAGAGGTTAGGCCCTAGCGCCCTGGTACGGGATGGCGCCGAGCGGCACGATGTGGCCATTGACCACTTCCGGCAAGGAGGACACATGGTGGATGGCTGGATGAAGGCGGTTCGGGCTGGGGGCATGGTCGCGGCGTCGGCAGCGGCGATGTCGCTGATGCTGCCGCTGGCGGCTGCACATGCTGACGGTTCCAAGCGGGTCAAGATCGACAAGAAGGCCCTGGCGACTCATGGCGTGGGCAAGGTCTGGTTCTACGACGGGGTCTTCCCCTTCACCAGGGCCGGGTGGGATCTGACAATTACGGATATCAGGAAGGACAAGTGGTGCGCTGAGGCCAAGATCGTTCTTGATCTCGGCGCCCAACCCGACAAGCAATACCGTAGCAAGCGGGCATGCGGCAAAGGAAAAACCGGAGGTGCGAGCCAGAGGTTCAACGTGAACAAGTCAAACAGCTTCAAGTACATCATGGGCGTCAAGGTGCAGCTCTGCCAGGTCGAGGAGGTCAGCCTCGCCAACGAGCTCTGTAAGACCGTCCAATACGTGAAGAACGCCTACTGAGCCGCCCCGAGTTTCGTAGAGGCGTGAGCCCGGGAATCGCTGGGCGATCACGTCAAGGCCCGCTGAGACTCGGTGCCCGTCTTCTATCATGTTCCGGTTGGGAATTCGGATTCCCCAGTCGCACCGCTACGGCGTGAGGCGTGGGCTTTGCGGGTCCCCCGACTCGCTGGCGGGTGACCGGTTGTGCCGGGATGCGACCACTGCCAATGACAACGGGCAGACCCTCAGGGCTTGACCAACTGCGTGATGACGGATGCGCGCATCACATCGCACAAGTGGCAGAGACCAAGTCCTCACATGCGCGGCGGCGATGGCCTCATAAACCGGGCCCTCTGGCTCTTCGCCCGGGCCGACACAAGAATGTGACCCGCTCAGTCGTCGATGGCCTGGTAGGCACAGGTCCAGAAGTCGCGGAACACGGCAGGTGGCATCGGGGAGGTCATGTGCCGTTGGGTCAGCAGGATCCCGATCAGTTCCTCGGCCGGATCGGTGTAGACGGAGG
>JAOPYO010000027.1 GCA_025964575.1 Actinomycetes bacterium
AGTGGTCGGCTGAGACCATGGTGAGCTCGACGTCACCGACCTCGATAGTCCCGCCCTTGTTCATCTCGATGACGTTGGCCACACCGGCGGAGGTGAAGTAGGCGGCCATCTCCGGGGTGCAGATGACGGGGGCGCCGGTCTCGGCGGCGAGGGGGATCACCGAGGCGATGTGGTCGAAGTGCCCGTGCGTAACGGCAATCCCGTCCAGGGACGCTACACCGTTGACACCCTCGGGACGCTTTGGGTTGCCCTCCAGCCACGGGTCGAAGATGATCCGGGTTCCTGCCCGAGTCACCATCAACACCGTGGCGTGCCCAAGCCAGGTCAGGGTGTCGACTGCTCCGATCGTGTCGCTCATGCCACTCCTTTTCGTTATCTGCCGTTCGATCTTGCGAGGTTATCTGGAGTTTCATCCGCGGTCGACGACCAGCGCCGCGCCAGTCATGAACCTGGAAGTATCGTCGGCGAGGAACGCAGCCGCCTCGGCGATCTCCTCCGCCCACGCGGACGGTTCGGATCAGCCGATATGAGGGTCGAGCAGGGTGAGATCCGCAGGAGACGGCCGATCGCTCGAGGTGCGGGCCCGATGCCAGTACGGAATGCTGTGAGCCGCTAGGAACGCGGTGATCGGGTCGAGGCCTTGGCGGGTCGCGGGGCCATGGTCGGATCCAGCCGCGTCAGCGGAAGGAGCGCCGGTAAGCGGCGGGCGTGGTGTTCAGTGCGGTGTGGAAGCGGCGGCGCAGGTTCACCGCCGAGGACAGGCCGACGCGCCGGGCGATCGTCTCGACGGGGAGGTCGGTCTCCTCGAGGAGGGCGCGGGTGTTGGCTATGCGGCGGTCGAGCAGCCAGCGGCCGGGGGAGAGGCCGAGCTGGTCGGCGAAGTGACGGCTGAGGGTGCGGCGGGAAAGGCCGGAGCGGGCCGCCATGTCCTCGACCGTCAGCGGCCGTTCCAGATTGGCGGTGATCCAGTCGAGCAGCGGGGCGAGCGAGTCGGGGACCGGGCCGGTGGTCGGCAGCTCGGGGTACTGGCGCTGGCCGCCCTCCCGGTGTGGTGCGGCCGACAGCTGCCGGCCGATCCGCATCGCCAGGGCCGCGCCGTGGTCGCGCCGGACCTGGTTCAGGCAGAGGTCGACGGTCGTGGCCGAGGCGCCGGCCGTCGCCACGTCACCATGATCCACATAGAGCACGGATGCGTCGGGCCGGATCCGGGGGAAGCGGGCGGCGAGATCGGCGGTCAGCTCCCAGTGGGTGGCGGCGGCGCGGCCGTCCAGGAGGCCGAGGCTCGCCGGAACGTAGATCCCCGAGCAGATGGCCATGATCCGCACGCCGCGGGTGTGGGCCGCGAGGACCGCCGCGCTGAGCTCAGGGGAGATCTCCAGGCCTGCGCACCAGCCGGAGATGAGAAGGGTGTCGGCCTCGGCGAGGGCCTCCAGCCCGCGCTCGACGATCATGTCGACGCCCATGGTCGTCCGGACGGGCCCCGGACGCTCGGCGCAGAGCGCGAAGTCGTAGTGCTCGGGGATGTCCGGGCCGTGGTAGCCGAAGACGGCGGAGGCGCTGGTCACTGGGTACATCTCCTGGGGCGGGCTGACCAGGGTGACCACGCGGTGTTTCATGGCACGAATGTACCTAATGATGTCATTGTGGACGCCTGTGACCGGCTTCAGGGGTGCCCAGAATAGGCGCTCATGGAACTCAGGAAATGACCGCACTTCTCGACCGCGAACAGTCCCTCGCCGCGTCGGCCAGGCTCTGGACCAGGGACTTCGCACTGTATTTCGGCGCCCGGGTGGTGTCGCTGCTCGGTGACGCGATGATGCCCGTCGCGGCGGCGCTGGCCGTCGGCGCGATCTACGGGGTGTCCGGCGTCGGCTATGTGCTGGCCGTCTGGACCACCCCGTTCGTGATCTTCGTGCTGTTCGGCGGGGTGTTCGCCGACCGGGTGGGCGCCCAGACCATGATGGTCGGCGCGGACGTCGTCCGGATCTTCACCCAGACCGCGGTGGCCGTCGCCTTCTTCACCGGGACCCCGCCGCTCTGGCTGCTGCTGTCCGCCTCGTTCCTGTCCGGGACGGCCGCCGCGATGTTCGAGCCCGGTGGCAAGGGCATGGTCCCCCTCGTCGCCAAGGACCCGCAGCGCGCCAACGGCACCCTGAAGATCGCCGACGCGGCCACCCAGCTCGGCGGGCCCGTCCTCGCGGGCCTGCTGATGGCGCTGACCGGCGCTGGCGCAGTCTACGCCGTCGACGCGGGAACCTTCCTGCTCAGCGGCCTGTGCCTGGCCTTCATCCGACTCGCCCCGGCCGCCGGGGCGAAGGAGCGCTCGACGGTCATGCTGGACCTGCGCCGCGGCTGGACGGAGTTCCGCTCGCGCAGCTGGATGTGGTCGGTGATCCTCATCTGGGTGTTCTTCGGCGTCCTGGTCTTCGGCCCCTACATCCCGCTGGGCTCGCGCCTGATCGGTGACCGCCTCGGTGACGCCGCCTACGGCTGGGTGATGGCCGGCCTCGGCGCGGGCACCGTCCTCGGCGGGCTGATCGCGATTCGGTACCGGCCGTCGCGGCCGCTCGCCGCCGGCGGTGTGGCCATGTTCGGGTTCGCGTTCATCCCACTGTCGGTGGCGCTGGAACTGCCGTTGCCGCTGCTGATGGCGGGCCATCTGCTGGGCGGGATGGCCTGGGCGTTCTGGTCGGTGATGTGGTCGACGAGCGTCCAGACGCAAGTCGCCCCCGACGTCCTCAACCGGGTCACCGCCTACGAGGTGGCCGGATCGGTGGCCGGGGTCGCTGTCGGGCAGGCGCTGGTGGGGCCGGTCTCGGAAATCGTCAACCCTCGGGACCTGCTGTTCGTCTCCACCGGCGTCAGCTTCGCGGTCTGCGCGGCCCTGCTGCTGACGCCTCCGGTCCGGCGGCTGCGCCGAGCCTGACCCCCCGGGCCCGATCAGGGCAGATCAGGGTTCCCCCGGCAGTGTGTTCGCTCAGCAGCGCACGCTGTCGTGGGGACACTACCGTTGCGTGAGTCTCAGCGGTTGTCTCGCTGGTCTTCTTCCTGCTTCATCGACCGCTGCCGTACCCGGGGGTGAGGGCTTACGTGGTCTCCGCGAGGCGTTTTTGCTCTCCGGGGAACTTCCCGGCGAGGGTTGTGGTGTCAGGCCGTGTCGGTGAGCATCGCGGTGAGCAGGTTGCCCGCCGCGTTCACGTCACGGTCGTGTGTGGTGCCGCATTCGGTGCAGGTCCATATCCGTTCGGCGAGGGTGAGAGCGCTGTAGGTGTGCCAGAACCATTTCCCTGTGGTCCCGACGGTCAGTGTTCACCGCATGGTCTTGGGAGGTGTCCAGGGATTCACGCCTGATGTCAGCGTGGCCGGCGTGCTGAGAGGTCTCGGCAATTATGTGGAGCAGCACTCGGCGTACCGACCAGCATGCGCCCGGCTCGAACCACGGCGCCTTTAGGGCGGGTGAGACATGTCCAGATCGGGCAGCGTCGGTCTTGTGCGCCACCTGCTCGTAGGCGTCGAGTACTCGGCACCCACAGGCTGCGCGGGCCGGTGCAGGTCCGGTCTGGGCAGCCCCGAACCGCTTTGAGCGAGTGGCGTATCAGGCGTCGTCGGAAGGCTTGGTGACGGCCCCGGCCAGCCTGCTTCGAGAGGCGTTCAGGTGCGCGCTCATTGCCTGGGCCGCTCCCGCTTCATCGCGTCGGGTAATGGCTTCCAATATTCGTTCATGCTCGCGCACCGTGTCCGCGGTGATTCCAACCGTGTAATAGAGCCGATACAGCTGAGCATGGGATCGAAGTCGTTCAAGAGTCTCGACCATAAGCCCTACGCCCGTCGCCGTGGCAAGAGCCACGTGAAAAGCGGCGTCCTGAGTAGCAAAGGCCTTGTAACTGTCATAGCTGTTGCCGAGGACCGGCTTGCTCATCGCGGCGATCAGATCCTCCATGCCTGTGATCTGTTGCGGGGTCGCCACCTGCGCAGCCC
>JAOPYO010000052.1 GCA_025964575.1 Actinomycetes bacterium
GGTCCATGCCGATGACGCTGGGCCCGGTGTTGGTAACGGTCGTCCCGGCCAAGACCGAGAAGGGGGCGGCCGCTCCGAGACTTACCGGTGCCTCTGTCACATATGCGGTGGATTGCAGGTCAGCGAAAAGGGTCATGCCGGAGACGACTACGAGACTCATCGCGAGACCTACCGTGAGGAAGGAGTATCCAGCCGATCTACGGAAGGTTCGAACCAGACTAGCTGGCATTTAGCGGATCTTTCATTATGGGAAATTTTACCTATGGATTGGCGCCTGCCGGATACGCTCGGCCACTTACGACCGTGAGGGCGGTTACGCCTCATCGAGCGGGCCACCAGACGATACCGAACTCCAGAGCAGCCTGCCCGGGGATGGCGGTCCAGTGTGGGATCTGACAGCCCGGCATCGTCAGGATGGACGACCATCCCGTACTGCGACATATCAGAGAAAGTAGGTTGGCTATTTCCATAAAGTTTGTGATTCGCTGGCTGTACGCGCGCGATCGGCAACGGTCCGTGCGATATAGGCTGCCTGGTGATCATGCATTATGACCCAACGGAATAATGCTCGTTGTTCCCGCGGGTGAGATGCATTTATTGTCTCGAAAGGAGAAACCATGCGCCATATCGGACTTTTAATGACCGGAGTGCTTGGTCTGGCATTCGTTACCGCCAATCCGGCGAACGCGGCGCCGGGAGACACCACAGTGACGTTCACCGTAACGGCAGGTGCCTTGACGATCACAGTGCCGGCAACAAAGAATCTCGGCACGAACGTGCCCCCTGGACGCACGGTCAGCGCCGCTCTGGGGAACGTGACCGTGGACGACCTGCGCGGCGCCAACCCGGCCGCCTGGACAGCGCAGGTGGCGTCGTCCGCTTTCGCCGCTACTGGAGCGCCGACCACTCCGGCCATCCCGGACATCCCGGCCAGCGCCGTGACCTACACCCCGGGGGCCGAGGTCAGCCATGCCGGCGACGGGACGTTCACCGCGGGGACGGCCGGCACTCTGAGTTCGACCCCGAGAGACGCCTACACCCATGCGGCCGGGACCGGGAGCAGCCAGCTCGTCTGGGATCCCACACTCTCTGTCGCGGTGCCCAACACCGCGGCGTCGGTCCAGTACAGCGGGACGGTGACACATTCGGTGGCATAGCCACGTCTGCGCCCTGTTGCTGTTCGTGCTGCTGGCCGTGCCCTTTTCGGGCGCGGCCAGCAGCACGGCGGTAGGGGCCGCAAGCGGGGGTGGCAGAGGCAGTCTCGGCATCCGCCTGCTCGAAGCGCCCGTCATCCGCAAGCACGACCCCCGCGCGCGGATCTATGTGGTCGACCACCTCACGCCAGGCACCACCATTACGCGGCGGATGGAGGTCACGAACGTGTCCGCCAGCCCCCGGCGCGTCGAACTGTACGCGGCGGCTGCTCGTATCGAGCACGACCGGTTCGTCTTCGCACCCGAAGGCACCCCGAACGAGCTGACGACCTGGACCTCACTCGACCACCCCAAGGTCGACCTGGCGCCGCACGGTAACGGGGTCGTGAAGGTCACGATCCGGGTGCCGAAGTCGGCGTGGCGCGGCGAGCAGTACGCCGTCATCTGGGCCCAGGAGGCCGTGAAGCCCAACGCCTCCCACAACCTGGGGGAGATCAACCGAGTCGGTATCCGGGTCTACCTGGACATCGGCCCCGGTGGTGAGCCGCCGTCGGACTTCCAGATCGAGAAGCTGACACCGATGCGCGACGGAGCCGGCAGACCGGAGATCGTCGCGCAGATCAACAACACGGGCGGACGCGCACTGGACATGAGCGGGACGCTGTCGCTGTCGGATGGGCCGGGAGGGCTGAACGCCGGGCCGTTCGCCGCGACCACTGGTGTCACGCTCCGTCCGGGCGACACCGCGCCGGTGACCGTGGTGCTGGACAAACGGGTACCGGCCGGCCCGTGGAAGGTGCGGCTGTCCTTCGCCAGCGGCCTCGTCAAACGGAACGTGTCGGCCACCATCACCTTTCCCGCCTCGGGTATCGGCAAGTCCCAGACGATGGGCTTTCACCTGCCCATCCGGGTGCTGCTGATCGGGCTCATGATCCTTGTGCCGTCGGGCGTCCTCATCGTGCTGGGCCGCCGTTACCGTTCCCGCGCCCGTTCCCGCTGATCGGGAAACGTCTTGCGGGACGGGTTGGGGTTTATGCGGTTGCCGAGGAGCCCCAGGGCGCGGCCGGCGGCGGGGGAGAGTCGGGACAGCGCCCGGCCGACGTACGCCTCTGGTGCCACCGGGACCACAGGCCGGTCGTGCAGCACCGCGCGCATGATGGCCAGCGCGACCTTCTCCGGTGGGAATCCGCGCCGTTCGAACGCCCGGACGGCGAGTTCCCGCAGCTTGTCGGCCTGGCCCGAGTCCACCCCCACATAGTGGGAGTTCCGGGTGATCGGGGTGTTGATGACGCCGGGGCAGATCGCGCTCACCCCGATACCCGCGGGGGCCAGCTCTATCCGCAGGCACTCGCTGAGCTGCAGTACGGCAGCCTTGGTCGCGCTGTAGGCACCCAGTGCCGCCGTCGGTGAGAACGCGGCCATCGAGGCGAGGTTGACCAGATGGCCGCCCTCGCCGCGTTCGGTCATCTGCCGGCCGAACAGCCGGCAGCCTCGATAGACGCCGTCGAGGTTGATGGAAGTGATCCGGGCCCAGTCCTCTTCGGAGGTCTCCAGCAGCGGCCCGGCGACCCCGATGCCGGCGTTGTTCACGACTACATCCGGAACGCCATAGGTGTCCCGGACCTCCTCCGCGAACCGCTGCATCCCGGCGGCGTCGGCCACATCCACCTGGTGGACATACGCCGTTCCGCGGGTCGATCCAGGCAGCGCCGCGATGCCGTCCGCGGTGTGCTTGGCCGCGCCCTCGTCGACGTCGGCCACCACGACCCGGGCGCCGTTGGCGGCGAAGCCGTACGCCGTGGCCCGGCCGATGCCGCTGCCCGCGCCGGTGACGACGACGAGGTGGCCATCGAAGGCGCCGAACTCCTTGGTCTCGACCGGGCCTTCCGCCACCGCGTCCACGAACTCGGTGATCCATCGGCTGAGCAGGCCGGGCCGGCTGCGCTGGACCCAGTGGCCGGTCGCCACGCGGCGGACCCAGGTCCGGTCGGAGAGCCCGGCATGGGCGTGCGCGAGTTCCGTGCTGAGATACGGATCCCGGGTGCAGACCACGATCTGCACGGGTACGGAGACCCGCGACGGCTCGGCTTGCCGACGTGGCCCGAGCATGTTGGTGCGGTAGAGGTTCAATCCATCGATCATGTCCTGCTCGAGGGTCTCCGCCGGATGACCGTCCCTCGGTGCGATGCCCTGTCGGCGCAGAGCGGTCGCGAACGTCGGCGCCACTGCCCGCCGGATGGCCAGTTCCGGCAGCTTCGGCAGCTGGAAAAGACCGATGTACGACGACATGGCGAGCTGCCGGGCGGCCGCGGCCGGGTTCTTTCGAGCGGTACGGCGGGCTATCGAGGCGACGTGGTCCAGGCTGGCGCCGCCAGTGGAAGTGAAGGACGTGATCCGGCCAGCCAGCCTCGGGGAGGTCACCGCCGACCAGCCTTGGATCGCGCCCCAGTCATGCCCCACCAGATGGACCGGTTCCTCCGGGCTGGTGGCATCGATGACCGCGCGCAGATCCTCGAGCAGGAACTCCATCCGGTAGTTCTCCGGCCCCTCCGGTGCCGTGGAGGCGCCGGCCCCGCGTACGTCGTAGGTCACCACATGGAACCGCTCGGCCAGGTGCTCGGCGACCTCGTCCCAGACCCGGCCGGTGTCGGGAAACCCGTGCAGCAGCAGCACGGTGGGCCGATCGGACTCGCCACGCTCCCGTACGGCCAGCTCGACCCTGCCCGACCTGACCCGGTGCTCCCACATCGCACTCACCTCTCCGTACAGCCTTGAGGCGAACTTACGCCCTCGAGCGCCTCCTGTCTGATGCGGACGCAGGCCTTCGCTGGGCGCGAGCGCACGCCGCACCGTACGCTCAGCGGTTCGTCTTGCCCATCCTCTCGCCGAGCTCGTTGAACCGGGCGAGCGTTCTGGCCAGCCCTCGCACGTCCTCCGCCGGCCAGGTGTCGAGCATCGCGTGGAAGCGTTTCTGGCGGGCGGTGCGGGCGGCGTCCAGCCGCAGGCGCCCCTCATCGGTGAGGACCAGCAGGTGGGCGCGGCCGTCATCGGGGTCGGGCCGGCGCTCGATCAAGCCCAACTGCTCCAGTACCTTCACCTGGCGGCTGATGGTGGCCTTGCCGACGCCGAAGTAATCGGCCAGATCGCTGGGACGCGAGCGAGCGCAGTCGCGCATGCCGATGAGCAGTCCGTACGCCGCGGACTCCAGCTCTGGGTGCACCTCGCGTGCCATTTCGGCGGACAGCGCCCGCGCGCGGCGCAGGAGGACCCCGAGCTGGTGCTCGACCGCCTGGTACGCCTCGTGCTCGCCGCCGGCCGCTGTTGCTGGTGCTTCCATCATCGCTCCGTTCCTCTTACCTGCCTTATACCCGGAGACGATCAGGCCGGCGGAAGGGATTCGCCCTGCACGGCCTGGATGTCCAGCTCCACCTTCAGGGTGGCACCGATCAACGAGATCCCCGCATCCAGGATCTGGTTGAAGGTAATCGCGAAGTCCTCGCGGTGCAGCTCGGTGACCGCCCGGAACGCGGCGCGCACGCCGCCCCACGCGTCGGGGCCGGTGCCCAGGTAGGTCAGGTCGAGATCGACCGGGCGGCTGATGCCGCGGAGGGTCAGCCAGCCGTGCACGGTCCACCGGCCGGGGCCCGTGGCGGAGAGCCCGGTGCTGCGGTACGCGATCGTCGGGTGGCGCTCGATGTCGAGGAAGTCGGGCGAGCGCAGATGGTCGTCGCGCATGCTGTTGCCGGTCCCGATCGACGGCGCTTTGATCTCGGCGGTGACGGTGGACGCCTCGACCGCCGAGCCGATGTCGATCCTGCCGCCGAACTCGCCGAACCGCCCGTGCACACTGGTCAACCCCAGGTGCTGCGCCGTCACACCGATCATCGAGTGCGACGGGTCGATGGTCCATGCGCCGGGGGGCGGCAGCTCCACGGTGCCCGCCCGGGTGAGCACGATCGTGCCCAGCTCGGCGCTACCGGAGCTGGTGGCGATGGCGGTGGAGGCGATGGGCGCATAACCGACCGCGGTCACGACGACGGTGTAGACGCCGGGTTCCAGTGGGCCGGTCACGACCGCGCCGTCGGAGTCCGCCTCGGCGCGGGCGGCCTGACGGCCGGAGGTGTCGGTCACGGTGGCGACCGCGTGCTGCACGGCCCAACCGTCCTTGGTGCGCACCAGGGCGTGCAGTCCGCGCTGCCCGTTCGGTGTTCCCCTGGAGACGTGGGGACTGATGTGCATGGTGCTCCTTGTCGTCATTTGCAGCCTGCCTGCCTGCCTGCCTGCCGGCCGGACCGGCCCGTGTGCGGGCGCGGTCCGGCGGACTTGTGTCAATCGGTGGGATGGCCGAGCCACACGTCGTGCGCGTCGTCGCCCTGTCCGGTCAGGTTGACCCCGCTCGCCACGGGCGGATACCCGGTGGCCATGACGGTGTACTGACCGCCCGTCAGGTCGGCAAAGGCGTACTCCCCGTCGAGGCCGGTGGTCGCCAAGCCGACCACGTTCCCGGCCGCGTCGAGCAGGGTGACGCGGGCGTCGGGAACCGGGCCGTGTCCTTCGGCCCGGACCGTGCCGTGGACCCGGACGCCGGGCAGCAGCTCGATCTCCTGGCGGGTCTGGCCGCTGCCGACCTCGACCAGCATCGCGGCCGGACGGTGTGCGGCGGCGCTGACCGCGAGTGTGTAGGTCCCGGCGGTCACCGCCGTGAAGGCGAAGCCGCCGGCGGTATCGGTCGTGCCGGTGGAGACGACCTCACCGCGTACGTCCGTCACGACGACTATCGCGCCCTCGACAGGTGTGCCGTCCACGTTGCGCACGGTGCCGACAAGGCCGCCGGAACCGGTGAGCACCAGGTCGAAATCGACCGGTTGGTCACCGACCATGAGCGTCGCGGCCTGTGGATCGTGGTCACCCGCCGCGCCGATCAGCACGTAGGTGCCGCTGCCGGGGGTCGGCAGGTCGTACCGTCCATCGGCGTACGTGGTCGCGCGTCCGACCTGGTGCCCCCGCACATCGATCAGCGTGAGCGCGGCGTGGTTCACCGCGACGCCGTCAACGTTGCGGACGAAGCCACGGATCACACCGCCGTCCAGCGGTTCCCCGGTCCCCACGGAGGCGTACACCGGCTGCGCAGCCGACAGCGGGCCGGTGACCTGGCCGTTGGGTAGGACCTGGGTGGCGGCACCGACGGAGACCAGTTCCCGCTCCCGCTCCTGGTGGTGAGCGTGACGGCCACGCATTGCAGGATCTCCTGCGAGTGCGGGCGGGGCCGCGTCGGCCCGCAGTTGTTCGGCGTTGGAGGTACGCAGTGGCACCTCCCTGATGAAGAGGATCGCGAACAGTGCGATCAGCGCGCATGGCGCGCCGTACAAGAACACATTGCCGATGGCGTGACCGAATGCGTCCTCGACGACCGCGCGGATCGGGGCGGGCAGCGTGGAGAGCTTAGGAATCGAGCCACCGATGCCGGTGCCATGGATCCCCAGGCGCGTCAGGCCTTGGGCCGTGTACTGGGCGACCTGGTTGGACAGGACCGCGCCGAGCGCCGAGACGCCGATCGCGCCGCCGAGCGTACGGGAGAAGGCGACGACCGAGCTGGCCGCTCCGAGCTCCTGCGGCCGGACCTGGTTCTGTACCGACAGCACCAGGTTCTGCATGACCATCCCCAGGCCCACCCCGATGCAGAACATGTAGATCGCGGCCTGCCAGTAGGGGGTGTCGTAGCGCAGCAGGCCCATCAAGCTGAAGCCCACGGTGAGTGCCCCACCACCGAGCACCAAGATTGTCTTCCAGCGTCCGGTCGTGGTGATGATCCGCCCAGCGATCGTGGATGCCAGCGCCAGGCCGACGATCATCGGCAGGGTCATCACACCCGCCTTCGTCGGCGTCTCGCCGCGAGCCAGCTGGAAGTACTGGCTGAGGAATGTCGTAGCGCCGAACATCGCGACACCGACGAGCAGGCTGGCCAGCACGGCCAGGCTGATCGTGCGGTTGCGGAACAGGTGCAGCGGCATGAGGGGCTCGCTGACCTTGGCCTCGACGAGCAGGAAGAACAGCGCCAGGACCACCGCGCCGCCGACCATGGCGCCGGTCTGCCACGACAGCCAGTCGTACTTGACGCCGGCGAACGACACCCACACCAGCAGCAGAGAGGCCGCGGCGGCGATCAGCGTGGCGCCGGCCCAGTCGACCTTGACCGTGCGCTTGTGGACCGGCAGGTGAAGGGTCTTCTGCAGGACGACCAGCGCGATGACGGCGAAGGGCACGCCGACGTAGAAGCACCACCGCCAGCCGAGCCACGAGGTGTCGACGATGACGCCGCCGATGAGCGGGCCGCCGATGGTGGCCAGCGCGAAGACCGCCCCGATATAGCCGGAATAGCGGCCGCGCTCACGCGGCGAGATCACCACCGCCATGATCACCTGAGCAAGGGCGGTCAGGCCACCGGCGCCGATGCCCTGGATGACACGGGCCGTGATCAGCATCGCCGGGTTCTGCGCCAAGCCCGCGAACGCCGAACCGGCCACAAAGACGACCAGGCCCAGTTGGACCAGGACCTTCTTGCTCGTCAGATCCGCGAGCTTGCCCCAGATCGGCGTGGTGACCGTCGTCGCCAGCAGTGCCGCGGTGATCACCCAGGTATAGGTGGTCTGGCTCGCGTTCAGGTCGGCAACGATCGTCGGCAGCGCGTTCGACACGACGGTCGATGACAGGATCGCCACGAACAAGCCGAGCAGCAGCCCGGACAGTGCTTCCATGATCTGCCGATGGGACATCGGGGCGGCCGTATCAGGTGCCGCCGCCCCCACTTCGGCATGTGCTGCGGTTGCCATCAAACTCCTTTCGCTCCCGAAACAATCCGGGCGTGAGGGGCGGTGCTCGCTCGCTGCGCGGCGAAGCTCATGCGGAGCCGGGCGAGGAGGCCGGACAGCTCGGCGATCTCCTCGTCGGACCAGTCGTCGAGGACGGTGGCCAGCTGATGACCGGCCTGCTCGAGCGACTCCTCGAGCGCGCGTTCGCCGTCAGCCGTGACGCGCAGATACCAGGAACGCCCGTCGTCCGTGTTGGGCAGACGTTCGACCCAGCCGTGCTCTTCGAGCTCGGCGACTTGCCGGCTGACCCCCGACGGGGCGACGTCGAGCAGCCCGCACAGGTCCCCGATGCGCAGCTCGCCGTGCCGGAGCACTGCCAGGAGAAGCGAGAGGCCGGCGCGCGGGCCGCTGCGCGGCAGATCGCGCTTCACCGCCCTGATCACTGCGGTCAGATCGCCCATCCGCGCAAGCAGCTCGCGGCAACTGTCCTGCGACGCCACGACACCACCTCCATTTGGTTGCCCTGAGCAAGCATAAACAACTTGGTTGCCCTAAGCAACTTCATGACCTGCGCACTCCCCCTATTTGGTGGCTGGTATCACGTTCGGCGAGAAGGATGCCGGGCAGTGTGATGCAGATCAGAAAAACTTGACCTCAACCAAAGTCGAGGTTCGAGGCTGGTTGCTGCAGCACCGCTGAGTGGGTGCCGGATGAGAGGAAGGTGATCGGTATGCGGGCAGTACAGGTGGCACGGTTCGGGGGCCCCGAGGTGCTGGTGGTGGGCGAGGTGCCGGATCCGGTTGCGGAGCAGGGACAGGCCGTGGATCCTGGCTGGGGTCGGTCGGCGCGTGGTCGCCGGCACGGGTGTACGCGGTGGTTACGCCATCAAACCGGTCATCGGCCCGACGTCATCGGGAAGACCCTGCTGCTGACCTGACGGCACGCGCCCAGCATCCGCCCCCTGCAGACCGGCTCCGGACCTTGCGGCTCCAGGCTGGAGACGAGGCCGAGACCCGTGGAATCAAACGGAAGGGGCGGCGGCGAGGCCGGTGCACTGGCGCAGGCCGGTCCAGCTTTTGACGGCTGAGGTCGCGGCCGGTCCGGAGAGCAGCCTGGGGAGTCCGCCGGAGATCCGGGCGGGCTTCCACTGGGACTTGGTCACCTTGCGGCCCTGCACGGTCAGTTGGAGCACTCCGGACTCGGCGGTCTTGCCGCTGGCCGAGGCGAAGTGGAAGTTACCGAGGCCGTAGTCGACGTACTTGCCCTTGAGATAGCCGCCACCGAGCAGCACGTGCGCGTGGCCGCCGACGCCTATGTCGGCGCCGGCGTCGATCAGTTGCCTGGCGAGGTCTTTCTGGCGGGGCAGGGGGCAGGTGCTC
>JAOPYO010000056.1 GCA_025964575.1 Actinomycetes bacterium
AGGAACCTTCTCCTGCCCCGTACCGTTGTCACCGACGGCGGAGAGGGGATCGAGCATGAGGTTCATGCGTGGAGTGACGATCGCGGCCGGGTTGGGGGCCGTTGCGGCGGTCGGCTGGGCCGCGCGGGAGATACCGGCCGCGCTGGGCGGCGCTCCGGAGGGGGCACGAGGGGAACGGATCCGGCGGTCTCCGCAGTATCGCGATGGTGCCTTCCGGAATCCTCCGGGCACCGACCGGGGGGTGATGCCCGCACCTGCCGGGTCGATTCTGCGGGAGTTGCTCTTCGGCGGCCAGCGCCGTCACCCGGCCCTGCCCATCCCGGTGGTGGCGGACGCCGCCGCTTCCGGGCCGGCGGCCGAGGGGCTGGCGGTGACCTGGTACGGCCACGCGAGCGCGCTTGTGGAGATCGAAGGGCGGCGGGTGCTCTTCGACCCGGTGTGGAGCAAGCGGTGCTCCCCGTCCCAATCGGTCGGGCCGAGCCGGATGCATCCGCCTCCCGTACCGCTGGAGACACTTCCGCGGCTGGACGCGATCCTCATCTCGCACGACCACTACGACCACCTCGACCTGCGGAGCATCAAGGCGTTGGCGCGCACCCAGACCGCGCCGTTCGTCGTACCGCTCGGTGTGGGGGCACACCTTGAGCGGTGGGGCATCGCCCCGTCGCGCATCATCGAACTCGACTGGGGGGAGAGAGCATCGGTCGCCGGGCTGGAACTCGTGGCGACCTCGGCCCACCACTTCTCCGGGCGGGGATTCTCCCGCGATCGCACGCTGTGGGGTTCCTGGGTCGTCGCCGGAGCCGACCGGCGGATGTTCTACAGCGGCGACTCCGGTTACTTCAATGGGTACACCACGATCGGGGAGGAACACGGGCCGTTCGACCTCACGCTGATCCAGATCGGCGCCTACAGCCCCCACTGGGCGGACATCCACATGACCCCGGAGGAAGGTGTGAGCACGCACCTCGACGTACGGGGCGGACTGCTGGTGCCGGTGCACTGGGCGACCTTCGTGCTGGCCACACACGACTGGTCCGAGCCGGTGGAGCGGCTCTGCGCCGATGCCGACGCCCGCGAGGTCCGGGTGGCCGTTCCACGCCCGGGTGAGCGGATCGACGTCGACGACCCGCCCAAGGTCGACCACTGGTGGCGCGAGGTCGCAGGACGATAGCCGGCCGCGATGGGGCCCGTCGATCACTGGAAGTCGGCGGCGTGCTCGGACGCCCACTGGGCGAAGGTGCGGCCCGGACGGCCGGTGATCCGCTCGACCTCGCGTGAGATCTCGGCGGGGCGGCCCACCGAGTCGGCGAACATGCGCAGCAGCGAGTCCGCTATCTCCTCCGTCGCGTACCCGCTCGTCATCGCCTCACGGGCCGCCTCGGGCGTGAGCTCCTCGAACCGGACGGGCTGGCCGATCGCTTCGCCGAGGATCCGCGCCTGCTCGGCGGTGGTCAGCGACTCGGGCCCGCTGAGCACGGGCTTCGCGCCGACGTAGTCGTCGGTCACCAGCGCTCGGGCGGCGACCGCGGCGATGTCACCCTCATGGATCGGCGCGGTGTGGGCCTCGCCGTAGGCGCTGCGTACGACCCCCTCGGTTCGGATCTGGTCGGCCCATTGGCGGGAGTTCGAGGCGAACGCGCCGGGCCGGACGAACGTCCACTCCAGCCCAGAGGCCTCGATCTGCCGTTCGAGCTTCAGGTGGTGCGCGCCGATGGGGTTGCCCGTCTCCCCACCGAGGGTCGCGGAGGAGGATAGCAGGACGATGCGGCGTACGCCGTGCTCCTTGGCTCGCGCGAGGAACCGTTCGGGGTCGCTGCGCCAGAACAGGACCGGGTTCAGGAACACCGAGGTGATGCCATCCATCGGCAGGTCGCTGGTGCGCGCGACCTCGATGCCGCTGGGCAGCCGCGCGACGGCCGGATCGCGGGTGAGCGCGCGGACCTTCTGGCTCGCGTCGAGCAGTTCGTCGAGGAGGTAGCGGCCGACGCCGCCGGTGGCCCCGGTTACCAAGATCATGGTTCTCCTTCAGGGTCTGGACGTGTTCGCCGCCTATCTTCAACCAGATACCGCTCGACGAGCTCGTGACCCGCTATCTCCATCATGCGGTCAAGGACCCCCGCGGGGTACGGCTGGGTGCCTGGCGAGGCCTGTCGGAGGGGCTCGGCACCGGCGCCGATCACGACGAACGCGAGGACCTCTCCGGCCTGGAGCGCCGGCAGGAGGCGGGCGAGCTGGGCGACGATCTCGACCCCGGCGCCGTCATGATGCTGATGATGGGCGCGGTGTCCGCCCCCGCCGTGATGCCACAGCTGGTCCGCCGGATCTTCGGTCTGGAGCCGGACTCACTGGAGTTCGAGGAACGCTACGCCGAGCAGCTCCGCCGGATCGTCCGCCGCCTCGCTTGACTGGACGCCCGCTGGCCAGCGGCATGTGGCTGTACGGGACTCGAAGAACCCGGGCGGTGCCCATCTCGTCTTCACCGCCCCCGAGTGGTTGGCCTTCGCCGAGGTCATCAAGTCCGGTCGGCTCGGCTGATCACTCGGTCTGTTCGTCGCTCTGGTCGATCCAGCCGATGACCGTGTCGAGGTCTTCCGGGCTCAGGTGCTCGCCGAGAAGCCTCCGGAACTCCTCAGGCCCGAGGATCTCGCGCTGGCGCCCGAGCCAGCGGAGGTCAATGTGGATTTCGGGCGAGCCGAGCTGGTGACGGATCAGCATGCTGCGAACGTTGTAGCCGACAGCGCCAGCGGCCTGGCCGGTTTCGGTGTAAAGAATCCCGAGTTGGTGGTAGCTGGTGGCGGTGCCGGCGCGGTTGCCGAGTTCCTCTTCGATGGTGAGGGATTTGTGGTACCAATCGAGGGCTTGGTCGTAGTCGCCCCGCTGGTGGGCGATTCACCGGGCGGAGGTTTCCATGTACGGATAGTTGACCACTTCTGGCGACTCATGGTCGTCCGGACCGGTGAAGTCCTACCCTGACCGGCATGGACGGGGTCACGGTCGCGGGGTTGGTCTTGGCAGGTGTCGGCACTGTCGCGGGTATCGCCGGGGCCTGGTACGCCCGCGTCGCCGTGGTCCCGAAACGGCGCGCCAGAAGGGCGATTTCGCCGGCCGCGCCGGCCGGTGGGGGTGGCAGCACCTTTGACGTTTACATCTCGTACTCCCAGCAGGACGCCGACTGGGTGCAGCCGTTCGCCGAACGGCTCCGGCAGGAGGGGATCAAGGTCGCCTACGACAAGGCGCTCAACGACCCTGGGCGCGGGGTGGTCCACACCCAGCAGCGGGCCATCCTGGAATCGGCGCACGGTCTGCTGGTCTTCAGTGAAGCGTCGAAGGCCGACGGGTGGATCGATGCCCTGGACTATCCGGCGCTGCTCCAGCGGACGGCCGTCACCGGACAGCGGTTCATCCCGCTGCTCGTCGAGGATGTCGAGCTTCCTCTGTTCGCGCAGAACTTCTACCGTTCCGACTTCCGGAACGTGACGCGCAAGGAGTACGACGAGCGCATCGCCGAACTGGTTCGAGCACTCCGTCCATGAACGACGCGTTCCTCTCGTACGCCCCGGAGGACGCGGAGTGGGGGCGCTGGCTGGCGGACCGGCTGCGGGAGGCCGGGCTGCGGGTCGTGTACGAGGAGGTGCTGCGCTCACCGGGCCTGCGGATCATCGAGACACTCGAACAGGCGATCCGTTCGTCGCGGCACGGGGTCCTGGTCTTCAGCCGCGCGGCGATGACCAACTCTGACGTGCGCGAGGCCTATTACACGCTGATGCGACGATCCATCCATGGCCACGGCCGGTTCATCCCCGTACTGATCGAGGATGTCGAACTGCCGGAGTTCGCCGCCGCTCGCTACGTCGCGGACCTCTCTCAGGCGGACGGGCCGGTCCGCGAGGCACGGCTCACCGAGCTGGTCCAGGCGTTGCGCGAGGAGCCGCCCGCGCCGGTGCCCGGCCCGCTGGTCGCACCCGGTTCGGGCGTACGGCCGGAGAAGCCGCGCCTTGCGACGCTCCGCATCTCGGCCACCGAGGTCACCTGGCAGCCGCCGGTGGGCGAAGCGGTCCGCCACGCGCCGGCGCCGAATCGGCAGCGGCTGGACGAGTTGCGCTGGCGGCTCGAATCGGGACGGCGCCGTGGCATCCATCCCACCAAAGGGCCCGAAGGCGGCGGGTCGTTGCCGGCGGAGTACGGGCGAGAGCTCGGCACCGGCTTTCTCAGCGGCGCGGCAGGGGAGGCGCTGCGTGCCGAGCTGGCTGAAGGCGCGGCGCTGGGGGCATCGCTACGGCTGGGCGTGCAGGTGGCCGACGAGCTTGCACACCTGCCGTGGGAGATGCTGATCCTGCCCGGCGAGCTTGAGCCGCTGGCGCTGCGTTCGCGAGTGCAACTGTTCCGCTCGATAGACGCGGGTACGACTCCGTCGATGGCGATCCCCGGACCGCTGCGAATCCTGGTCGCGATGGCCGCACCGGAAGGCCCGGACAGCGGGCCCATGCTGGACCTGGAGGCCGAGCTTGCCAAGATCCTCGACTCGGTGGAGCGGCCACGGAAGGGCGCCCGGGGCGCGTACGTCCGCATCCTCAACGAGGGCACGCTCTCCTCGATCCGTGACGCCCTGGTGCAGGAGCGGTTCCACGTGCTGCACATCTCCTGCCATGCCGCCCCGGGCGTGCTGCTGCTCGAAGACGAGCAGGGCGGGGTCGACCGGGTCACCACGGATCGGTTCGTACGCGAAGGGCTGTCCGCCGACCGGGGAGTGCCCTTGCTGGTGCTGTCCGGCTGTTCCACCGCCCTCGATACGCCCCGTACGGTTTCTGCCCAGGGCGGCGCTTCGGCGGGAGCGGCCGGCGGACGCACCCGATCAGCGGAATCAGCCGGTCCGGAAGGTGCTCCCGCGGGAGCACTTTCGGATGAGACCGATGCGGCCGCACTGGCCGGGTTCGCGCGTGGGCTGACGGCCGCCGGAGTGCCGTCCGTGCTGGCGATGACGGCACCCATCACCGATCTCTATGCGACCGCGCTGGCCGGCTCGCTCTACACGGAGCTGGCGTTGCGGTCCGCGCCGGAGGTGCTGCCCGCGTTCTGCGACGCGCGGCGGCGGCTCGAGGAATCGCGGCGGCGAGAGCCTGCCGGCAGCGTCGCCGCGTCGCTGGTGGAGTGGGCGACCCCGGCGCTGTTCCTGCGTGGACCGTCACTGCCGTTGTACGACTCGGCCGATGAATTCGAGGAGATCGCGCCGCCGGTCGAACCGCGGTTCGCCGATGGGGTACCGCTGCGGGAGGTCGGTGAGTTCGTCGGCCGCAGGTCCGAGCTCCGTGCTCTGCGGCGTGCCTTGAACGGCTCTGGACGTGGGGTCGTGCTGCACGGGATCGGCGGGGTCGGGAAATCCAGCCTCGCGGCCGAACTGCTCCGCCAGGGAGGTGCCGAGACCGGAATCATCGTGTCCGCCGTCTCCGAGACCAGCCCGGACCAGCTCCTCGACGAACTCGGCCAGGCACTGCTCGATGTCTTCTCTGACGATGGAGTCCGCGGACTGGCGTCGCGGGTGCGGCAGCCCCAGTACGAGTGGGCGGAGCGGCTGCGGGCGCTCGGCCCGCTGCTGGCCCAGGTCCCGGTGACGCTGCTGCTGGACAACTTCGAGGACAACCTGGTCTATGCGGACGCCGGGTGGGCGGTGCGGAACTCGGAACTGGCCGAGTTTCTGACCGCGTGGATCCGCCTTCGTGGCAAGCACAAGCTGCTGGTCACCAGCCGCTACCCGTTCCCGCTTCCCCAACGGGCCGAGCGGCGGCTGACCACTCATCACCTCGGGCCGCTGTCCTGGGCGGAGACCCGCAAGCTGATCTGGCGGCTGCCCGGCCTGGACGCGCTGCCGCCTGCCGACCAGCGCCGTGCTTGGGCCGATGTCGGCGGCCATCCCCGCACGCTGGAGTATCTCGACGCTCTGCTGCGTGGCGGCGAGGCCCGCTTCGACGATGTCCGCGAACGCCTGGAAGGCCTGCTCGACCGCCGGGGCATCCCCGACCCCGACGCCTGGTTCCGCACCACCGGCCCTGACGTCGACGCCGCACTCGCTGAGGCGGTCACGTTGGCGGTGGACGACACGCTGTTGCACGACTTGCTGGGCCTGCTGGATGACTTCACCCGTGAGGTTCTGGTCGGGGCTTCGGTCTTCCGGGTGCCGGTGGACCGGGTGGGTGTGGCGTGGCCGGTGAGTGTCCCCGCCGACCCTGATCCCAGCCGGGATAGGCGGTTGGTTCGGCTCTTTGAGCTTCTCAAGCAGGTGAGGGAGGTGAATCCCGATGCCTGGCTTGGAGATCTCGGGCTCTCGGCGGAGGAGCTGGAGCAGGCCGAGGTTGATGTGGCGTCATTTCGGATTGCGCCGGTGGTCGAGCCGGAGGGGCTGGGGGCGGCCGTCGAGGTGTTGGGCCGGTTGGGGTTGCTGGCTCCGGTCGGTAGGCCGGGTGAGGAGTCCGGTTTCGTGGTGCATCGGTGGACGGCGGGGACGTTGACCCACCCGGGGTTGACCGGTCCGGGTCGGCTGGCGGCGGCGCACCGGTCGGCTGCGGAGTTCTGGGAGTGGCGGGTCGGGAACCGGGGGCGGAGCCAGCAGCAGCAGGAGGTGATGGAGCTGCTGGAGGTCCGCTTCCACCGGCACGCCGCCGGCGACCTGGACGAGGCTGCGGGTGCCACCGACCGGATGAGTCAGCGGTTGCGCCTGTGGGGGGCGTGGGGGTGGGAGGAACAGCTGCACCGGGAGACGGTGTCCTGGTTCGTTGACGGCAGCCGCGGCCAGGCCGTCGGCTTTCACGAGCTCGGCTTGATCGCCGGGTTGCGGGGTGAGTATGAGCAGGCTCTGGACTGGTATCGGAAGTCCCTCACCATCTACGAGGAGCTCGGCGACCGTGCCGGCCTCGCCGGCGGCTATCACCAGTTCGGGATCATCGCCCAGCACCGCGGCGAGTATGAGCAGGCTCTGGACTGGTATCGCAGGTCCCTCACCATCCACGAGGAGCTCGGCGACCGCGCCGGCATCGCCAACGGTTATCACCAGTTCGGCAACATCGCCCTGTTGGGGGGTGAGTATGAGCAGGCTCTGGACTGGTATCGGAAGTCCCTCACCATCCACGAGGAGCTCGGAGGCCGCGCCGACGTCGCCAGCGGCTATCACCACCTCGGCATGATCGCTCAGCTGCGGGGTGAGTATGAGCAGGCTCTGGACTGGTATCGGAAGTCCCTCACCATCAACGAAGAGCTCGGCAACCGCGCCGACGTCGCCTCCACCTGTCACGAGCTCGGCATCATCGCCCAGCACCACGGTGCGTATGAGCAGGCCCTGGTCTGGTATCGCAGGTCCCTCACCATCGACGAGGAACTCGGCGATCAGGTCGGCATCGGCACCAGCTGCTGCCAGATCGGTGCGACCCTCACCGAGGCCGGCGCGCCTGCCGACGCCGTCCCCTACAGCCTGCGCAGTCTGCAGATCTGCATCGACCTAGGACTGCACCAGCTCGACAGGGTCCTGCCCTGGCTCGTTCGCCAACGTGCCGCTCTCGGAGACAAGGAGTTCCGTCGGTGCCTCGCCGACCGGCTCAACGCCGAGAACGTCGACACCGTTATCGCATGGCTCGACCAGAAAGGCGAATAGCCCCTCCTTCTCAGACTGCCGCAGCGGTCCGGGTGTTCTGGCGGGCCTCGGTGTAGCGCTGGAGTTGGGTCTCCGGGCCCTAGCTTCATGCCTTTCGTCCTGAAAACGTGAGCGCATCGGCAACGCTCCACGAAAGGCCATGACGTGAAACGGATCCTGTCCGGCGCTCTGATCGCGGCAGCCGCCGCCACGACCTTCGGTGTCCCTCCGGCGCAGGCCGCTCCGGCGCGGCTGCCCGCAAAGCCGCCGCCCGGTGGCGCGGTGCAGGCCGTCAGCCACGTGGTGAGCGATGCCGAAGTGAAGGCGACGAAGGCCTACTGGACCCCTGCGAGGATGAAGGCCGCGACTCCGCTGAACTCACGCGGGAGTGCTGGCATCAGTCCGCTCAGCATCCCCACGGCCGCGCATTACGCGGGCAACGCAAAGGTGGGCGCGCTGTTCTCGAACAACGGTAAGGGGGGGCACTTCTGCACCGCCAGCGTAATCGACTCTCCCAAGGGGACCATGCTGGTGACGGCCGGGCACTGCCTCTACAACGCGTCGACACATAAGTACTCCACCAAGGTTCTCTATGTCCCGAAATATGCGGCCGGCAAGTCCCCGTACGGTAGCTACGCGGTCCGGAAGTTGTTCCTCACCCATGGCTGGTTGGCCTCGGGTGACGCCGACCTGGACTTCGGTTTCGCGACGGTCAGCGGGAGGGTCGAATCGAAGACCGGGGCGTTCAGCCTGTCCGCCAACCAGCCGGGGTACAACCACCGGGTGACCGTCATCGGCTACCCGGGCAAGAACCACAATTCCTCGGACAAGCCGATCACCTGCACCGTCAACACTTACAAGCAGTCCAAGTACCAGATGGGCTTCGACTGCAGGGGCTACTACGGTGGGACCAGCGGAAGCCCCTGGACCATGCCCGACAGCAGCAGCAATAGAACCTTGGTCATCGGGGTGATCGGCGGCTACCAGCAAGGTGGCAACGTCGACTGGAGATCCTACAGCGCGGTCTTCGACCAGGACATTCTTAACCTGTTCGGCTACGCAATGGCGCATGCGTAGCCGCCTGTTGAGCCCACGTGGGTCCGCGAATGGGTCGTGGGGCCCTGGTTCAGCACCCCTCCGGCTTGGAAAGGTGGGCACCTCAAGACGATCTTCTGAGAGGTGCCGGTGTGAAACGGACTCTTTTGGGCGCCCTGATGGGGTTATCGACGGCGGCGAGTTTGGGTCTTTCAGGGCAGGTCGCTTCGGCGCAGGCCGTCCCGGCGCTGCCCGCCAAGCCGGCGCCTGGCGGCAAGGTGCAGGTGACGAGCCACGTGGTGACCGCCGCCGAGAAGGCGACGACGTCCTATTGGACCGCCGCGCGAATGAAGGCCGCGACCCCGCTGCGCTCCCGCCAGTCCAGCGGCGCCACTCCGAACACTCCTATCCCGACGGCCACGCATTTCGGGGGCGACAAGAGGGTGGGCACGCTGTTCTCGAACAACGGCAGCGGCCCGCACTACTGCACCGCCAGCGTGGTCAATACCGGCCAGCGCAACACGTTGCTGACGGCGGCGCACTGCCTCTACAACCCGAGCAAACACACGTTCAACAAGAACGTTCTGTACGTGCCCCAGTACACGCCCGGCCGGTTCCCGTACGGTGCCTGGCCGGTGAGTTTCATGGCCGTGGACAAGCGCTGGGCGAGTCACGGCGACGTCGACCTGGACTTCGGCTTCGCGAAGGTCGTCCAGCCGGTGCAGGCCAGGACCGGCGGATTCCGCCTGGCCATCAACCAGGGGTACACCAACCAGGTGGTCGTCTACGGTTACCCGGATAAGAAGGACAACCCCACGGACAGACCGATCTACTGCTACGCCACCACCCACAAGTTCCCGCCGTCCAAGTACCAGCTGTACTTCGACTGCAAGGGATATTACGGAGGCGTCAGCGGAGGCCCCTGGGTCAAGACCTACAAAGGGCAACAGTGGGTGATGGGCGTGATCGGCGGCTACCAGCAGGGTGGCGCCGCCGACTGGAGGTCGTACACCTCGGTCTTCGACAGCGACATCATGAACCTGTACCGCTGGACGACCTCGCACTGACGGCCGCCTGGCACCCGGGCCGCGACGCCGTGGCCCGGGTCAGACGGCGGTGGCGTGGGTGGGGCGGAGGGCCTCGGCGTAACGTTCCAGGATCACGTCGGCCAGCTCGGGCGCGGCGCCGAGGACAGGGGAGACGGCGGTGGCCCCGGCGGCCACGGACTCCGTACGTACCTGGTCGGCGAAATAGCCGGGGGCCAGGAAGTACGACGCGACCACCACGCGGGGCGCGCCCGACTCGTACAGCGAACGGACCGCCTCGGCGGGGGCCGGGCGGGCCGCGGAGGCATACGCGGGGCGTACGGCCCACCAGCCGCGCGCCGACCAGGTCCGGGCCATCGACTCGATGACGGCGTTGGCGGAGGGGTCGCTGGAGCCCGCGGAGACCAGCACCACCGCGGTGGACGGGTCGCCGATCTCGACGCCCGACTCGGCCAGCCGGCGCTCCAGTGCCCTGGTCAGCGACGGGTGCGGGCCGAGCGTGCCGGCCGTACGCAGCCGGAACCCCGGATGCAGCGAGGTGACCTTGGACAGCACCCCGGGAATGTCGATCTTGCTGTGGTAGGCGGCGGTGAGCAGCAGCGGCAGCACCACGGCCTGCCCGGCGCCCGCCACCGCCAGCCCGTCGAGCACCGTGACGGGTGTGGGCGGGGCGTGGTCGAGGTACGACGTGACGACCTGCAGCCCGGGGCGCCGGAGCCGTACCTCGGTGAGCAGCTCCTCCACCGTGGCGGCGGCGCGCGGATCGTTGGACCCGTGCGCGACCGCCACCAGCGGCGGACCGTTCCTCGTCATGATCTTCGCGTCATAGGTGAATGCCGCACTCTGTCTTGCCCGATCCGGCCCAGCGGCCGCTGCGCGGGTCCTCGCCGGGGGCCACCGGTGAGGTGCAGGGCTCGCAGCCGATCGACGGGTAGTCGTCGTAGTGCAGGGGGTTCACCAGCACCCCGTTGTCGGCCATGTAGTTGTCCATGTCCGTATCGGTCCAGTCGAGGATCGGGTTGACCTTGACCATGCCGCGCTTGCGGTCCCACTCGACCACGCGCCGGTCCTTGCGGCTGGCGGTCTCGTCCCGGCGGATGCCGCTGAACCAGGCCATGTAACCCTCGAGGGCACGACCCAGGGGCTCCACCTTGCGCAGATGGCAGCAGAGGTCGGGGTTGCGCCCGTACAACCGGGGCCCCAGGTCGCGCTCCTGCTCCTCGACCGTGCGGGTCGGCGTCACGTTGATGACATTGACGGGATACACGGCCTCGACCGCGTCGCGGGTGCCGATCGTCTCAGCGAAGTGATAGCCGGTGTCGACGAACAGCACGTCGATCCCGGGCTTCACCTTCGACACCAGGTGGATCAGCGCGGCGTCCGACATCGACGAGGTCAGGCAGATGCGGTCGCCGAACGTCGCTGAGGCCCACCGGATGACCTCGAGGGCGGACGCGCCCTCGAGAGCATGAGCGGCGGAGTCGACGATGTCTTCCAGATCAAGAGTGGGGCGGACGGTCTCCAGGGTGGTCATCTTGGCACGGTTCCAATCCCAGGGAGCGGAGCCCGGTGATCAGACCGGGCGTGTAGCGTCACTGTTTTTCTCTCAGTCCGTAGGGCTGTTGTCAGTTGGACTGAGGTGGCGCATCGTGCCGTTGGTCCGGCTGATGCGTCCCCTCCATAGGTGGGTGTGAGCTGTAATCCCGGGCCGTGAGGCCCAGGAAACTGACCTTGAAGGCGCGGGTACAGGACCGGCAGTGCCAGGCACCACCGGTGGACTCGAACGGCTCGAGGTCCTCGTCGCCGCAGTACGGGCAGTAGAACGGGGCGGCGCGTTCGCTCATTCCGATCTCCTCGCCCGCACTGCGGTTACCTGGGTCACAGTCACTGCAGGTCGTCGTCGGAGGCGCGGTTGACCCACTCGGTGAAGGTCTCGCCGTCGGTCCGCTGCTCGTCGTACTTGCGTACGACCCGCTCGACGTAGTCGGTGAGGCCGGCCGAGGTGGTCTTCAGACCCCGGACCTTCTTGCCGAAGGAGGCGCCGAGCTGGCCGCCCAGGTGGATCTGGAAGCCCTCCACCTGGTCGCCGTTCTCGTCCACGACCAGCTGGCCCTTGAGGCCGATGTCGGCGACCTGGACGCGAGCGCAGGCGTTCGGGCAGCCGTTGACGTTGATCGTCAGTGGCTGGTCGAAGTCCGGCAGCCGCTGCTCCAGCTCGTCGATCAGATCCATCCCGCGCTGTTTGGTCTCGACGATCGCGAGCTTGCAGTACTCGATACCGGTGCAGGCCATGGTCTGCCGGCGGAACGTCGACGGGTGAACCTGCAGGTCGTGCCGCTTGAGCTCGGCCGCGAGCGCCTCGGTCCGGTCCTCGGGAACATCGAGGATGACCATCTTCTGCTCGGCGGTGGTCCGGACCCGGCCCGAGCCGTACTTCTCGGCGAGGTCGCCGATGACGTGCAGCAGATCGCCGCTGAGCCTGCCGACCTTGGGGGCGAACCCGACGTAGAAGTTCCCGTCCTTCTGCGGATGGACGCCGACGTGATCACGGCGGGGGAGCGGGGCGGCCGGGGCAGGGCCGTCCGGGAGGGCGAAGCCCAGGTACTCCTTCTCCAGCACCTCGCGGAACTTCTCCGCGCCCCAGTCGTTCACCAAGAACTTGATCCGGGCACGGTGCCGGAGGCGCCGGTAACCGTAGTCCCGGAAGATCGCGATGATGCCCTTCCAGACCTCGTGCACCTGGTCGGGCTTGACGAACGCGCCGAGACGCTTGGCGAACATCGGGTTGGTGGACAGCCCGCCGCCGACGAAGACGTCGTAACCGACCTCGCCCTGCTCGTTGACCACGCCGACGAAGGCGATGTCGTTGATCTCGTGGACCGTGCAGTGCGCGGTGCAGCCGGACATGGCCGACTTGAACTTGCGCGGCAGGTTCGAGAACTCCGGCGAGCCGATGTAGCGGTCGTGCACGTCCTTGATCTGCGGCGTCGCGTCGATGACCTCGTCTTCGGCGATGCCGGCGAGTGGACAGCCGATGATCACGCGGGGGGTGTCACCGCAGGCCTCCATCGTGGAGAGGCCGACCGCCTCGAGCTGCTGCCAGATGGCGGGCACCGACTCGATCTCGATCCAGTGCAGCTGGATGTTCTGCCGGTCGGTCAGGTCGGCGGTGCCGCGCGCGTACTTCGTGGACACGTCGGCGATCGCGCGCAGCTGGTCCGGGTTCAGCTGGCCGCCGTCGATGCGGACGCGCAGCATGAAGTAGCGGTCGTCCAGCTCCTCGGGCTCCAGGATCGCGGTCCTGCCGCCGTCGATGCCGGGCCGGCGCTGCGTGTAGAGGCCGTACCAGCGGAAACGCCCGCGCAGGTCGGCGGGGTCGA
>JAOPYO010000070.1 GCA_025964575.1 Actinomycetes bacterium
GCGGCGGCGAACGCCAAGCGCAGGCTGCTGCGGTCGATCACGGCTCCAGCCGGATCGCCCGCGTCCAGCAACGAGTCCGGCAAGGGCTGGAGCCAGGCGGCGTGCTCTCCCTGGACGAGCGGCCCGAGCGGGTCCGACGCGGCCACCAGCCCCGACGGCAGCGGTCGGCGGCCGCGGACCTCCAGGGCCGTCAGGCAGGCGTTCGTCGCGATCCGGTAGAGCCAGGTGCGCAGTGAGCTGCGAGTCTCGTCGTACTGCTCCCGCGCCCGCCACGCCCTCAGGTACGTGTCCTGGACCAAGTCCTCTGCGTCGTGAGCCGAGCCGAGCATCCGGTAGCAGTACGCCAGCAGCTCCGTCCGGAACGGTTCGACCAGGCGATCGAAGCCTTCTACCTTCGTCGTCACGCCCACGCCCCTTCTCTGCTCCTATCAACCTCCGATACTCAGCGGCGATGGTGTGAGTTCGGGGCTTGAGATGCGAGAGGTGCCGTCCTGCAAGGATTCGAGTGTCAAGTCGGATCACTGCCGCAGGAGGGGGCGCCTTTCTGGTGTCCGAGAATATCGGGTGGGCTCAGCGGCCGTCTGTAGCCGCCGACGCCAAGGGGATCATCGGCCACGCCGGGGCCGTGTTGCTGCGCAAGTGCGCTGATCGGGCCGGGCTGACCGGTTCGTTGTCGGCGGCGCTGGCGGTCCGGGGCCGTGCACCGGGCTGTGACCGCGGTGTGGTGCTGGTGCAGCTGGTGGTGGCGATCGTGATCGGCGCGACGTCGCTGTCCGAGTTCGGCTCCTCTTGTCCGACCTACCAAGTACGGACCCCAGCGGTAGTCTCCACTTGTGCACAGTTATGAACTGTTCACGCACGCTGATTACTGCGACATGATGACCGGAGTCGAAGTATGAACAGCCCTCTCGTGCGCCGCAAACGTCTGGCAAGTGAGGTCCGAGCCCTCCGCGAGGCCATGGGGCTCAATCACGAACAGCTCGGCAAGGCCGTTGGCTTCCATCGATTGAAGATCAGCCGTCTTGAGACGGGCGAACGCCCGCCGAACGTCACCGATGTCATGAAGATTCTGACGGCGCTCGGTGTCGACGGCGAGCGCTGGCACGAACTGGTCCGAATCGCTGAGGATGCCGCCGAGCGCGGATGGTGGGCCGAGTACGGCGACGACATGGGGCCGCGGCAACGGGTGTACGCCGATCTGGAGGCGGGTGCCACCTCGGTACGGACGTACGAGATCTTCGTGTTCCCAGGGCTTCTCCAGATTCCGGAGTACGCCTTGCAGCGTGGCGTGCAGGCGGAGGGCGGCCGTCCTCCGGAGTACGTCGAGCGCAATATCGAGGCCCGCGCCGTCCGGCAGAAGATGTTCCATCGCCCCGGCGGCCCAGAGTACGAGGTGATCCTCGACGAGCTGGCGATCCGCAGGCTGTCGGCGCCTCCAGAGGTGATGACCGCCCAACTGCAGCACCTTGTGAAGATTGCGACCAGCAATCCGCGAACGAGTGTCCGGGTCTTGACCGTCGACGCGCGGATCTCGAGCTACGAAGTGCCCCGCTCGCCCTTCTCGCTGTTCTCCTATCCGGACCCCGGCGACCCCCCCGTGGCCGCTGTCGACACCGAGACCGCTGATCTGGTGTTCACCACGCCCGACGAGGTGACGCCGTACGTCCGCCGCTTCGACCGGCTCCTCGACGCGGCACTATCCGTGGGGGACAGCATCGAGCTGATCCGTACGACGGCCGACCATCTGTCTACCGAGACCACCCCCTAGGAACTAGGAAGCGAGCCCATCCGTGGCCAAGCACTACAGCGGCTGGCGTAAGTCCGCCCGCAGCAACTCAAGCAGCTCCGACTGTGTCGAGGTGGCGTCCGCTACCGACGCCACCGGCTTCGTCGGAGTCCGTGATTCCAAGAACAGGGCTGGCCCGATCCATGAATTCGGCCAGGCCGAATGGAGAGACTTCACTAGCGGCATCATGGCGGGCAGGCTCGACATGAACTAGCCCCCAACCACTACTGACCAGCACGAGGACCGGCGTCCGACGAGGATGCCGGCCCTCTGTCTGTAGTGACTTAACGCAACAGCACGGGGACTTACCGCAATCGGCTTGTGAGCCACCCCACCACATGACACCCTCAGATTTGATTGCAGTGGCGAACAGTTCACGATCGTGAGTTGATGCAAATAATGATCTACTCCACTCATGGGCTCCGTAAGCCGCGAGCCAGTTCGTAGGTGCAGAGAGTCGAGATCGGCCGCACAACCCCGGTTGGGTTGAACAGGGCAATTCCCTCGGAAGGGGCCGACTCCAATGACTGCCAGCCCGAACGACATCCGAACTGGCGGCTGCTTGGTGTGTCCGCTGCCCACGGATGCGACCGCGCCCTCCGTCGCGCGATCTCAGCTCAAAGCCGCACTGGCCCAGGTCCGCCTGAACGAGGAACTGGTCTATGACTTCGGGGTCATGGCCACGGAGGCCGTGACCAACGGTCTCCAGCACGCCCTCGGCGGCGCGCAGCGCCTTGAGAGGTCCACCATGGACATCCCATATCCACTGGAAATGTGGGTGTATCACCGGCTGAGGCCCGAACCCCAAATCGTGCTGAAGATCTTCGACCCCCTCAACGAATGGACACCGACTCAGCCCGGCACCGACCCGGCCGACCAGTTGGCAGAACATGGACGCGGCATCAACATCCTCAGCCAGCTGTCCTCCGCCTGGGGATGGCACCGAACGCGTTCCCGCCTCGGCCCCCGGCCCGTACCAGGCAAAGCAGTGTGGTGCTGTATCCCCGTCACCGCCCTGTGCGAGCCGCCCCAGCACCCGCAACTCCCTATCCACCAAGCCGCCGAGGCGCTGCGCGCACTACTGGCCGCCCGCGGCATCGACCGGATCATCTGCAACCACGACCACAACCGGTCGCTCGTCTCCCTGCCCTCGGGCCTGACCATCTGGTCCGAACGGCCCGGTGTCTTCCGCTGGAAGGACCCCGGCGGAGACACCCACCTCCAAACCACCGCAGATCTGACCGACGTCACCGAAACAGCCGTACGACTCCACGAAGATCTCCACGCGGCCGCGCAGCTCAACGGCAGCCATGACGCCCGGACGGAACCGCCCTGTACTCCCCGCAAACGTATTGCGAAGGATAGTTGGATGCGCTTTCACCTCTCTCATCTCCCGAGGGCGGCGTCGTAAGGTCCTCGGCCCGCCTACGGCCGATACGTCATTCAGGGGTGTTGGACCGCGCGTAAGTGGACTCCCAGCCGGGCTCGGCAAGAACGTGCCGGTATTCGCGCTCGTTGACCTGGGCATCACCTCGCCATGGCGGAGCCGAGGCGTGCGGCGGCTCCTGCACGACACCGTGCTGGCCAACAGCGGGGCGCCGCGCGGTCTGCTGGCCGTACGACCCGACTTGACCGACGTACACGCCCTTTATCTCAGGTGCGGATGGCGACCGTTGAGTGCCCAGCAGGGCGACCTGTGCCTCTACGTCCTCGACGTCGTCCCGGCCACCGCCACCTGACCAGCGGCACGCGTCCTGGCAGGGACCGGCATGGGGGCCGGCAGTCTCAGCGCCCGCACACCTATTGCGTGCTTGACCCGGGAGTCAGCCTAGGGGTCTGGGCGATCAGGGCAAGACCCATCAAAACCGTCGTGCCGCGCCTCGCGGTTCATCGGTCAGTACGTCGGCAGGTTCAAGACCGAGCACCTACCCGACCGCCGGCGATGGGTAGCCTGCTTCTCGTGGCTGCTGCTGATCTCCCTGAAACCGATCTCGCCCGAGTCGGGCGCTGGTGCGAGCGGCGGATTCCTGAGCGTGCCCGGGATCAGGTGCGTCTGGAATATGAGGTTCGCGGCACAACCCTGATCATCGTGGAACGCAGAGTTCCGTGGGACGCCCAGGACACCGAGTACGGTCCGGAGTGGACCGCCCGGCCGGTCGCGCAACTACGCCACAGCGCACAAGGATGGCGACTGTACTGGCCCGACAGGAACACCCGCTGGCACCTGGTCGACGACGTACCGGCCGCAGCCAGCGTCGTCCCGCTACTGGAAGCCATCGGCGACCCTCGCCGAGCCTTCCTCGGATAAAGAGGGCCCGGACCGGCCGGCGCGAGGACGGTGACCGCCGCTGGACCACCACGGTCCAGCCGCCGTGATCTGTTCCCCGCCGGGACGGCGCTCGGTACGATCCGGAGATGGGGCGGGTTTGGCCGCTGACCGGGCGTGTCGAGGAGTTGCGATTCATCGACGCCGCGGCGGGGCGTGTCGGAGCGGCACGGGGTGTAGTACTGGCCGGCGCTGCCGGCGTGGGCAAGACCCGGCTGGCGCGGGAGACGTTGACCACCGCTGCGCAGCGGGGTGCGGTGACCCGGTGGGTGGCCGCGACCGCCTCGGCGCGCGGGCTGCCGCTGGGTGCGTTCGGCACGTTGATGGGCACGGTCGGCGGGGACCCGGCCCGGATCCTGCGGCAGGCCAGCGACGCGCTGCTCGCGGGCGCGGGCCCAGCCGGTGTCGTGATCGGGGTGGACGACGCCCACTTGCTCGATGAGCTCTCGGCGCTGTTGGTGCACCGGCTGGTGCTGAGCGCCGCAGTGACGGTGGTGGTGACGGTGCGCAGCGGCGAGTCGACGCCGGACGCGGTCACCGCGCTGTGGAAGGACGGGCACCTGGACCGGCTGGAGGTTCAGCCACTGTCGGGGCCCGAGACCGCCGCATTGCTGGAGGCGGTGCTCGGCGGCCCGGTGGACAGTGCTGGTCTCGACCGTATGTGGGCGCTGACCCGTGGCAACGCACTGTTCCTGCGGCAGTTGGTCGAAGGGGAACTGGAGGCCGGCCGGCTGCGGGCGGTCGACGGGCTGTGGCGCTGGTCCGGGCAGCCGGTCGTGTCGCCCGGGCTCGCCGAGCTGGTGGAGGCTCGGATGGGCGGGCTGACCGAGCCGTTGCGCGAGGTGGTGGATGTGCTGGCCCTCGGCGAACCGCTGGGCGTCTCGTTGCTTGCCCGGTTGACCGACGCCGCAGCGGTGGAGAGCGCTGAAGCACGCGGCCTGGTCAGTGTGGAACGGGACGGGCGGCGGCTGAACGCCCGGTTGGCTCACCCGCTGTACGGCGAGGTGCGGCGGGCCGATGTCGGGCTGTTGCGAAGCCGCCGGTTGCGGGGCCGCATCGCGGTGGCCGCGGGCGAGACCGGCGGTCGCCGCGCCGAGGACGCGCTGCGCCGCGCGGTGCTCGCCGTGGACTCTGACCTGGCCCCGGACCCCGAGCTGCTCACCGCAGCGGCCCGCACCGCGGTCGAGTTGCTCGACCTTGCGTTGGCCGAGCGATTGGCCCGGGCTGCGGCGGCTGCCGGGGGTGGCTTCGACGCTCAGCTCCTCTTTTCCTGTGTCCTGAGTTGGATCAGTCGCGGCGCCGAGGCCGACATCGAGCTGTCCGCGGTCGCCGAACTCGCCGGCAACGACGCTCAGCGGACCCAGGCCGCGGTTCCTCGGGCGGCCAATCTGTTCTGGACCTTGCGTCGACCGGCCGAGGCCGAGGCCGTACTGGACAGCGCCGAGGGGATCGTCATCGACGTCGACGCACGGCTGGTGCTGACCGCGGTGCGGGCGGCGTTTCATGCTGGTCGCGGGCGACCGTTGCAAGCGATCGAGGCCGCGCGTACGGCGCTGGACTGCGCGACGCTTCCCGATCAGGCGGTCGTGTTGGCGACGTGGGGCCTGGTCGCCGGGCTGGGCGTTGTCGGCCAGGCCGACGAGGTCGGCCCTGCGGTCTCACGTGCCTACCTGGCGACGGCCCAGTCCATCGATGCCGCGGTCCTGCGCTTCGGCCTGAGTGACTTCCACGTGGACGCGTTGCGTCTGGCGGGATACGTGCATGAGGCCGAGAGCGTCGCGCTCGATCGCCGGGAGGAGAGCTCGAACGTGCCAGGTCCGCTGCAGCTGTTCGGTGTCGGACTGCTGGGACGTGCGGCGCTGGCCAGCGGACGTCTGCGAACCGCCGTGCGTTGGCTCCGGGAAGCCCGGGTCGGCCTGGCGACGTTCGACACGGTCGGCTGGCTGTTCCGCTACCTGCTCAGCCTCACTCAGGCGCTGGCGATGACCGGTGACGCGGTGGTCGCCCGCCAGACCTTGGCCGAGATGGAGGCCCAACGTCATCCTGCCTTCGTCTTCCTGGACCCGGAGGTCGTACTGGCTCGGGCCTGGGTGGCCGCCGCACAGGGCGCGGTGTCCGAGGCGATCACGCTCGCGCACGAGGCGGCCGCAGTCGCCGTCGGCCGTGGCCAGCTCGCCCACGAAATGCTCGCGCTGCACACTGCGGTCTGCTTCGGCGACCGCACCGTAGCCGCCCGGCTGGCCGAGCTCGCCGGTCACCTCGACGGCCCACGGGCACCGGCCGCCGCAGCGCACGCCGCCGCCCTGGCCACCGACGACGGCGATGCCCTGCAGGCCGCCTCGGCGCGGTTCGAGGAGATGGGCGACCTGCTGGCCGCCGCCGACGCCGCCGCGCACGCCGCAGCCGCCTACATGAGACACGATCGGCCAGGTCCGACCCGCGCGGCCGCCGCCAGGGCCCACCGGCTGGGCGAGGCCTGCGAAGGTGCCCGCACCCCCGCGCTGGTCGCGGCCGCCCGGCCATTGCCGCTGACCGAGCGGGAACGCGAAATCGTCACCCTGGCAGCCCAAGGGCTGTCCAACCGCGAGATCGCCGAGCGGCTGATCGTCTCGGTACGTACGATCGAAGGTCACCTCTACCGCGCGAGCGCCAAACTCGGCATCACCAACCGCGCCGAACTGGCCGCGATCCTGCGCGGGGACTGACCACGTCCACACGGACCTGTCTCACAGAAGTCGAGTAGCCCACTACTCGTGTCCCGGCTCCCACAACGCGCGATGCTCGGTTGAGCACCGCTCGCGGCACCTGTCCGCACAGCCTGGCCCGGGCTGACACATCTCCCGGGCCGGTCCCAACGCGGCAACCGCGGGCATCGCGCAGAAGGGGTCGCCTCATGGCGTACAACTACGGCCAACAGGCCGCGCAGCAAGCCGCGCAGCAGACCGCTCAGGGCCATCAGAACTTCGCCAACCGTCGGTGATGAGCGACGGCGGTACGAGGCGTGAGCTGGCGGGCAGGTTCTCCATCGCCGCCGTCCTGGGGCGGGGGGGGATGGGGGTGGTCTGGCGGGGCACCGACAATCTGCTCGGCCGTACCGTCGCGGTCAAGGAGATCCTGCCTGTGCCCTGGCTGTCGGAGGCCGGCCAGGCCGCCCGCCGGGACCGGATGCTCAGGGAGGCGCGGGCCGCGGCGCAGCTCAACCACCCGGGTGCCATCACGATCCATGATGTCGTACTGGACGGTGGCGAGATCTTCATCGTGATGGAGCTGGTCGAGGCACCGTCGCTGCAGGAGCTGATCGAGCGGGATGGTCCGCTGCCGTCCGCGCGCGTCGCCGTGATCGGGCTGCGGATGTTGGACGTCTTGGAGGAGGCGCACCGGATCGGAGTGATCCACCGCGATGTGAAGCCCGCCAACGTGCTGGTGTTGCCGCGGGATCAGGTGAAGCTGAGCGACTTCGGTATCGCCCATCTGGAGGGGGATCCGACGCTGACGGCGACAGGGATGATGATGGGCTCTCCCTCGTACATGGCGCCCGAGCAGATCCGAGGCGAGCCGGCCAGCCCGTCGGCCGACCTGTGGGGCCTTGGCGTGACGTTGTATTCCGCCGTCGAGGGGGCCGCCGCGTTCCGCCGGGACAACACGCCCGCAGCGATCGCCGCCGTACTCGCCGAGGAACCGCCTCGGCCGCAGCGCGCCGAGCCCGGGCTCAGCGCCCTGCTGACGGCTCTGCTGGCCAAGCACCCGGCCGACCGGCCACCCCCCGACAAGGTCAGGGAGGCACTCGAGGCCGCCTCGGTACGCGTTCTCCCACCTGCCGCGCCCAATCCGTTCGCGGCACGGCAGCCGCCGCCACCGACCCTCCCCACGGCTCCCCGGGCACATCGCCCACCGCCCCCCGGTAGGAATTCTCCGGGCACGCCCGCGCCGCCGCCACCGGGGCCGTCCGCTGGGCCGCTCCTGCCCGGGCCGGCGACATTGCCGGTGCCGCCGCTGCCGGGTGCCGGAAGGCGAAGGCGGTCGCGGTTGAGGCTTCTCGGCGTGGCGGCCGGTGCGGTCGCGGTGCTCATCATCGGGGTCGTGGTCCTGTCCTCGCTTTCGGATGGAGGTACGGGCACGGCGGGGGGCTCCGGTGCGGCCGGGGGCACGGGTGCCGGACAGCTGAAGGTCGGGCTGGTCTTCACCAAGGCCGGCAAGGGAGATCTGTCGGTGAACGACTCGGCGGACCGGGGCGTGACCCGTGCCGCGCAGAAGTACGGCGACACGGTAAGTCTCAAGGAGGTCAAGCCCACCGCCGGCCCCAAGGCGGCCCTCGATGGGCTGGCCGCCGAGGGCTACGGCCTGATCATCGATGTCGACTTCGAGTCCGGGGCCGAGGTGGCCAGATCCGCCGCGGAACACCCCAAGGTCGTCTACGCCCTTGTCGGCGCCTACGACCCGTACTGCGGTCAGAACAAGAACCTGCGCTGCGTCCTGTTCAAGCAGCAGGAAGGGGCGTTCCTGGTCGGTGCGGCGGCCGCGCTCAAGTCGACCAGCCACGTGGTCGGCTTCGTCGGCGCGCTGCCCGGCGACAGCGGGATCTCCCAGGCGGGGTACCAGGCCGGCGCCGCCTATGTGGACCGGCAAAAGGGCACCAAGACCAAGGTCCTGGTCTCCTACGCGGGGTCGACCGAGCAGGCATGGGAAGATCCGGCCAAGGGCAAGGCACTGGCGGAGGAGCAGATCGGCCAAGGGGCGGACGTCCTCTTCCACGACGCCGGCAACACCGGGACCGGGGTCGTCCAGGCATGTGTCACCAGGCGGAAGTACGTGATCGGCAACGATGAGGATGAGAGCTTCTGGTTCCAGCCGCCGGCGCAGAACTGGATCCTCACCTCGCTGGTCCACCGGGAGGACACCGCCGTCGCGCGGACCATCGAGGACGTCAAGAGCGGTGACTTCAAGGGCGGGTCGGTCTACCTCGGGCTCCAGGAGGCCGGTGTCGACTACGCCCAGAACCAGTACACCAAACCACTGCTCGGCGGCATCCCCCAGGCCCTCGACCA
>JAOPYO010000151.1 GCA_025964575.1 Actinomycetes bacterium
TTGGCACGCAGGTCGACGTGGACCTCGACCTCGGCTCCGTCGCTGCTGATCAGGGTGGCGGGTCCCCGGTGGCGGCTCATGTCTGGGTCGTCTCATCAGGGCTGACGTGGAGTATGTTCATGAAGACACACGGTAGCGCTCAGGTCGGACGTTCTCCGCGTGTCACCGGAACCGGGAAGAAGGCCCAGTTTGAATGCCAGGATGTGAGCCAAGCCGGCTGGCGGTTTCGCGCACGCGCCACCTGATCCCCGGAACCGGGACGAATCCAAGCCGAGTCGCCACACGTTGACCTGTGCGAGTCGCGCGGCGTCACTGTCGTGATGAGCGACCGAGCGGCCTAGACGTCCCGTCGGCTCCGGGTCGCCGGGCACGGGGCGGCCGGTCACCCGCCCCGCCCGTTCGCACGGCACCCCTACCGGCCGTCCGGCCGGACAACGAACCGTCGCGGGCCGCCGCAGGGCCCACACCCGATGAACACGGCCGCCCGGACCGCCCACGGGGCTCATGATCAACCCCGGCCCGGCCCGCGAGCGAACATGGAGCGAACACGGAGCACAAACTACCCGAAAAACGACACCGACATATCGGATAGAAACTGGAAACTCCCAGGTCAACCTAGGCGGGGCAGGCGGGACTCGAACCCGCGACCGATGGATTATGAGATCACCGGTTGATCATGCTTGTTCGCGATCTCCGTTCATGAAGGTCGCTTGACCTCGAACAACGTCCAGAATACCGACACGAACGAGCTCTTGCTAATCCATTGACCAAACCACGCGCCGATTGGAAAGCCCGGGAGAAGTCCACAAGTCAGCCGGTCGTCACGAGATGAATCAACAGGTCACCTCCGATACCAAAGATCGCTAACTGACGAACCCGTATCGGGCCAGTGCTCCACTGGCTCGGTCATGTCCGCCAAGCTGGTGTGGGAGTCGGTCTCCGCGGACATGATCCGATGCCCGCTCCACCCCCGCCGCGCCGCCAGCGAGGCAGTGGGCCATGAGCACTAGCGGTTCCCTGCCGCCGTCAGTGGCCACGAGAGCAGGCGCTGTCCGAACTCTCCAAGTGGTGAGCGCCGACATAGCCAGGCGCGCCACCCCCAGCAACAATGCCGAACGATAGCCACGATGCGTGATCGGCAAACCCCGTTCAGCGAGAACGGCCACAACCGGAACCGCACCAGACCAGCTTGGAACCGCGACATACGTTCAGCCCATGCCCCGAGTGAGGAAGAGCCGTAGCGTCTCCTCCACGAACGTCTCGATCAAGCCAGGGTCGGCGCGCAACCTGGCGGCCAGGCCAGGGTCGCTGGTCAGGGCCCGGGCGGCAGATCCGATGAGGCTGGTGGTGGACTCGCTGCCGGCGGACCAGTTGCAGCGCCATCACCGCCGTACACACCGACCACGTCGGTAAGCCCGTCCGCTGGACCCACTGTGATGCTCCCTTGACCCAGACGGGACGCAGCGGGCCGCCCCCAGGAGGCTGGGGGCGGCCCGCTGTTTCTCTGTGGGAGCGCCGCGTCGCGAGGTTGTTCCTCGGGAGCGTCAGTCCGCGATGTACAAGGGCTGGTCGAACGTGCCGGACCCGGCGGTGGTCTCGCCGAGCAGCTGGTAGTTGGCAGTGATCGTGGCGGTGGCGGGGCAGAGAACGTTGCTGCCCGGTTGGCGGTTGAGCGGAGCGCCGTTCACGTCGATCTGGGCCTGGTCGTTAGCGGTATCCGGCCGGCTGGGGTTGTCAGGGTTGTAGCCGTTGGCCGTGATGCTGCCCCCGAAGACGCAGGTGATGCCGCCGAACAGGTTCGCCACGCTCTTGATGTTGAACTGGGCGATCGTGACCGTGGCGTCGCGGTTGCCGGTGTGGCCGGAGTCGAAGGCGACGCTGCCGCCGTTCCACGGCAGGCCCTGCGCGGTGACCGTCGTGCTGGTGAAACCGGTGCAGTCGCCGCCGTCCCTGTTGAAGCCAGCGCCGATGACGTCAAAGCCGGTCCCGTCGGAGTCGATCGAGCCCGTCATGGTCGACTGGTTGCAGGTTCCGCTGCCGATCGACGTTGTGATGGTGGCGGTGTCGAGCAGCGAAGCCTGGACGTTGCCCGAGTAGGGGTCGGCGGTCACCGAGCCCGTGCGGATGGTCGTGGTCGCCGCCGACGCGGGGACGGCACCTGTGGCCATGACGACCATGACGGCGGTTCCCAGGACTGCGCTCCGTCGGATGCTTGCCAGTCTGATGCGTTCCATCAGATAACTCCTCTGTCAAAATCGGGGTGGGAAGTTTCACCATGACGGTAATCAGCCTCTACCAATCCGGCAATGATGTGCGCTTCACCTTGACCTGGCCGGATTGGGACACCCAGCGGTGTCTGCTGCTGGGACCGGTCGGGCCGGGAGTGGGTACGCGTCTGTAACGCCGCGCTCCCTTGACGCACCCGCTGATCGTCGCTTTTGTAAGCCGCGTATGAACCGTTCCGTCCGATTCGTGTGCGTAGATGAGCGGTGTCGACCGGCTCCCTCCTCTTTGATCGGTCGATCAGTGCCGCCTGGGCTTTCTGGCATGGAACCGGTAATCGAGATCACCGATCTCGATGCGGATGTCGGCGAAACCGGCCGCTTCAAGGCGAGCGGGAAGGGTCTTCGGGTCGGCGGAGACGAAGCCTTCGCCGCCGAGAACCGGAGTTTCGCGCGGCACAAGCGGTGACCGTTGCGACGGCATTGCAGATCGCCCTCGAGTCCGGCGAGCTGGTAGCGGTTCAGGCGGCCACGACCCACTAATCACCACGGCCGATGCTGGTACGGGATGGAGAATGAGACGATGAACCATCCGGTCAGTCCACCGGCTGCGCCGATGCTGGCGAAACCGGTCGAGAAGATCCCCACCGGCCCCTACAGCTCGAACCCACCGTGATCCTGCGATGACCCACCCCGGGATTCTCAGCGGCCGTCCACACCACCTGCCTCGTCAGAGCGGATGTCGGGAGCTCATTCGACGACGCGCGGGGAGGCGATGTGGGCAGCCACCGGAACTCCGTCCTCACGTCACCGTCGCGATGCGAGCACACCCGTGCGGTCACGGCTCCCCCAGGTTCGCAACCAAGGTTCCGGGCCTGGCTGAGCCACCCACGCACCGGTCGGGCTACCCGGCACAAGTCTTGGGGCGGCACACGCTCTCCCACAGGCCCGCCGGCTGGTACGTCGGAAGGATCGACCGCAGTCCCTGGGGTGCGGCGGCATCAGTTCTTGCGGGCGAGGCCGCCGATCAGCCAGACGGCCTCGGGGTTCTGGCGGGTGATGCCGAGCTCAGGGTGCCACGCGGGGAGATGTACGACGCCGGGCTCGACGATGTCCCAGTCGTCGAGAAGGGCGACGATCTCGGAGGGGGTCCGCTGGTCGGGGGCGCCCCGCAGAGGTACCCGGTAGGCCGCGGCGAGCCCCTCCCTGGTCTCGCGGCGGGTGTGCGGCAGGGTATGGGAAATGGCCAAATAGCTTCCGGGCGTGACGGCCTTGTGCAGCCGGGTGACGGTGTGCCGGACCTCGTCGTCGTCCGGGACGAAGTACAGCACCCCCAGCAGCAGGATCCCGACCGGCTGCGCCAGGTCGATGAGTTGCGTGAGTTCGGGGTCGGTGAGGATGTCATCCGGGTTGCGCAAGTCGGCCCGGACCACGGCGGTCCGGCCGTTGCCTTCGAGTAGTGCCTGGGCGTGCACGATCACGACCGGGTCATGGTCGACGTAGACCACCCGGGCATCAGGCGCGACGACCCTGAGGATCTCGTGGACGTGGCCTTGGGTCGGCAGTCCCGTGCCGATGTCTATGAACTGCCGGACCCCGGCATCGACCATGAAACGAATGACGCGACCGAGGAATCTGCGATTCTCACGAGCGATCATCGGCACTTCCGGAAGGAGCTTTGTGACCTGTTCGGCCGCCTGCCGGTCGGCGGCGAAGTTGTCCTTGCCGCCCAGGAAGTAGTCATAGATGCGCGCGATATTGGGCGTCATGGGGTCGAAGCCCCGCGAGGCGGCCGATCGCTCAGGTCCCGGCACGGTTCCCCTTTGGTCGAGTTCAGATGATATTCCTGGGCTGCCGACCAGGTGCGGGATCCGCCGCTCGGCCGCCGACATAAAGATGGATGGTGGAGCAACGGTGTTCGGCTCTACCCACCTGCCTGTTCCACCATGCCAGGAGCGCCGCGGCCTGCGCGACGGCGCCCTCCGCCCAGCTCGGCACCTGGACCGCGACCGCGTCGCCGGGCCCCGCACCCAGGGAGCGGAAGGCCGCCGCGCAGCGGCCTGCCCGGTCGACGAGTTCCTCGAGCGTGAGCGTCGTGCGGTGTGCCGCGCTGTGGAAGACGATCGGAAGGTCAGGTTGGGCGCTTGAGGCGGCCAGCACGGCTTGGGGCAGTGTGAGGTGGCCGTACACGCCTGTCGCGTACCAATGTTCCGCCTGACTCCGCCCATTCCCGTCCTGGGCCGGCACCGTCACTTGCGACCTCCCGCGTCATCGCGGCGCATGGAATCATCCGCCTACAGGTACGGGCCGGCTGCGGCGGAACGCCGCGGCGCCGGCCGCGACCACCGCGCCGTCGCGGCCCTCGTCAATGAGCGTGAAGCGGACCACCACCCGCCCGCTCGGGCCGGCCCATCCGTCGGCGAGGACGAGGAAGGGGCCGGTGCGGCCCGGTGCGACGAAGTGAACGTCCCAGTCCTCGACCTGGATCGCATCGGATTCGGCCAGCTCGGCGGCCAGCTCCGTGGCCGCGGCCTCGAACGCGACGTGGATCGGGCCCAGGTGCAGTGATGCCGAGGTTGAGGCGAGACGGGAGGTGAGGGCGGGCAGGCGCCAGCCGTCTGAATGCCGCTGCGCCCCGAAAACGACCTGGAGGGCGGGCAGGTCGGCCGTGTCGGGCAGCTCGGGTGGCGCGTCCACGGGCCGGAACGATGGCGGGGCGTCGCCGAGTTTGACGCCGACACCGGTCGTGACGGCGATGAGTCGGGAGGAGTCGGCGGCGTCGGTGATCTCGGAGCGGCTGAACCCCATTCTGCCGCCCCGTCGCACGGTGGCGCGGGACACCCGGATCTCTGCGACGTCGCGAGCGTCGTCGATGATGTGCAGTCCGTAGGTGACGGGCGCGGGGACCGCCTCGCGATCGCGCCAGCCGCCGGTCTCCGGAGCGGAGATCGCGAGCGGCGCGGCCATGATGCCACCGGCACCGTTGCGCATGTCGCGGCGCAGCCGCACCGTGTCAGGATCCTCTGCCTGGTTGAACGCCCGGCCGAGATACCAGTAGGTGATGAGGCCGTCGGGTCCCATCATCTGCCGGAGCCGATCCCAGTACTCCTCGGCCGGCCCCTCACGGATATCCCGCACCATCCGGCTACCCCCTCGCAAGCAACACAGAGTACGCCATCGAAGGTCACTCTAAGAGAGAAGCATCATGGCACTAGATGTGAGCTTCGCACTAGCTTGATTGCCAATGTAATACTACTATCCGGAGAGCGCCCTTACCATAAGGTTGCCGGGCTGATCGCTGCCCGCAGAGGGGCCTCTACGACAACGCTGTTCACGTCTTCGAAGGGCTGGCCGGGACCACACATGGATCTTGAGCTCACTCCAGACCAGGAGCTGCTACGGGAAACGACCCGCAAGTTCCTCAAGACGACCGTCCCTGTGACGGAGGTCAGGACTCTTGCCGCGAACCCGGCCGGGTTCGACCGCGGATGGTGGAAGAAGGGGGCCGATCTCGGCTGGACGTCGCTATTGGTCGACGAAGAGCACGGAGGCGGAAGCGTCTCCGGCGAGGGACTGCGCGACCTGGCGCTGGTGGCCGAGGAGATGGGCGCGTTGGTGTCGCCGGGCCCGTTGATCCCGACGAACGTCGTCGCACAGACCCTCTCATGCGAGGCTTCCGACGTGCTCGCCGGGCGCATCCTGCCGGGGCTGTTGTCCGGTGAGTCGGTCGCCGCCTGGTGCGTCACGGAGCCAGGTCGGCCGGTCACCCCCGACGGGATCACGCTGCGCGTGCGGCGCGATGGCGACGAGTTCGTTCTGGACGGCCTGAAGCGGCCCGTCGAGGCGGGCGGCGAGGCCGACTGGCTCCTGGTGACGGCCACCGGGCCCGACGGCCTGTCCCAATTCCTCGTCCCGGCCTCGGCGCCCGGCCTGCGCATCACACCGCTGCGCGGGCTCGACCTCGTCCGCAGGAACGCCGAGATCCGATTCGAAGAGGTCCGGGTGCCGGCGTCCAGCGTCGTGGGCGTACTCGGTGGCGCGTCGCTCTCGTTCGAACGGCAGATGCAGACCGCACTGGTCCTGCAGTGCGCCGAGATCGTGGGTGCCACCGATCGGGTCTTCGGCTTCACCGTCCAGCACGCGTTCGACCGCTCCTCGTTCGGCCGGGCGCTCGCGTCCTACCAGGCCCTCAAGCACCGTTTTGCTGACATGAAGCTATGGATCGAGTCCGCTCACGCCATGGCGGTCGACGCCACGCGGACCGTCCAGGCCGGCGCTCCCGACGCCGCCGAGGTCGTCCGGATCGCCAAAGCCTACGTTGCCGAGCGTTGCCCCGAACTGATCCAGGACTGCGTCCAGCTGCACGGCGGCATCGGCGTCACCTGGGAACACGACCTACATCTCTATCTACGCAGGGTCGTCCTCCACCGGGAGACCTACGGCGACCCGATGGAGCACCGCGACCGAGTGGCGACCCTCGCAGGCCGATAAGGAGAAGCATGACCGTTGCGACTACGGAGCCCGGTAGGCCGCCCGAAGACCTCGACGCCTTCCGGGCACGAACGAAGGAATGGGTCACCGCCAACCTCGAGCCCCTCAACGGCGCCGATCCCTACATCGGCCACGCCAAGGACGACGCCGACCATGTCGTCCGCGCCAAGACGATCCAGCGCAAACTCTGGGATGCCGGTTTCGCCGGCCTGTGCTATCCCGCCGAATACGGCGGGCAGGGGCTGCCCGTGCAGTACCAGGACGCGTTCATCGAGGTGACGGACGGCTACGAGCTGCCGATCCTGTTCAACACTCCAACGTTCACGATCATCCTGCCGACCATCCTGGATTACGGTACCGAGGAGCAGAAGCAGCGCTTCATCCCCGCAGCGCTCAGGGGTGAGGAGCTCTGGGTCCAGTTCCTGTCGGAGCCGACCGGCGGTTCCGACCTCGCGGGTGCGCTCACCCGCGCGGAGCGCCACGGCGAGGTGTTCCTCCTGAACGGCTCGAAGATCTGGAGTACCTACGCGTGGAGGTCGGACTACGCGCTCTGCGTGGCCCGTACCGACTGGGACGTTCCCAAGCACCGGGGTCTGAGTGTCCTCGTCGTCAAGGTGCACCAGCCCGGGATCACCATCACGAAGATCAAACACGTCGATGGGACCGAGGATTTCTGTCAGGAGTTCTTCGACGACGTCCCCATCCCCGCCGACCACGTCCTCGGCGAGGTCAACGACGGATGGAGCGTCGCCTCCAGGCTCCTGTCACACGAGCGGGCAGCGATGAGCGGCTCCTCGCCGTACGCCATGATGCCGCGCACGGCGCAACACGAAAGCGCCAAGCTCGATGCCATGGTGCCCACGCAGGTGTCAGGCGGCACCGACGATCCGCGGGTACGCCAGCTGATCGGCGAAGCCCGTGTCCTCACGCGAGTTCACACGGCGCTTGTCGGCCGTATCGGCACGTCCATCCGGACCGGCCGGTTGCCGGTGGCGGCCGGATCCATCACCCGGCTGTCGAGCGGGGTGCTCCGGGTCAGGCTGGCCACCATCGCGCTCGAGCTCGCGGGCGACCGCGCCGTCGCCTGGCAGGACGGTGACCCGGTAGGGGAGGTCGGCGTGGCCTACCTCGGCCGCCAAGGAGTGTGCATCGGCGGCGGCACCACCGAGATCGCACGCAACATCATCAGCGAACGCGTACTCGGGATGCCCCGCGAACGCGCCGAAGACTTCGACCGCCCGTTCCGGGACGTGCGGACCAACGCAACCGCCCCGCGGAACTCAGCCTGACCGACCATCCGAACCGCGTGGGTCCTGGTCCGGGCTCACCTCCGGCCCGATGCATCTCAGCTCCTGGTCCTGTCGGTCGCGGTGACCGGTCAAGAAGACCTCGGCGTCGCGGCACCCGGGCCCGATCCATGTCATGAACGTTCACTGTCTGGAGGAACACTCGCACATGGGTGACACCAAAGCGGTCGATGCCGTCCGGTCCGCGGTGGCGGCCTTGAACGCCGGCGACCTCGACGGCTACCTCGGGTACTTCGATCCGTCCTGCCCGCGCTGGGCCGACGGGCTCGCGCAGCCGCTCTCCCTGACCGATATCGCCGACGGCCTCCGGCAGCTCCATGTCGCCTTCGACGGCCTGCACCTGGATGAGGATCTGCTGTTCGGCGATGAACGGTTCGTCTGCGCGCATTGGCGGCTGCGGGGCCTGCATGTGAAGGAGTACCTGGGGTTCGCGCCGAAGGGTCGTTCGATCGATGTGGCGACCTGCGAGGTCTACGAGATCAGCGGCGACGTCGTCGTCACCACCTGGGTCCACGGAGACCTCGGGCAGCTCTTCCAGCAGATCGCCGCCGAGGGAGAAGAGGTCACATGACCGAAGGAATATCCGGGACGCTGCTGCTGGACCCGGCCGTGATCGATGACCCCTATCCGTTCTACGGCCGGCTCCGTGCACAGGCGCCGGTGTGGGAGGTACCCGGTACGAGGGTGTTCACGGTCAGCACCTACGAGCTGTTGGCCGAGGTGGTCGGCCGGGTCGAGGACTTTTCCTCGAACCTGCGTTGTCTGCTCTACCGCGATGGCGCTGGTCTGCCCTGCACGCTGCCCTTCGGTGAGGCCGGCGTGAACGTGCTGGCAACCGCCGATCCGCCCATGCATGCGTTGCACCGCAAGACGGTCTTTCCCGAGCTGGTCGCCAAGCGCATGGCCCAACTCGAATCCGACGTCGTCGACATCGCCAACGGATGCGTAAGCCGGGCGCTGGAGGCCGGGACCGTCGAGTTCATGACCGAGATCGGCAACATCGTGCCGATCACCATGATCAGCCGCCTCATCGGCTTCCACGACAGCGACCTGGGCCAGCTGCTGAGCGCGGCGTTCGATTCCACAGCGATGCTGGGGTCGACGCTGTCCTACGACGAACTGATGGAGCTGATCAGCCGCACCGCCGAGATCCAGACCTGGCTCACCGATCAGCTCTCAGCGGCGGTGAAACAGCCGGGTGACGACCTGCTCGGCGCCGTCGCCCGCGGTGTGAACGACGGGGTGTTCGGCGACGTGGAGGCCACCGGCATGTTGCACACCCTGCTGAGCGCCGGGGGTGAGTCCACTACGAGCCTGCTCGGCAACGCAGTGCGCATCCTGGCCGAACATCCTGATCTTCAGGAACATCTGCGTCGCAACCCCGGCCAGATTCCGACATTCGCGGAAGAGGCGCTGCGCCTGGAGCCACCGTTCCGCTACCACATGCGTTCCGTGCCCACCGCCACGACGCTCGGCGGCGTTCACATCCCGGCCGGCGCCACGGTACTGCTGCTGTGGGCCGCCGGTAACCGCGATCCGGCCGAGTTCGAACGACCCGACGAGATCGATCTCCAACGGCAGGTGCCGCGCCTGCATCTGGCGTTCGGGCGCGGCATCCACCACTGCGTAGGGGCACCCCTGGCTCGCATCGAAGCCCGCTCCGTGCTCACCGTCCTGCTCGAGCGCACCAGCAACATCGCCCTCGAACCCGAGCACCCGCCGAAGTGGGTCAACAGCCTCATGGTCCGACGCCACGAGCAACTACCCGTACGGCTCATCAGCCGCTGAGTCCCGATCCACGACCAGGAGGAACCATGGGCAAGCTCGACTTCCCGGTATTCGACGCAGACAACCACCTGTACGAGACCGAGGACGCCTTCACCCGCCACCTGCCCGCGGAGTACGAGGGGCTCTTCAAGTACGTGCAAGTGAACGGACGCACGAAGATCGCCGTCGACAACGTCATCAGCGACTACATCCCGAACCCGACGTTCGAGGTCGTGGCGCGGCCCGGGGCGTTCGCAGAGTACTTCTCCGGCAACAATCCGCAGGGCAAGTCGTTGCGGGAGATCGCCGGGAAGCCGATCCGCACGAGCGAGGCCTTCCGCACCGCTGCGCCACGCCTCGAGCTGCTCGACGAACTCGGCCTCGACGCCGCGCTGATGTTCCCGACCTTGGCCAGCCTGCTCGAGGTCCGGCTCGCCGACGATCCGGAACTGACCTGTACCGTCGTCCACGCCTTCAACCAGTGGCTGCACGATGAGTGGGCGTTCAACTACCAGGACAGGATCTTCGCCACACCGATCGTCAACCCCTCCAGTCCTGAGCGCGGCGTGGCCGAGCTCGACTGGCTGCTCGAGCGGGGCGCGAGGGTCGTGCTGATGCGCCCTGCCCCGGTCGCCGGCCACCGGGGCACCCGCTCCCCGTTCCTACCGGAATTCGATCCCTTCTGGGCACGGGTCGCGGAGTCGGGCGTCCTGGTCACGCTGCACGCCTCCGACTCCGGCTACCAGCGGTACGTCAACGACTGGGAGGGAACCAGGCGGGAAGCGCTGGCATTCAAACCCAACCCGTTCTATGACGCCGTCAGCCCCGGCCGGGCCATCAACGACACGATCACCTCCGCGATCTGCCACGGCATGCTCAGCCGATTCCCGACCGTCAGACTCGCGAGCGTGGAGAACGGAGGAAGCTGGGCGATCCCGTGCCTGAAGGCACTGGAGAAGACCTACGCCAAGATGCCCCAGGAGTTCGCGGAGCACCCCCGCGAGGTGTTCCTGCGCAACCTGTGGATCAACCCGTTCTGGGAGGACTCCATTGAGGACCTGGTGAACCTCATGTCGCCTGAACACGTCCTGTTCGGCTCGGACTACCCCCATCCCGAGGGCATGGCGGACCCGCTCCACTGGGCGAAGGAGATAGGTGAGGTGTTCCCCGCCGGCGACGTGCGCAAGATGATGGGCGGCAACATGTACGGCCTCCTGGGGCTGACCCGCTCCAACCAGGCAGGTACTGGACCGATCTGTGCCGACATCTAGGCCTCGAAGACTTGATCACCGACCAACGATTCGACAGCGCCGAGAAATTGTTCGCACGGGCTTCCGATGCCGGTGAACTGATCGCCAAAGCAATCGCTGCGAAAACATACGGCTACCGGCTGGGGCGTCTGCAGACCCTCGAAGGACAATGGGCCCCCAACAACAACGCCCTCGAAGTTGGATACGATCCCCAAGTCCGCGCCAACGGCTACGTCGTGACGGTCATCGATGCCGAGCACAACGAGCGTGAACTCGTATCCAGCCCCGTGCAGTTCGACGAGACACCTCCTACCTTGACCCGCGCTCCGCAGTTCGCCGAGCACACCGACGACCTGCTCCGGGAAATAGGCCGCACCCAGGACGAGATCATCCAACTCAAGATCGACGGCGCGGCGACCTGATACCAGCATCGCGGATCCGATTCCCAGTTGGCACGGTGGTCGTCGCGCTTGCGTTGCAGGACGTACTGCGGCTCCAGAAGTGCCCTCGCCGGAACCCGTCCCACCGGCCCACCCCTCCCCCGACGTAAGACGTCTCCCTGGACACTCGGCCGGGCACAGCTGGTGATCTCGGCCGTGCGGGGTCAGGTCCGCAGCTGTTCGCTGGTGGCTGCTTCGTCGGCCCGGCACGGGCTCGGGCCGACCCGGACGACATTGCCGTGCGGAACAAGGTATTGCATAAAACGCAAGTAGCGTTCTACTCTGATGACTATCCGGTGGGCCTGTGTGTGCTCTACCCCCTGGCCACCGTCCAGCGATCAGGAGGAACTCGAATGCTGCCTGACGACGCAAAGATCATTTCGGTGGACGACCATGTGATCGAGCACCCCCGCGTCTGGCTGGATCGGCTGCCGTCCAGGTACGCGGAGGCCGCGCCGCGCATCGAGAAACTCCCGGACGGTAACGACACCTGGCTCTACGAGGGCGGCAAGTCCGGGAACTTCGCGCTCAACGCGGTCGCCGGGAAGCATCCTCGCGAGTTCGGGATGGATCCGCGCAGTTATGAAGACATGCTGCCGGGGTGCTACAGCATCGAGGATCGCATCAAGGACATGGACATCGAAGGGGTGTGGGCGCAGCTCTGCTTCCCGAACTTCGGAGGCTTCGCCGGCAGTACGTTCTTCGCGGCGAAGGACAAGGACCTGGCCAAGCTGTGCATCAGCGCCTACAACGACTTCATCCTCGATGAATGGTGCGCCTACGCGCCGGACCGGCAGATTCCGCTGGTGATGGTCCCCTACTGGGACGTCGAGGCGTCGGTGCGGGAGATCGAGCGGACCGTCGCGAAGGGAGCGAAGTCGATCTCGTTCCTCGAGGCGCCGCACAAGCTGGGCCTGCCCTCGTACCACACCGACCACTGGGACCCGATCCTGCGTGTCTGCGAGGAGGCGGGACTTCCACTGTCGATGCACTTCGGATCGGGCGGCATGCCGCAGGGCCTCGCACCGGACGGTGACTTCTTCATCGGCATCGCCCTGTTCGGAATGAACTCGATGATGGCGACGGTCGATCTGCTGATCTCCGACGTCTTCTACAAGTTCCCGAACCTGAAGGTGGCCCTGTCCGAAGGCGGAATCGGCTGGATGCCGTATCTGCTGGAGCGGGTCGACTATTCCTGGGGCCGGCACAAGTACTGGTGCGACATCAACAAGGACAAGCTCCCCTCGGAGCTGTTCCGGGAGCACATCTACGGATGCTTCATCGCCGACCAGTCCGGCATCGAGGCACGTCACCGCATCGGGGTCGACAACATCCTCTTCGAGAGCGACTACCCCCACTCCGACTCGAACTGGCCGCACACCCGCAAGCTGCTGGCCGAGCACCTGGCGCAGGTGCCGGACGACGAAGCACGCAAGATCGTTGAACTCAACGCACGAGCCCTGTACCACTTTCCGGCGTAGCCCACCCCCGGACGAAACGAAGGGAGTCTGATCCCGTGCACGCGATCGACACGTCGCTGCTGATGGTCAGGGTGGTAGTCGGGCTGACCATGGTGATTCACGGCTTGAACCATGCCTTCGGAGGCGGAAAGATCGCCGGGACGGCGGGCTGGTTCGAGGGCCTCGGACTGCGCCCCGGCCGGGTGCATGCCTGGATGAGCGTCGTGACGGAAGTCGGCTGCGGGCTCGCGTTCGCCGCCGGGTTCCTGACTCCGCCGGCTGCCGGTGGGCTCCTTGGCACCATGGTCGTGGCCGGTGTGATCGAGCACCGCACTCACGGGTTCTTCGTCTTCAAGAACGGCTACGAATACGTGCTGATGATCGCTGTCATTCTCCTCGCCACCGCGATCAGTGGTCCCGGACGAGCGGCGGTCGATCACGCCATCGGCTTCGATCTCGGAGCCTGGGCGGGATTTCTTACGGCCATCGGCCTGGGGGTCGGCGGTGCGGCGCTCCTGCTGGGCACATGCTGGCGCCCGGGCGTACCGATCGCCGCCGAGAAGCCGGGGGGCGTCGTGGGATCCATGGCCGGTTCGCAGGTCACCGATGGGAGAGGCGAGTAAGTGGCAGGCATCACGGTAGGGACCCGTCTCCGGAGCGCCTCATGCGGCACCGAGGTCATGGTCATACATGCGCCGGCGGATCCCGTGGAACTGACCTGCGGGGGGCGTCCGATGTCCGAGGACGCCGAGGTCACCGCCGCTTCCGGAGAACCTGCCGACGGCGGCACTCTGCTCGGCAAGAGGTACGTCGACGATACGACGGGGCTCGAGGTGCTCTGCACGAGACCAGGAGCCGGTGTGCTCTCGGTGGACGGGCGCCACCTCACCATCAAGGCGCCCAAGACACTGCCGGCGTCGGACTAAGGGCGCCCAGGTGAACATCGTGACCCTTCTGGAGATGGCCGCGGCTGGAACACCCGATCGGATCGCGATCGGATCCCGCCGGTCCGGCTGTCAATTGACCTATGCGAGGCTCATCGACCGGGCACGGGCCGGCGCGGCGGCCCTCCGGGAGATGGGCGTACCGGAAGTCGTGTGTCTGGGCATGAACGGTGACGCCTTCGCGGTGGCGCTGTTCGCGTGCGCCTGGGCCGGTGTTCCGTTGGTGCCCCTGAACTACCGGCTCGGTGCGGAGCAACTCGCCGATCTACTGTCCCGGCACCGGGACGCCCTCGTGATCTCCGATCGGACGCCGCCCACCACGGCCCGCGGCATCGCCACGGAAGAGTGGCGCGCGGCATTCTCCGCGACCCGCGCGGACGTCGCAAGGTGGGAAGACGATCCTGACGCGGTCGCAATCCTGCTGTACACCAGCGGCACCACTTCCGCTCCCAAAGCGGCCGTCCTGCGCCATCGCCACGTCGTCTCCTACCTGCTCGGCAGCGTCGACTTCGGTGCGGCCGGGGAGGACGACGCCATGCTGGTGAGCGTCCCGCCCTACCACATCGCCGGAGTCTCGAACCTGTTGAGCAATGTCTACGCAGGCCGCCGGATCGTCTACCTGGAGTCGTTCAGCCCGCAGTCATGGATCGAGAGCGTACGACTTGAGGGGATCACCCATGCCCTCCTCGTACCGACGATGCTCGCCGCCATCACCGAGCATCTCGCAGAGTCCTCGGACGCCGAAGTACCCAGCCTGCGGTCGCTCGCCTACGGCGGGGCCAAGATGCCGATGCCGGTACTCGAACGAGCGATCCGGCTGTTTCCCGGCGTCGGCTTCGTCAACGCGTACGGCCTGACCGAGACCAGCTCGACGATCGCCGTGCTCGGTCCGGACGAGCATCGTCGCGCGTTCACCGGTGACCCGACCGCAAAGGCCCGGCTCAGCTCCGCCGGGCGGTTGCTGCCCGGCATCGAGGTCCAGGTACGCGGCCCGGACGGCCCGCTGCCCGCGGGGGCGGCCGGTGACCTCTACGTCCGGGGCGAGCAGGTATCGGGCGAGTACCGCGAACAAGGGAAGCGGCTCGACCCCGAGGGCTGGTTCGCCACTCGTGATCGCGGCTGGGTCGACGGCGATGGATATCTCTACGTCGAGGGCAGGTCCGACGACACGATCATTCGGGGTGGCGAGAACATCGCGCCCGCCGAGATCGAGGACGTGCTCCTCCAACATGAGGCGATAGCCGAGGCCGCGGTCGTCGGTATCCCCGACGAGCGATGGGGGCAGGCGATCGCCGCCGCCGTGGTGCTCCGCCCGGGTCGCTCGGTGGAGACCGACGAAGTGCGCGAGTGGGTCCGGTCCCGGCTTCGCACGTCGAAGACCCCGGCTCTGATCGTCGTCCGGGACGCCCTGCCGCAGACGCCGACGGGCAAGATCCTGCGTCGCGAGGTCCTGTCGGACCTGGTCCGGCCGACCTCAGCGAATCGGCTGACCCCACCGCCCGCCTGACACTCGTCCTCTCATACTGCGACGTCGGCATCGGTCCCGCGCTCACCAGGACATTCAGCGAACGCACCCTGGATCACCACTGTGAGGCCTATTAAGCTGGCCGCACGACGAAGTAGAATGACATGAGCTTACAAGGAGAGTGATCCTAGCCCTAGGTGGGTAGGTCAGTCGGTGACCAGCGGTACGTTGAGAACGGCGGCAGGACATCCGCGCTATTGTTGGCGCAGAGTGGGACGTGATCGGCGACGATCCGGGGTCGAAGGAAACCGGCCCGCAGCTTCGCCGGCCTCGGCCAACGGGCTCGTCCGTCGGAGAGAGCGGCCGCCGCGCACACGGCACACTTGGGTAACGGCGTATTGCTGAGGGGAGACCAACCCTGGCATTCCGCGACTCGCAGATAAGGCGGAGACGATGGCGCAGCGCAAGGCACGGGATCCGAAGCCGGACGTCGCGGATCCCCTCGACGGCGAAGATCTCATCGACGGCGACGATCCCCTCGACGGCGAGGACCTCATCGACGGCGAGATTCTCCTGGACGATCAGGTGCCGGACTGGCAGCGGCGCAGCGTCGAGCGTTCACTCAAGAGCGCACGGGCACGGGCTCAGGCGCGCAGCGATCGGTTCGTCGCGGCCGCCGTGGACCTCATCCAGGAGGAACGCAACGACTTCACCATCCAGGATGTGGGCGATCGCTCGGAGATGTCGTTGCGGACCTTCTACAGGTTCTTCGACGGTAAGGACACCCTGCTGCTCGCCGTCTACGAGACCATCCTGCGCAAGACCGCCGTGCCCCTCCTGCGTGAGGCCTGTGACAAGCAGTCCGATCCGGTAGAGCGGCTGAGGGCGCTGCTGGAGGCCATGACGGAGGCCACGTCGACCCCGCATCCGCTGTCTCGTGCGCTGAGCATCCTCCATCTCCGGCTCAGCGAAAGCCGCCCGGACGACCTGGCCCATGCCGTGGCGCCGCTGCGCAACCTCATCACCGAACTGCTCGCCGACATCCAGAAGGCGGGTCGGCTGCGCGACGACCTCGACCTGACCACCCAGGCGAGCCTGCTGCAGGAGCTTCTGATCTCCAGCGGGCATTCCGCGGTGCTCGGCGGCGTCCGGCGGGCGAGCACCGCGGAGCTGTGGGCCTTCTGCTCGGCGGCGATCCTGCGCCCAGCCGCGTAGCACCCGTGCCGGTGCGCAGGGTCCTCGCACGATGCGCACGGGCACGTGGAACTACCCGGCAACGCCGGACATCGTGACCCGCCGCAGATTCGCGGCGGTCCACGACGCTACCGGGGGGCGAATCTCTGACCTCCGTCAAGACGTATCGTGCCGCCGTTGAGCATCTGGTTCTCCACGATGGCCGTGGCCAGGTTCGCATACTCCTCGGGACGGCCCATGCGCCGTGGATATGCCGCGTCACGGGTGAGGGTGGCGGCCATGTCCTCTGGAATCCGCGCGGTGCTGCCGGTGGCGAACAGGCTCGGCGCGATGGCCATGACCCGGATGCCGAGGCTGCCGAGATCACGTGCCATCGTGAGGCTCATCCCCGCGATGCCGGCCTTGGCCGCCGTGTAGGCGACCTGGCCGATCTGACCCTCGAACGCGGCGATCGACGCGGTGTTGACGATGACCCCGCGTTCTCCGTCGATCGGCGCGTTCTGGCTCATGTGCCAGGCCTGGAGCCGGTTGAGGTTGAAAGTGCCGATGAGATTGAGGCCGATCACGGAGCTGAACGCGGCCAGCGGGTGGGGACCCTCCTTCGTGAGCGTCCGCTTGGAAATGCCTCCGCCCGCCGTGTTGACGGCGATGCGCAGCCCGCCCAGTGCCGTCACCGCGGCCTGCAGCGCCTCTTGAGTGCCCTCCGCGTCCGTGACATCGCACGGGTGAAAGCCGGCGCCGAGCTCCTTGGCGACCGTCGGCCCCTCGGACGCCGGAAGGTCGAGGATGGCGACCGTCGCGCCGAGCTGAGCCAGCCGGGCGGCGGTCGCCCGGCCCATGCCCGATGCGCCGCCGACGACGACCGCCGGCATTCCCTGGATATTCATTGGAGATACAACCCTTCCGGAGACGATCCATCCGTATTAGTAGAACGTCACTCTACTAGCAAGTAAAGTATCGTTCTACTCCAGATCATGCGAGATTTCACCGGAGGTACTTATGAGTGGGCTTCAGGGCGAACGACCGCTGCCGCAGCCGTCCATCAGCAGCGAGCCCTTCTGGAAGAGCGGGGCCGATGGCGTGCTCCGGATCGCTCAGTGCGCGGCCTGTCATCGGTACCACCACCCCCCGCAGCCCATCTGCCCCGGCTGCCGGGACACGGACGTGGTCATGACCGCAGTGTCCGGCCGGGCGGTGGTCGCCGGGTTCACCGTCAACCATCAGCAGTGGCTGCCGCGTCTTCCTCCGCCGTACGTCGTCGCCGTCGTCGCCCTCGAGGAGGACCTCGATACGCGGCTCACGACCAACATCGTCGGCTGCGCGCCGGAGGACGTCACGATCGGGATGCGCGTGCGGGTGGTCTTCGAGCCGGCGGGCGAGCTCTGGATACCGCTGTTCGAACCGGACCCGGACTCGAACCCCGGCCCGGCCCCCGTGCCGGGGCCACGCGACCTCGCCGCTATGCGGGTACGGCCGATGGTCTCCACCGCGAAGTTCGAGGACGAAGTCGCGCTGACGGGAGTCGGGAGTTCCACGATCGGGAGACGGCTCATGCTCGACCCGCTCGCCCTCACCGTCCAGGCGTGCCTACGGGCCATCGAGGACGCCGGGCTCACCATCGAGGACATCGACGGCCTGGCCACCTACCCGGGCGCGGCGGGCGCCGGCATGTCCGAGGGAGGAGTGACGGCCGTCGAGGAGGCGCTCCGCATCCGGCCGACCTGGATCAATGGAGGAGGAGAAACGCCCGGCCCCACCGGGAGCGTGGTGGCGGCCATGCTGGCGGTGGCGTCCGGCCTATGCCGCCACGTTCTGTGCTTCCGTACGGTGTGGGAGGCGACGTTCGCGAGCCTCACACGGTCCGGGCGGATCCGGCCGTCCGGCGGCGGTGCCTCCGGCATGTTCGAATGGCGGGCTCCGTTCGGGGCGATGTCGGCCGCCAACTGGATCGGGGTGAACGCCTCACACTACTTCTGGCGGTACGGAGGCGACCGTGCCACGACCCTGGCCCCCATAGCGCTGACCGCGCGGGCGAACGCAGCACGTAACCCGGCAGCGATCTATACCGAGCCGCTGACGCTCGATGATTACCTCGCAGCACGGATGATCAGCACGCCGTTCGGCCTCTTCGACTGCGACGTACCGTGCGACGGGGCGATCGCCGTCGTCGTGTCGGCTCTGGACACGGCCTTCGACCGGCCCAAGCCGCCGGTTCTCGTGGAGGCGGTCGGCACACAGATCATCGACCGGGTGTCGTGGGATCAGGACACGCTGACCCACGAGCCACAGGTCTTCGGCCCGGCGGCCCACCTGTGGACCCGGACCGGCCTGCGGCCCCACGACGTGGATGTGGCGGAGCTGTACGACGGCTTCACGTTCAACGCGGTGTCCTGGCTCGAGGCGCTGGGATTCTGCGGGATCGGCGAGGCGGCCGGCTTCCTCGAGGGCGGCAAGACCATCGCCCTCGACGGCCCGCTACCGCTGAACACCCATGGCGGCCAGCTCTCCGCCGGGCGCACCCACGGCTTCGGATTCCTTCAGGAGGCGATGCTGCAGCTACGGGGTGAGGCCGCCGGCCGCCAGGTCGCCGACGCCCGGGTCGCCGTCGTCACCACTGGTGGCGGTACGCCTGGAGGAGCACTCCTCCTGCGGCGCGACGCCTGACCGTTCTATGCGGGCTGCCGGGGGGCCGGGGCGGTCTTGAGGAGCAGTTGGGTGCGCAGGACGATCTCCATTTCGAACTTCCAGTTGGGGTCGTCCATTGCGTCGCCGAAGAGCTCCTGGAGCTGGCGCATGCGGTAGCGGACGGTCTGGGCGTGGATGTGAAGGGAAGCAGCGATCTGGGGGGCGCTGCCTCCGGTGGCCAGCCAGGCCAGGAGGGTTTCGCTCAGGCGGATCCGCTGGTGGGCCCGTAGGGCGGCGAGCGGGCCGTACCGGCGTTGCGTCATGAGCTGGACCATGTCCTCGTCGTGGAAGAGGAGCAGGGTGGACAGCTCGTCGGTGCAGCGGACGTAGTGGTCGCACTTGATGACGCCGCGCTGGACCAGTGAGAGGGCCTGTCCGGCCAGGCGCAGCGAAAGCGGGGCGTCGGCAAGGGGCACGCTGGGGCCGATGGCGAACAGGGAGTCTCGCAGGGCGTGGGCGAGCATATTCTGCCGGCCCGGCGCATCGGGGTCGGGCACGAGCAGACAGGGATCGGGTTGACCGAGGTCCATCAGCACGTCCGGGCCGACCGCGGGTTCGAGGCGCGACCCTCCGCCACGCCACTCGGTGACGGCCACGCAGGCCACCGTCCCGGGCAGCCGCCATTGCGCCTCACGCGCCAGACCGCTGAGGGCATCCCCGGAGATGGAGCGGTCTCTGGCCAGTATGAGTTCCAGCAGCCGTTGGCGGAGATGCTGCAACCTGCCGGTGGCATTCTCCCGCGCCTGGGAGTGCCCCTCCACCGAGTAGGCCGCGATCTCGTCAACGTGGGTGAAGGCCGCCTCAGCGAGCAGGGACATGGTCTGGGCCGGCCAGCCGGCCTGCCGTCCCACCTCGGCGATCCGCCGCCAGGCGACCCGGGCGCCGACGCGGTAGGCGGCCTGGAGAGCGTCCAGATCCCGGCCCTCTAGGTACTCACCGCGGCCCAGCCCTTGATAGACCTTGATCCCAGGCTCCCGTCGTGCCAGCGGGTCGGCGATCTGGTCCACGAACTGCCGCAGGCCCTGCTCGACGCCCAGCCGGATTCCGGTGCCGAACCGCCCCCGCAGGGGACGGTCGAATTCGGGGACGGAGCGCCGGATCTCCGCGACGATCTCGTCGGCCAGCGACGACAGTTCCGAACGCAGGACCAGGGCCACGTCGGGCGCGGTGGGGATCCGGGTGCCAAGCGGCGTGATCAAAGTGGCCTCAGCCATTTAGGACTCCTCGCAGAACGCAGGGGCCCGGACGTCGGCCCCACTCGGAACCTGGCTTGTTCGGCCGGTCAGGGTGAGAGGACGACGGGCAGCCGTTTGATGCCGCGGATCATCGTGGAGCGCAGCCGCTCCGGGGGCCCGGCCAGGCTCCACTGCCCGAACCGCTCGGTGAGCTCTTCGAAGAGCACCCGGCCCTCGAGCCTGGCCAGGGCGGCCCCCAGGCAGAAATGCTCACCGAAACCGAAGGCCAGATGCGGGTTGGGGTCGCGCGTCACGTCCAGGTCCTCGGCGGTCTGCCCGAAGACCCGGTCATCGCGGTTGGCCGAGCCGTACAGCATGACCACCTGATCGCCGGGCACCAGGTCCCGTCCACCGAGCTCGGTCTCCGTGGTCACCGTGCGCGCCTGGTGGATGAGCGGGCTGACCCAGCGCAACAGTTCCTCGACGACGCGCGCGACGTCACTCCCCTCACGCAGCTGCGCCAGCTGGTCGGGGTGGCGGGTCAGCCCGACGAAGCCGTGGGCGATGAGGTTGCGGGTCGTCTCGCTGCCGGCGCCCAGCAGCAGGAGGCACAGCATGTTCAGTTCGTGTGGGGAGAAGTCGTCGTGTTCGGCCTCGGCCGCGATCAGCGTGCTGATCAGGTCGCCGCGGGGCTCGGCCCGGCGCTGGCCGATGATCTCCTCGAAGTAGGCGAGCTGCTCGGCCATGGCGGTGCCCTGGAGGTGGGCGAAGTCAGGATCCGCGGTCCCGACCGAGGCGTTGGTCCAGGCGACGAACTTGTCCCTGTCCGCCACCGGAACGCCCAGGAGCTCGGCGATGACGATCACGGGCACCCGGGCCGCGACGGTCTCCACGAAGTCGAACGGCTCCCCCACCGGAGCATCGTCGAGCGCCTCCCTGACGATGTCACGGACATGCGGCTCCAGCTTCGCGATCGCACCCTTGGTGAAGGAGCGGTTGATGAGCCGCCGCTGGGACGCGTGCTTGGGCGGATCGGTGCTGATCAGGGTCACGCCTCCGGGCACCTCCATCTCGCCGCCGCGCATGGCGATGCCCTCCCCGCTGCGGTACGTCGCCGGATCCCGGGAGACGGTCAGCACGTCCTCGTGACGGGTGAGGGCGTAGAACCCGCCGGTGGCACACCAGTAGACCGGGCTCTCGTCGCGGAGCCGCCGGTAGGTGTCGAAGGGGTCGGCGGCATGGAACGCCGGATCAGTGAGCGGCAGGTCCGGGAGCGGATCCTTCCCTGAACTTCGCATGTGATGTCCACCTTTCAGGCGTCTGCGCGGATGACCAATGCCGACTGCCGCTAGAGTACCTCTCAAAAAAGTAGAATGCCACTTGCGCAGAAAGCAATTATTGATCCGGTTGATCCTCGCTGCCGGTTGCAGCACGGCGGAAGCGCGCCGACGGCAGCGCTGCCTTGTCCTCGTCCGGGGATGGATCGGGCCCGGGGCTCGCCACAAGCTGTTGCGGGATCAACGTCACCACCGTCGTGCCCCGAGAGACGGACGGCTCCAACGTCACGCGGATGCCGTGCCGGGCCGCGAGCGTGGAAACCACGAACAGACCCAGCCGGTCACTGTTGGCCAGGTCGAAGTCCGGCACCCGGGCCAGGCGCAGGTTGAGCTCAGCACGTTCCACCGGATCCAGCCCGATACCCTGGTCGACGACCTCGATGGCGTAGCCGTTCCCGACGATCTCACCGCGTACCTCGACCTGGCTCGATGGCGGTGAGAACGCCGTGGCGTTCTCCACCAGCTCGGCGACCAGGTGGATCACATCGGCGACCGCCGGACCGGCCAGCAGGGCGGACGATGATGTGATCACCTCGACGCGGGTGTAGTCCTCCACCTCGGCGGCGGCCGCACGCAGCACGTCCTCCAACGACACCGGCTGACTCCAGCCGCGTCCCGCCGGCGCCCCGGACAGGATGACCAGCCCCTCGGCGTTGCGACGCATGCGAGTGGTCAGATGGTCGAGCCGGAACAGCTGCTCCAGATCCTCGGAGCTGTAGGTACGGCGTTGCATCGCGTCCAGCATCCGCAACTGGCGGTGCAGCAACGACTGGCTGCGCCAGGCGAGGTTGACGAACACCCGGCTGATCCCGTTGCGCAGCCGCGCCTCCCCCACCGCAGAGCCGATCGCCGTCTGGTGCACGGCAATGAAGGCATCGGCGACCCTCTCGATCTCAGTGGTACGACCCGGAACGCGCGACGGGACGTGCGCGCCGGGGTCGACCTCCTCACCCCGGCGCAAGCGGGCGACGGTCAGCGGCAGTTCGCGCTCGGCCAGGTCTTCGACGGCCTGCTTCAGGTCGCCGAGTTCACGCGAGAACCGCCGGGCGAACCGCACCGAGAACAGAATGGAGAGCAGTACCGCGACCATGCCCGCTCCGCCCACCAGCACCAGCCGCAGGACGATCCGGTCCCCGACCCGCCTGGCCTGGGTCGCGATGCCGGTACCGGCCTGCACGATCGCCTGCCGCCACGTGCCCATCAGCGGCGCGGAGGCCACCTGCCAGCGCAGCGCCGAAGCCGGCAGGCGAGTGGTGACCCGCGTGCCGGATATGTCGTTCTCAGCCGTGGTCAGCTGCCGGTAGCCGGCCGATGCCGCGAGCCCCATGAAGGGGCGGCCGGCCTTGGGCGACAGGCTGGCCGTCGACACCGCGAAGTAGTGCCGCCGCAGGGCGATCCAGCCGACCAGGGCGTGGTGCTCGGCCTGGGTGATACGGGCCCCTGGCGAGGCGAGCACGGCCCCGGTCAGTGCGTTCTCGCGGAGCAGGTACTCCCAGGACCACCCCATGAGCAGCACCGCCTCGCTCTCCCGGCTGACGGCGAAGTCGTTGATGTACGACATGCCGGAGTACAGGCGGAGAGACGAGGCGATGAGGTCGTCGAACATCTGCATCGCCGCCAACATGTCCGTACGACCCGCGTCGATCTGCCGGCGGGCGGCGGGGAGCCCGGAGAGCCGCCGGGTGAAGTCGTCGAGCCGCTGCCGGACGGGGGCGTTGACGACTCCATTCAGGTCGGGCGACCGGACGCTCCGCAGGAAGCCCCCGATCGCCGCGTCCGTGGCGGCCCGCTGGGCTGTCAGGTCGTGCCGCCCTGCCTGACCGTGTGAGCTGACGGCCACAGCGGTCAGGGCCCGTTCGAGCTGCAGGTAGGTCGTGACGTAGCCCCCAGGCTGGACGATCTTGTCGTACACCGTCGACGTCTGGAACTTGTTCAGCGCGGCACCGAGTGTGTCGTTCACGGCGAAGGCGTACAGCAAGATCACCGAGAGCAGCGGAATGACCAGCTGCAGCGCGATCCTGCGCCGAATCGATCGCGTGCGGATCCGCTGGTGCCGGCCCCGGACCCCATCCTCCGTCATGGTCGTCCTCCTGGTGTGCGGGGGTCAGGGGGTCGGGGAGACGGTTGGTCGCGCGCTGGGGCGCGTGCCCGCGGACGGCGGCGAGGTGATCGGCTTGCCCTGCGGGTCGGTATAGGACTCCTTGCCGGTGCCGGTGAGCGAGATGTTGTTGGCCAGCCACCTGCCGCCGACACGCTTCATGCTGATCAGCAGCGTCGCCCCGGTGTTGGTCTGGATCGAGGCCGACGTCGTCACCCGGGTGTCGACCGCCACCACGACCGCGGCGTCCTCACCCTTGATCTCGCCGGGGTAGATCCCGTTGATCTGGACGGTGGACATGGCCTTGTTGGTGGTGAAGTACGCGGTGAGAGTGGGAGCCGTCGGCCGTATCGCGTCGGCCGCCGACTTGGTCAGCAGCGCGTACTTGGCGGTGAAGGACGCCTGCATGTGCTGGTAGTCCCAGTTGAAGAAGGTACTGGCGACCTTGCCGGCGCTCTGCTCAACGGCCCGGCGCTGGGCCGTCTGGGCCGACAGATCGTGGGCGTGCCGCCACTGCCCGATCGCGAAGGTACTGACGGCGGCCAGCGCCAGGATGAGCACCACGGTCACCGGCCGCACCCTCGGGAGACGCAGCGGGAGGCGCTGCCTCTCCGTCGGCGGTTCTTCAGCCGCGGGCTCGGCTTCCGGCTCCGGTTCGGCAACCGCGGGCTCGGCTTCCGGCTCCGCTTTCGCAACCGCGGGCTTGGTCTCCGGCTCCCGTTTGACAGGTGTCTCCTCAACCTCGAGGGAGGCCAGCCCGTCGGGTGCGAATTCAAAGATGTAGGGCTTCACGTCAGTCGTCTCCGTTCTTGCGCGCTCTGCGTCGCCGGATGAGCAGCGGGACCGCCTGGCCGAGGACCCTGATGAGCACCACGGCGGCGATCACGGGTGGGATGTAGAGGAGCCAGCCGGGCGGTCCGCCCGGCGCCTTGTTCGCCGACCGTTGCGCCGCGTTCGACACGCGCGTGGGCGGGGTCGCCGTTCCCTTCAGGGCGGCGGCCCGTTGCGCCGCCGACATCGGGGGGATCTGCTGTTTCGGAAGAGAGACCCCCGGGCAGGTCGGAATGCGTGGAATCGAGGGCAGGGGGCGCAGGCTCTTGTACTCGACCGGGCCTTTCGACTTATTGACCGAGAACACGAAGCTCAGGTTCAGGTTGGACTTGCCGTCCACCTTCGGGGTCGCGCCGTTCAGTGCCTCCAAGAGCTGCGGGGACTGCCGGAAGCTGATCCCCAGGTCGTCGAGGCTCGTGGACGACAGCAGCGTCGGGAGCGCGTCGCCCAAGGCGTTGAGCAGGCATCGGTCGGATGCCTTCGAGGTGGTCAGGATGCGGTTCAACCGGACGAGCAGATCAGGCGCCTGATTGCGGATCCGAGTGATGTCACCGCTCACCGAGGACAGCGAGCCGGTAACGGAGGCGAGATCGTCGATGCCGCTCCCGAGGTCATCGCGGTGCGCGGCGAGCACATCGGTCACCGTGGTGAGGTTGGCGATCAGATCGTTGAGCATCTGGGTGTTGCGGGCGAAGGTCCCGGTGATCTGGCTGGTGCTGTCGATGATTTGTCGAAGCGAGTCGCCGCGGCCGTCCAAGCCGGTCGCCAGTTCCCGGGTGAGGACGGAGACGTCGTCCGGGTTGAGCCCGTTGACAGCCTTGTTCACCGCGGTGAACAGGTCGCCGTAGCTCTGTGGCACGCTCGTACGGGCCATCGGGATGACCTCGCCGGCGCGCATCGGCCGGTTGCCGGCCCGGCCCGGAGCCGGTTCGAGGTCGATGTAGGGCTCGCCGATGGCGGACTTGCGTCCGGCGGCGGCCATCGTGCCCTCTGGGATATGGATTCCCTTGTCGATGCTGAGCGTGACGATGACCCGTTGGTCGCCGAGCCGTACCGACTTGATCTTTCCGACCGCCACGCCCTGGTACGTGACATCGAAGTTCGGCTGGAGCCCGGGCGAGGACACGAACTCCGCTCTGATCTGATACGGATGGGTCAGTGCGTCGAACCGGATCACGGAATGCAGCGCCCACACGGTCATCACCACGCCGAGCACCGAGAAGGCGACGAGGTTGAGCATGATCCGCCGGCTCATCGGCCCTGCTCCAGCAAGCGCTTCAACGCGGCGACCGCGCCCGGCGGTGGCGGCGCCGCGGACTTGCCGGTAGCCGACGGCGATACGAGCGTGATCACCGGGTAGGCCAGCAGCTGGCCGTTGTAGACGGCTCTGGGAACCACCTTGACGAAGTTCTCGAGCGTGGCAATGAGGTGTCCGAGATCGGTCTTGTCGCTGGCCAGGATTCTGATCGACGGTCCGAGCTTCTCGATCGTCGTGCGGAGCCGGTCGGTGCGGCGGACCAGGATCGTGTCGTTGACGGTCTTCGCGAGGTTCGACAGGCCGGTCACGGCTTTGAGGATCTTGTCGCGGTCGTCGGCCAGCAGCCGGGTCGTCCGGGCGAGGTTGTCCGGGAGCGCCGCCAGGGCCTTCTGCCCCTTGGCGAGCTTCTGTCCCAGCCGATCGAGGTCGTCGATCGCTGTGGCGAGTTGGTCGTGCCGGGCGGCGAACATCTCGAGCAACTGGCCAGACTGCTTGATCATCGTGTTGAGCTGCTGTCCCTTCCCGCCGAAGGCCGTGGCTCCGGCGTCGACGATGCCGGCGATGTCATTGCCCGACACGGCGGTGAGCAGCGGTCCCGCCTTGCCCACGACCTCCTCGAACGCCGGGGCCACGCTGGTGCGGGTGATCCGGGCATGGTCGGCGAGCACGGGGCCGGCCGAGCGGTCTGATCCCGGAGGCGGGATCAGCCGCACGTAGTTCTCGCCGAGCAGCGAGGTGATCGAGAGTTCGGCGGAGGTCCCGACCGGGACCTTCACTCCGTCCTTGATCGACATCGTGACCCGGGAGTGGTAGCCCGATCCGGCCGGGATCAGCTTGATGGTGGTGATCGACCCGACCGCCACGTCGGCGATCTTCACGCTGTGCCCGGCGACGAGGTTCTGGACGTCCTCGAAGTCGGCGGTCAGGGTGAGGTGTCCCTTGGGCGCGCCCAGGGTCTGTACCGAACATCCGGACAGGGTCACGCTCAGCGCCAGCATGGCGGCCATCAGCAGTCGGCTCATGCGCCCTCTCCTATTGGCAGTTCGAGTAGGGCGGCGGAAGCGGGCAGGGCACGCTCGGATCGATCGTCGGCTTGTGGAGCAGCGCCGCGAGATAGGAGCGAAGGAAGTTGTCGAGTCCGATCCGGGACACCAGCGCGTGCTCCTTCTCGTCGTAGGCGTTGATGAAGGTGTAGTTCAGATCCGGAAGTGACTGCACGAACGTGGCCAGCCGGCTCGCGTCGCCCTTGACGATGAGGGCGATCTGGGCGAACCTCGCAAGGTCCTCCGGAAGTTGCTGTTCGTGTGCCTTGAGGAGCGCGCCACCGCGATCGACGAGATGGGCGGTGCCGGTGACGATGTCGCGGATGTTCTCGCGTTCGTCCGCGGCCATCCGACTGGCTTGGGAGAAGTCACTGAGCAGCGACCCGAGTACCTTTTCCCGGCCCCGGACGACCCGTGCGATCCGCTCCAGGTTCCGCGCGACCTGGAGCAGCTGGACGTCCTGGCCGGCGAGGCTGCCGGACAGCGTCCCGGTCTGCTGCAACACGGAGTTGAACAGCTGGCCATTGCCCTGGAACGCCCCCGCCGTCTTGTGCAGGATGGTGTTGGCCTCGGCGGGGTCGAAAGAGCTCAGGAGCGTGCTGAACGACTTGAGCGCTTCGTCGATCTCCACCGGCGTGTGGGTGCGCTCCGGCCCGATGACCGCGCCGTCGGCGAGCTTGACCTTTCCCGGCACCCATGGCGGGGAGAAGGTCAGCGTGCGCTCTCCGATCAGACTGAGCGGGACGATCGAGGCGCTCGCGTCGGCCGGCAGCGGAACATTCCGGTTGATCGACACAACGACGCGGACCCGGCCGCCGATCGGGGTGACGGAGTCCACGGTGCCGACCTGTACCCCCATGACCTGGACCTGGGAGCGCGGGTAGAACGAGAGGGCCTTCGTGAAGTAGATCGTCACGTGGTATTTCGCGGCCAAGGACACCTGCATGTTCTGCGGCAGCAGCGAACACGCGCTGAGCACGCAGATTGATAGCCCGCTCAGCAGAACCGCCAGAACGCGGACTCTGCGGCCCGTCCATGCATCACCCATTCGGGACTCCCGTCGGCACCATGGGGTAGTTGGGCGGATTGAAGTTCGGCTGTGGCCCGACCAGGCTCGGCTGGACCGGGCCCAAGCCGACGAATCCGCCGTCCAGGAATCGTCCAGGTCCGTGAATCTCGGAAAGGCCGTGGAATGTCGGGCCGAACCAGGCGAGCGCGACGTTGAGCGACGGGAGGTTCCCGCCGGCGAGGGTCTTTGAGGCCAGGTGGAGGTCGGCGAGGATCGTGTCCAGCTGACCCTGGTGCTGGCTGACCACCTGGTCGAGGGTCCGGATCACCCGGCTGCCGTTACCGAGCGAGGCCGAGAGCTCCGCCTTCCGTTTGATCAATTCGTTCAGCAGGGTCTGCCCGTAATCGAGCAGCTGCGCGAGCTGCTGATCCTTGGATGCGAGCGCGGTGGTGAGCCGGTTGCTGTTGGCGATGATCGCGGTGATCTGCGGCGCGTCCTTATTGAGCGTCGTGGTCAATTTCTCCAGGTTGGTCAGCATGGAGTGGAGCTGCTTCTGGCTCGGCGGGTCGATGCCCGCCGCCGCCTTCAGGATGCGGTCCACCGACTTGGTGTCGAGCCGTCCGGCCAGGTTGGTCGTGCTGTTGAGCGCCTGGTTGAGCGTGTAGGGGATGCTCGTCCGGCTCAGCGGGATCCGCCGCTCGGCCGCCGACCGGTCTTTGGCGTACGGGCGGGTGACCGGGCCGGACAGTTTGATGTACTGGCCGCCGAGCAGGTTGGCGAGCTCGATGTCCGCGTGGGTCTGCGGGCCCAGCCGGATACCGTCGTCCACCTTCCAGCGGATGACGACATGGCCGTGGGCGAAGTCGGGGTCGATCCCGGTGACGGTGCCCACCTTGACTCCGGCGACCTGGACCTCGCTGCCGACCTGCAGCCCGCCGCTCGAGGCGAAGACACCGCTCATCGGATAGCCGCCCCGGCCGAGGCCCAGGGTGCCGAAGGCGAAGGCCAGCAACGTGGCCGCGCCGATGAGGGCGATGGAGACCGCGGCCACGGCGCGCGGGTTCCGGTCGCGGAAGGATTTGATCGCCATCCCGCTACCTCCCGACCTGGCGGCCTAGTAGGAAAAGACTCGCCATCCGCTGGAAGGACGCCTGCTGCGCCGGGGTCATCGACACTTTGGACCCGGAGGCTTTGGACCCGGACCCGGAGGGTGGCGGGGGGAGGATCTCCGGATACGGGCAGACATCGGACGCTACGAGGTTGATGCACACCATGGTGCCGCGCACGAATTTGCCGCCGTCCAGCGTGGTGAGAAACGCCTGCAACGCGGCCGGCAGTCCTTTGATCAGTCCGTCGATTTGCCCGATATGGCGGTGCGCGGTCTCCATCAACGCGGCGGTGCTCTCGACGACGTTGCCGAGCTGCGGACCCTTTCCGGCCAGTACCGTGTTCAGGTTTCCAGTGAGTCCGGCGAGTCGCACCGTCGCGGTGTCCAGCGCGACGCGGTTGTCGGCGAACGCCTTGGTGATGGTCTGGAGGTTCTGGACCGTCTGCGCGATCTGCTGGTCGCGGGCGCCCAGCGCGTCGGTGACCGTCTTGTAGTTGATGATCATGTCGTGCAGGGTGGAGCTCCGGGACCCGAAGACCTGGAGGAGTGTCGCCAGATTCGTGCTGATCTGAGTGATGTTGCCCTGGTTGCCGGTCAGCGCGACCGCGAGAGCTTGCAGGATCTGGTTGATCTCGTTCGGGTCGAGGCTGCCGGTGAGCGGGCCCAGGCCGTTGACCACCGCGCCGAGGTCGACCGCGGACTGGGTGCGGGTGATCCGGCCGCCGTCGCGCATCGGGACATCACTCGTACCCGGCTCCAGATAGATTTCGCGCTGGCCGATGAGGTCGCGCCATCGAATGGCGGCCTGCGAATCCGACGGGACGCGAACGCTCCGCCGGACGGACAGGGTGACGACGGCCTTCCCGTCTGACACCCGTACCCCGGTCACCCGCCCGACCGGGGTTCCGGCGACCTTGACCAGGTCTCCCCCGGTCAGGCCGCTGACGTCGTCGAAGGTCGCGGTGATCGTGTAGTTGGCGCCCAGGTCTCGGCCGACCAGCGCGTACGCCATGGCGAGCGTGAGCGAGATGGTCACGATCGCGAAGAGCAGGAACTTGACCGCCGAGCGGCGATCGCCTCCGCGGCGGATGCGATCGCGGCTGCGACGGATGCGACCGTGGGCACGTCCGCGCGCCGGTTTCCGATCCATCACTAGCCCTTCTTGGGGAGTGGAAGCGCGGGAGCCGCCGGCTCGCAGAGGCCGAGGAACGTCTGGCAGAGCGCATCGTTGAGCCTGATCCTGGACGTCGTGCGGGTCATGAGCGTGTTGTGCGGCCCGGGCACCCGGATGACGTCGGCCACCTCCTTGAAGTCGGCACCGACCGCCGAGATGAGGTGGGGGATGTAGGTCCGGTTGCTGTAGAGCGTGTCGACCGTGGGGATGGTGCGGTCCAGGATCTTTCCGACCGCGCCCGGAGTCGACAGCAGGAGGGCGTTGATCATCTGTGCCGACTGTGTGCCGCCGTCCAGCAGCGCGCCGATCTGACCCGGATCGCCGGCGATCGGCCCGGCGAGTGCGTTGAGGTTCTGGGCCATGGCGACGAGCTGGTCTCCGTGGGCTGACGTACTGCTCGCCAGGACGCTGCCGTTGGAGATCAGCCGCTGGAGCTGGGCGATGTTCTGGGCGCCGAGGTCGAGGAGCCGGCCCGCGTCGTCGATGGTGGACGCGAGCTCCGGGCCACGGCCCGACACGCCCTGGTCGAGGGAGTGCAGGATGGTGGAGAGATCCTCCGGCGACACCGCGCCGAGCAGTCGATTGGCGGGTCCCGCGATATCGGCCAGTTCCTGCGGATCCTGGGTCCGAGAGACAGTGCCGCCGTCGGCCAGGTACGGACCCGTCGCCTCACCGGAACCCGGGTCGAGTTCGAGGAATTTCGGGCCGAACACCGACAGCGGCTGGATGGCCGCCGTCGTCGTCGCGGGGACCTTGACCCCCTTGTTGAGCCGGATCCGTACCCGTACCCGCCACTGCGAGTCGAGCCGGATGGCGGAGACCGTGCCCACGTTGATGCCGCGTATCTTCACCGCCGACTGGTCGTCGAGCCCCTCCCCCGCACGTCCGAAGGTCGCCTCCACATAGGTCGAGCCGGGATGGTCGTTCTGAACTCCCAGATAGGAGACAAAGGCAGCCCCGGCGATGATGCCGGCTCCGATGAGCCCAAAGGTGAGGCGGGACCGCTGCGACAGATCTGAATTGATCATCCGGTCAGGCTCACCGTCCCGCCGTGACCCCAGAAGATGTAGGAGAGCAGAAGGTTGACCATGATGATCGAGACCATGGACTCGCGGATCGCCTGGCCGGTGGCGTGCCCGACACCGACCGGGCCGCCCACCGCCTGAAAGCCCCGATAGCAGTGAATGATCACGATGATCAGGGCGAACACCACCACCTTGACGACGCTGTAGAAGACGTCGATCGGTGGCAGGTAGAGATGGAAGTAGTAGTCGTAGACACCCGGCGAGATCCCGAAGAACTCCACGGAGATCAGACGGGTCGCGAAGAAGCTGGCGAACAGGGCGATCAGGTAGAGCGGGATCAAAGTGGCGAGCGTGGCGACCAGGCGCGTGCACACCAGGTAGGCCAGTGAGTTGATCCCCATGACCTCCAGCGCGTCGATCTCCTCGGAGATCCGCATAGCCCCGATCTCCGCCGTGAACGACGCGCCGAGCTGGAAGACCAGGGCTATGCCCGCGATCACCGGGGTGATCTCGCGGACATTGGCGTAGCTGGCGATGAGACCGGCCAGGCTCTGCGCGCCGATGCGCTGCAGTCCCGGGATCGCCTGCAGTCCGACCGTCGTGCCGGTGAAGAAGGACATGAAGAAGATCACGAACACCATGCCGAGGCCCACCACGACAGCGCCGACGCCCGCGACGATGTCGCTGATCTGCCGGAGAACGGTGCGGAAGTACTTGCCCCGCAGAATCCCGACGACCACGTAGTAGCCGACGCGGCCCGTGAAGATGGCGAAGTCGACCAGCCCCGACCCGGGGGCCGCCCGCCGCCCCGGGACCACACGGCGCAGAACGCGCATGGGAAATATGGCGGCCATCAGATCCTCGGGGGGAAGAGGGAGTAGTCCAGGGCCGACAGCACGTAGTTGGCCGCGAATACCAACATCGCGGAAATGACCGCCGCCTGGTTGACGGCCCGGCCTACCCCGATCGGACCGTAGTCACAGGTCATGCCCTTCCAGCACGCCACGGCCGCCGCGATGAATCCGAAGATCCAGGCCTTGATCAGCGTGACCAGGAGGTCGGAGAGACCGAGCAGCGAGGTGGCACCATCGAAGTAGGACCCCGGCGTGACACCCTCCTGCACGACGTTGAAGTAGTAACCGCCGATGATCCCGGCGAGGATGATGAGCGAGCAGAGCATCATCCCCACCGTGCTCGCGGCCCACAGCCGGGGCGTGACGTGCCGGTGCACCGGGTTGATCGCCATGACCTCCATCGCGTCGAGCTCGCCGCGGATCCGCCGTGAGCCCATGTCGGAGGCCATCGCGGAGCCGCCGGCCCCCGAGATCAGCAGCGCCGCGGCGACGGGGGCGACCTGGGTGACCAGGGCCTGCACGACCGCCGCACCGGTGCCCGACTGCGCCCCGATCTGCCGGACGATCTGCCCGACCTGGAGTGCGATGGTGCCGCCCAGCGGGATGGCCACGAGCATGACGGGCAGGCTCGTGACCCGGGCCAGAAACCAGCACTGCTCGAGGTACTCGCCCCACCACCGGCGGATGTCCCAGGTCTTGCGGAACCCTTCGAGGGTGGTGATGAACAACAGGCCGCTCTGGTCGGCCAGGGAGCCGATCCGGCCGTAGACGGCCTGTGCGCCGCGGCTCACACCTACAGCCATGCGCGGCATCCTTCGCCCGAGGTTGCGTCTCTACTCATCCGGACCTCCTCGCTGCCGGCGTGGGGGTGGTGCGCCGGGTGTGACGCCGAGCACTGTAATGACATATGTTGCTTGATGCCAATAGTCTTACCCAAAAAAGCACTGGACGTTTTCGTAACCATACGAAAACCTGGCGCCGACCGTCACCCGGAGTTTCGCCAGTCATATACTTGCTGTGGTAGAACAACGTTTACATGGCCGAACCGCAGGATTCTCGGGGGCCTGGCGCTTCGGACGGTGAACTCAGCGGGCGTATCGGCGCAGATCAGCTCCGCGATCAGAAAGCCTCACCACGGACTGCCCGTGATCCGCTCGGACCGCCGGTCAGTCGCCAAGAGAGAGGATGCGTGATGCACAACGCGCTCATCGTCGACGCGGTTCGCCTGGCGTCCGGCAAGGGCAAGCCGGGCGGAGCTCTGTCCGGCCGGCATCCGGTCGAACTTCTCGGTCATGTGCTGTCCTCGCTGGTCCACCGCAACGATCTCGATCCTGCCCGGGTGGACGACGTCATCGCCGGATGCGTGGAACAGGTCGGCGAACAGAGCCTCAACGTCGCACGCAGCGCCGTTCTCGGCGCCGGCTTCCCCGAGTCGGTGCCCGCGACCACGATCGACCGCCAGTGCGGCTCGGGCCAGCAGGCGGCACACTTCGCGGCACAAGGCGTGATGGCCGGCGTGTACGACATCGTGATCGCCTGCGGCGTCGAATCCATGAGCAGGGTGCCCATGGGGACGGCGCCGATGGACCAGGACAATCTGGGACCGACGGTCGCCGCACGCTATCCACAAGGTCTGGTACGCCAGGGCATGTCCGCCGAGCTCGTCGCCGCGCGCTGGAAACTGGGCCGGTCGACTCTCGATGAGTTCGCCGTAGAGTCGCACAGGCGGGCCGCGAAGGCCGCCGCTGAGGGCTTGTTCGCGAGAGAGATGGTCGGGCTGCCGCTCGGGTTCGAGGCCGGTGAGCACACCATGGACGAGACGGTCCGAGCCGGGACGACATGCGAAGCGCTGAGCCGGCTTAAGCCGGCCTTCTACTCGGCCGAGCTCGCCGGGCGATTCCCCGACATCGACTGGCGGATCACACCCGGCAACTCCTCGCCCCTCACCGACGGAGCCTCGGCCGTACTGATCATGAGCGAACGCGCGGCGGCCTCGAGTGGCCTGCGCCCCCGTGCCCGGTTCCACGCGTTCGCGGTCGCGGCGGACGACCCGCTGTACATGCTGACAGCGCCTATCCCTGCCACTGAGCGGGTACTACGCCGGGCGGCGCTGAAGATCGATGACATCGACGCATATGAGGTCAACGAGGCTTTCGCATCAGTGCCACTGGCTTGGGCGCACGAGCTCCACGCGGATCCGGCGAAGCTCAATCCGTGGGGAGGTGCGATCGCTCTCGGCCACGCGCTGGGGTCGTCCGGTACCCGCCTCCTTGGCACGCTGCTGAACCATCTGGAAGCGACCAACGGCCGGTTCGGCCTGCAGACGATGTGTGAAGGCGGCGGGATGGCCAACGCGACGATCATCGAGCGACTCTGACGCATACGCCCGGAACGATGACGCATGGAGAGGTGTGGAGATGCAGTACAACGAGGTCTTCGTGATCACCGGGGCCGGCGGGGCGATGGGGCTGGCCTGCGCGCGGGCACTCGCGGGCCAGGGCAGCCTGCTCCTGCTCGACATCGCCGAGCAGGAACTCGAGCAGTCCCGGACCGCACTGGAAGCGCACGGCGCCACGGTCGAGACCATGCTGTGCGACGTGACTTCGCCCTCGGATGTCGCCGCGATGGCCGACAAGGTCGAGGGCCTGGGACGGTTCCGTACTCTCGCGCACACCGCGGGCGTCTCGCCTGAGATGGCCGAGGCCCGGCGTGTACTCGACGTCGATCTCGTAGGGCCGGTCCGCATCACTGACGCACTGTTCCCCCTGGTAGGGCCAGGCAGCTCCGCGATCCTGATCGGATCCATCGCCGGCTACAGCGACGTACGGCCGGAGATCGAGAGTCTGCTCGACGACCCGCTGGCAATGGGCTTCCACGACACCGTCGAGAAGGCGTTGGACGGTCCGATGGACAGCGCGACGGCGTACGTACTGGCCAAGCGAGGAGTCGTCCGGCTGGTCGAACGTCTCGCCACCCCCTGGGGCGGCAAGGGCGGCCGTACCGTAGCCGTCGCGCCGGGACTGATCGACACGCCGATGAGCCGGATGGAGTTCGACCGTCAGCCCATCATGACCGCCATGGTGGACGTGACTCCGGTGAAACGCCCCGGGCAACTGCTGCCCGGTCGGGTAGAGGACATCGCCGCGACGGTCGCCTTCCTGGCCTCCGACGGCGCGGCATTCATCTCAGGCTGTGACATCCGGGTTGACGGGGGCCTCGTCGGCGCGGGCCGGCAGATGCTCAACGCCGGTACGTGAGCGTCTGCTCTCGCGTGGGACCCCGGCCATGACGCGATCCAGAGCTGAAGCACCTTTGGAGCACGATGCTGGACGAACTGCTTGATCCGGAGATCAGGGCTGCGCTGGCGGGAATGCCGGAACTCATCTTCTCCGAGGACACGCTGCAGACGATGCGGCAGCTCATCGCATTCGAGCCGTCCTGCAAGCCCGGCATCGAACGGCGAGCTCTCGGCCGGCGGGGTCAGGCTCACGCTGCTACGGCCACGCGGAGTCCGCGGCGATCTCGCCGCCGTATTACCTGGCCGGCCTCCACGGCGCCGACGACCTGCCGGCGGACGCGGCGCCGGCAAGGGCCTCGGATCTGGCAGGGCTGCCGACGACGTTCGTGAACGTCGGAACGGCGGACGGCTTCCGGGATGAGGCCATCGACTTCGCAGCAAGGCTGACCCAGGGGGGGTGTCATGACCGAGCTCCATGTGTACGCGGGCGCGGTCCACGGCTTCCACCTCTTTGCCGGCAGTGCGGTGGTCAGGTGCGCCGTCCTCGACGGTGAGAGCTGGCTCAGACGGCAGTTGACCGTCGCCCACGGCAGTGCAGCCGTTCTCCGGACCGACTGACGACCACACCCTCGAACGTCGCCGACCTGGCGGCCGACCGCCACGCCCCGCAATCGCAGGACGTCGCCATCGGCAGCGGACCGTACTGGACGAGCGAGAGGGGCCTCTTCCTCATGCCGGGCCGACAGGTACGCCGACCGAAACGACAGTGTTGTGAATCAGTGAGGTAGAGTTCTGTTCTACTTCTTTGACGATTGATGCTCTACCAAGAGAGCCAGTCTCCTAGCAAGTGAGGTGGCGTCGCACATGAAGATCCAGGGGATGTCAGCGATCGTGGTGGGTGGCGCGTCGGGTATCGGGCGGGCAACGGCCGTACGGCTGTCCCAGTTCGGCGCGAAGGTCGCCATCCTCGACCTTCCGACCTCGGAAGGGTCCGCGGCCGTCAGGGAACTGGGCGGCGGCTCCAGCTTTCATGCGTGCGACTTGACGGACGCGGAGGTCGCGGAGAAGGCACTCGAGGCGGCGGTGACCGCTCTCGGCGGCCTGCGCATCGCCGTCAACATGGTGGGCATCGGCACCTCCCAGCCCACCCTGGCCACGGACGGCCCGCATCCCCTGGATGCGTCCGGCTTCGGCCTCGACCTCGTCGGCACGTTCCACCTGAACCGGCTCCAGGCGTGGCGCATGTGCCTGAACGAGCCGGTTCACGGAGAACGCGGGGTGATCGTCAACACCGTGCCGACTGCGGCGTTCGAAGGCCAGATCAGCCCGATCGCCCACAAGGTGATGAAGGCCGGCATCGCCGGGATGACCCTCACGATGGCACGGGGCGTCAGGAGTCAGGGTGTCCGTGTCATGGCCATCGCGCCGAGCCCGCTCGCCGCCGGCATCACCGAGGAAATGACGACCGTACGCACCCGCGGAGCGGCGTCACCACAGCGTACGGCCCGGCCGGAGGAGTACGCGGAGCTCGCCGTGGCGATCGTCGAGAACCAGATACTTGACGATGGCGCCGCCCGTCTCGACGATGGCCGGCGTTTCGCCTCCAACTAACCCAAGCCAGGAGGCTCTGGTCATGGATCTCGGTTTCTCGGGCGCGACGGCCCTGGTCGTCGGCGGAACGCGCGGTGTCGGCCTGGCGACCGCGCTCTGCCTCGCCGGCGAGGGCTGCCGGTTGGGCATCGTGGGCCGGGACGCGGCACAGGTAAAGGAGACCGGCCGCCGTCTTGCGGAGGCGGGCAGTCCCGAAGTGCTGGAACTTCAGGCGGACGTCGGATCGGGCGAGGAACTGGACGCCGTCTTCACGTCAATCCGATCGAGGTGGAGCGCGCTCAACGTCTTGATCAACACTGTCGGGCCGACCGGGGCCGGCCGATTCGAGGACCTGGACGACGCGAGCTGGAAGGACGCGTTCGATCTGGGGACGATCGGGGCTGTCCGCTGCACGCGCGCCGCCCTGCCTCTCCTCCGTGGCGCGGCGTGGGCCCGGATCGTCAACGTGACGGCCATGTCGGTGCAGCACCAGACCCCGTATCTCGTGAGCTACACGGCGGCGAAGAGCGCGCTTCTCAGCGTCACCAAGAACCTCGCCCGCAGTCTCGCGCCGGAAGGCATCCTCGTGAACGCGGTGGCCCCAGGTCCGATCCTCACCGACTGGGCGAGACCGGCCCTGGCCGCGGCCGGCGTCGACTCACGCGACCCGGTCGCGGCCTTCGAGGCACTGGCCCAGGATCACAGGATGTCGGCGGACCTGGGCCGCTTCGGTCTCCCCGAGGAGGTGGCCGCGGTCATCGCGTTCTGCGCCTCGCGACGCAACGGCTACATGACCGGCGCTCACCTCAACGTCGACGGGGGCAGCGACTTCCTCTGATCCGTCACCGCCTCAGGCGACTCCGGGGCAGCCCCAGACGGTGCTCCACGATGACGTCCCGAGCGCTGACGGCGTCCGCGAACGGATGCGCCACGGCGATCCCCAGGGCACCCAGCTCGGGTAGCGCTGCCACAGCGGCCCGTCCAGGCCAGTCGACTCGGCCGCACGCACTCGGTCCGAGGTCGACTCGTTCCGGAACAAGGCGGCGAAGGTTTCCCGGACCGTGAGTTGCTCCGACGTCATGCTCAGATCCACCAGGGGCCCCCGGACTCACTCTGCCGCACTGACGCGCTGCTAGGGAGAATTCTATGAGCGTGCTTATGACACTGCGATAGCTCTTGAAGAGAATTATGTTCTCCGCTACCGTGGGTGTTATTAGGCCAGTTTCGCGCAACGGCCCTCTTCCTCGACCGGGGGCGGTCGTTGAGCAAGTTCGGCGTCCGGATCCGGGCGTCGTGAGGAGGAGTTCGATGGCGCAGGAACTCGGGTTTCCGGTCTTCGACGGCGACAATCACCTGTACGAATCGCGTGAGGCGCTGACGGCGCACCTGCCGCCCGAGTACAAGGGCGCGATCAGGTACGTCGAGGTGGACGGGCGTACGAAGATCGCCACTCTCGGTCAGATCAGTGACTACATTCCGAACCCGACCTTCGATGTGGTCGCCGCGCCCGGAGCTCAGGAGGAGTACTTCCGCCACGGCAATCCAGAGGGGAAGTCACGTCGGGAGATCATGGGCAAGCCCATCCAGTCGATCGACGCGTTCCGGGAGCCGGCACCTCGGCTCGCGCTCATGGACGAGCAGGGCATCGACAAGGCCATGATGTATCCGACGCTGGCCAGCCTGGTGGAAGAGCGGTTCCGTGATCACCCGGAGGCCGTGCACGCGATCATCCACGCACTCAACCAGTGGCTGCACGAGACCTGGACCTTCGACTGGAAGGGCCGGATCTTCACGACACCGATCATCACCCTTCCGATCGTGGACAAGGCGATCGAGGAGTTGAACTGGGCGGTGGAACGGGGGGCACGCGCCGTGCTGGTGCGGCCGGCGCCGGTGCCTGGACTGCACGGACCCCGATCGTTCGCTCTTCCTGAGTTCGACCCGTTCTGGCAGCGAGTGTGCGAGACGGACACCTTCGTGATCATGCATGCGTCGGACAGCGGTTACTCCAAATTCGCCAATGAATGGGAAGGCTCAGGCGAGTTCCGCCCGTTCGAGCCGACGGCGTTCCGCTCGTACTGGACGCTTGCGCACAGCCCCGCGGCGGACGCCGTGGCGGCGCTGGCCTGTCATGGCGTGCTGACGAGGTTCCCCGACCTGCGCGTCGCGTCGGTGGAGAACGGCACGTCATGGGTGGTGCCCCTGCTGGAGACACTCTCCGACACCTACAAGAAGATGCCGCAGACCTACGGGGAGGATCCGGTCACCGCGATCACACGGTGCCTGTACGTCAACCCGTTCTGGGAGGACGACGTCCAGGAACTGGCAGGGACCATCCCGATCGATCACATCTTCTTCGGCTCGGACTTCCCACACCCGGAGGGCCTGGCGGACCCCCTGAGCTATGCCGATCACGTGAGTGCGCTACCCGACGAGCAGGTCGCCATGGTGATGGGCGGCAACCTGGCGCGGATGATGCGGGTCGGCACGTGACGACTTTCGCGCCGGCGGACAGCGAGGGAGCTTCGATGGAGTTCAACCCCTTCTCCGACGTGTTCTTCGACGACCCGTACGACACGTACCGGTGGATGCGGGACGAGGCGCCGGTCTACCACAGTGAGCGCTGGGGCTTCTACGCGCTGTCCCGTATGGACGACGTCGTGGCCGCCCATCGGGACTGGGAGACCTTCAGCAGCGCTTACGGTGTGACCTTCGACGCGCTTTCGGGGCGGCAGAAGCTCAACTCCAACATGATGATCATCATGGATCCCCCGGAGCATGACCGGCTGCGGAAGCTGGTCCGTCAGGTGTTCACCCGCAAGGCGATCTCCAATCTGGAACCTCTCGTCGTCGACGTGATCGACTCGATCGCCCGGGATCTGGCGGACAAGGACGCCTTCGACGTGGTGGCGGACTTCGCGGCGCTGTTCCCCGTGGAAGTCATCTCGTCGATGCTGGGCATCCCCAGGGAGCGACAGCAGCAGATCAGGCTGTGGACGGACGAGTTCTTGCACCGTGAGCAGAATGATCCCAATATCACCGAGAGCGGGCTGACCGCCTCCATTGAGATGCACCAATACGTACTGGAACTCGCGCGGGAGAAGCGGCGAAAGCCGGACGGCCTGATCATGAGCCAACTGGTGACGGCGGAGTACGAAGACGAACACGGCGGGGCGCAGCGATTGACCGATGAAGACATCGCCTCGTTCGTGGTGCTCCTCGCCGCGGCGGGGAGCGAGACGGTCACCAAGCTCATCGGCAACGGAGTGGTCACCTTCCATCAGCATCCCGACCAGTGGGAGATGGTACTGGCCGACCCGGGACGGATTCCCGGCGCGGTGGAGGAATTGCTGCGGCTGCACCCGCCCTCGCAGTACCAGGGGCGGTTCACCACCCGGGAGGTCACTCTGGAGGGCGGAACCATCCCGGCGGGCTCGCCCACGTTGCTCCTCACCGGGGCGGCGACCCGCGACCCGCGGGCCTACCAGAACCCGGACGTCTTCGACATCAGCCGCGGTGGAACGACCACGGTCGCGTTCGGGTTCGGCTCGCACAGTTGCCTCGGAGCCTGGCTGGCCCGGCTCGAGGGCAGGGTGGCCTTTCAACGGATCCGGGAGCTCTGGCCGCGGTTCGACGTCGACATGGACGGACTTCGCCGGGTCACGATGTCGAACGTGGCGGGCTATTCCCAGGTACCCGTGCAGATCAGCCGATGACGGCAGATCTCAGCGACGATGTCCCCGTCAGCATCCCGCATCTGCTGGGACTCCGGCGGGCCGAACCGGACGGCGAATTCCTCGTCACCGACGACGAGAGACTGACATTCGCCGAGGCGGACGACAGGTCACGGGAACTGGCTGGCGCGCTGCTCACCGCAGGCGCCGGCAAGGGAACCCGGATCGGCATTCTCTTTCCGAATTCCGCCCAGTGGCTGATCTGCTGGCTGGCCGCGGCCCGCATCGGCGCACTCACCGTTCCACTGTCGACCTTCGCCCCGGGGCCGGAACTCGCCCGTGTGCTGCGGCACACCGACACGCAGCTGGTGCTCGCCGGCCAATCCATAGCCGGCCATAGCCTGCTCGACCGGCTCGAGGACGGCCTGGGACTGGCGGCCGGGCCTGCGGCGATCGCTCTCCCGAGCGTGCCGTACCTTCGCCGCGTGCACGTCTGGGGAGACTACGACAGGTCCTGGGCCACTCCCTGGCCGACCTCGTCGGGCACTCCATCCGAGGTGATCACAGCGGCCGAGAACGAGGTGACTCCCGCCGACGACCTGGTATTGGTGAGCACGTCGGGGACGACCGCCCTACCGAAGTCGGTCGTCCATACACACGGAAGTCTCGTCCGCCATGCCTACATCCTGGCGCGGCATCGGGACGTGACCGCGGCCGACCGTATTTACTCCCCGATGCCGTTCTTCTGGGTCGGTGGGCTCGTGATGGTCGTCCTGCAGGCACTGTCGGCGGGGGCGGCCGTCCTTGCTCAGGACGTGTTCGAGCCGGGTGCGACCCTGCGGCTGCTCGAACGCGAGCGCGCCACGTTCATCTCGTGCTGGCCCCAGGCCAGCCGCGCAATGGCCGACCATCCTGACTTCCACGATCGGGATCTGTCGGCTGTGCGGGGTGGCACCCTGTTGGAGGCGCTACCGGCTGAACGCAGGCCGGCCGAACCCGACCTCATGCCGAATCTTCTGGGCATGACCGAGACCGGCGGCCCCCACACGTTGGCCGAGATTCCCGACACCCCGCTTCCCCCGGAGCGACGTGGCTCCTTCGGCATTCCCTTTCCCGGAACACACCATCGGATCATCGACCCGGCGACCGGGAACGAGCTCCCCACCGGGCAGGAGGGTGAGATCCATGTTCGTGGCCTCGTCCTGATGGACCGGATCTACAAGCGCGAGCGACACGAGGTCTTCACGCCGGACGGCTGGTACGCGACAGGTGACCGGGGCTGGTTCGACGAAGCCGGCCACCTGCACTTCACCGGCCGGTCCAACGCCGTCATCAAGACCGCGGGCTCGAACGTGTCGCCGGTGGAGGTCGAGGCCGTGCTGGGAGACATCGACGGGGTGCTCCACAGCTTCGTGGTCGATCTCCCTCACCCTTCTCGCGGGCAGGTGGTCGCCGCGGCCGTCGTGCCGCGCAGGGGCGCCGTCCTGACGGCCGACGAGGTGATCGCCCATGCCCGCAAGCAGCTTTCGTCCTTCAAGGTCCCCGCCGTCGTGCGCATCCTGGACGAGGACGAACTGCCCATGCTGCCGACCGGAAAGGTCGACCGCCAGGCACTCACCGGGATGCTCACCCGCTGATCCGGTTCTGCCTCCGAGCCCCCGGCCGGAGGCAGAACCGGCCGATCAGGCGGAGCGTCCGGCCGTTTTCATCCGTTCCAGGTCCGCCATCACGACCGTCTTCCCCTCTGTGGCCGCGAGCGCCCGGGTGTGACCCAGGTGGTGCATGTCGAAACAGGCGGCTATCGAGTTCGAGAACCCCATGGTGTCGAGGGTCTGGTTCACGGCCCTCTTGGCCAGGCGCAGCGCCCACGGATCCATCTGGGCGATGCGGCGGGCCAACCGCATCGTGAACGGACGCAGGTCGTCCAGCGGCACGACGTGATTGACCATTCCGGTCTGCCGGGCCTCCTCGGCGTTCAGCGAGCTGGCCGTGAACAGCAGTTCCTTGGCTTTTCTGGCGCCGAACTCCCAGGTGTGCGCGTGGTACTCGACCCCCATGATCCCCAGCAGGCCGACCGGATCGGAGAACTGCGCGTTGTCAGCCGCGATGATCAGGTCGCACGGCCAGCACAACATCAGCCCGGCCGCGATGCACTTGCCCTGGACTGCGGCGATGGTCGGCTTGGGGATCTCGCGCCATCTGCGGGCGTACTCGAGATATCCCCGGGTCTCCCAGTCGTAGTAGCTCGTCGCCTCGATCTTGCCGTCCACCCGCGCCGGGCCGAGACTGCGGCCGTCTGCCGAGGGATCCTTCCCCGACATGTCATGGCCCGCGGAGAAGTGCTTGCCCGTCGTCGTGAACACGATGACCCGGGCCTCCGGATCGGCCTCCGCACGCCTCCACGCCGCATCGAGATCCTGGAGGATGCCGGGTGTCTGTGCGTTCGCGGCGTCCGGTCGGTCCAGCGTGATGACGGCGACCGCGCCGTCGAGCTCGTACCGGACGAAGTGCTCGCCAGTCATGATGTTCTCCCTGTCACTGATTTCCGGATGACGCTCTCCTGCGCGAACGACGCGACGAGAGCTCCCGACTGGGTGTAGACGCTGCCGGTGCCGAATCCGCGGCCACCGGCCAGGCGTTGACCACGGACCTCCACCTGAAGCCATTGGGCGGCCTCGAACGGCTGGTGGAACCAGATCGAGTGACTCACCACTCCGGTCTGCAGGCTCGCGTGGGCGTCTCGTTCGCTGACCCCAGGCATGGCCTTGAGCAGGGTGCCGATCACCGGCCAGTCCGAGACGTACGCCACGACCGCCTGCGCCGGAACGTCCTCGCACCGCATCCAGAAGCCGAACTCGGCGGCCCCGGCCCGGTCGTCCTGCAGGCCCACGCCACTGATCAGCCGGCTCTCGCCCGGCACCACGGCGAACGCCTCGGGCTTGGCATCCGCGGGATCGACGGGGAGCGGGACGTCGAGTTGGTAGTCGTGCCCCTCGTCCGCCCGGTCCAGCAGGATGGAGGCCGTGGCGACCACCCGCCGGCCGTCTTGCGCGTCCTGCCAGACCTCGGCACGCCGCGACCCCAGGGAACGTCCCTCGTGCACCGTTTCCAGCTCCAGGTAGAGCTGGCTCTGGGGCCGTGCCTCGCGCGGGAAGAGCACATGTAGCGACTTCACCGCCTTGCCCGCGCCGGCCGGCGCGGCCGCCGCGATGAGCTGGGCGAGCATCTGCCCGCCGAACACCCGGGCCGCGGCCGTGTCCAGCACCGGCAGGACGGTCCGGCCGGCCTCGTCGTGCCTCAGCTCCAGAAGAGCGCGTAGTCGATCGGCGTTCACTGCCATCCCTCCGTCGAGCGGACCAGTTCGAACTTCTTGACCTTGCCGGATGGGGTCATCGGCAGGGTGTCCAGGAAATGCCACTCGACCGGAGTCTTCTGCCGAGCCAGGCCTGCGCCCTGAAGATGACCGGTGAGCTCGTCGACCGGGATCTCGTCCGGGCCCTCCAGCACGACGAATGCCACCGGCACCTCACCGAACCGCTGGTCCGGACCGGGCACTACGGCGGCCTGGCGGACGGCCGGATGCCCGAGCAGCAAGTCCTCGATGTCCCGGGTGGAGAACTTCTCGCCGCCTCGGTTGATGATGTCCTTCAGCCTTCCGGTCACGGTCACGAATCCCGCGTCGTCGACACGGCCGACGTCACCCGTCCGCAGCCACCCGGCCGGGTCGATGGCGGCCTCGTTCGACGCGGCGTCCAGGTAGCCGAGCATGCGCTCAGGTCCTCTGACCAGCAGCTCACCCGCCGCACCGGGCGGCAGTGGCCGATCGTCGTCGTCCACGACCCGGACCTCGACGCCCGGGGCCACCGCGCCGTCGGTCTCGGCTCTTACCTCGAAGGGGTGGGAGCGGTTCATGACCGTCACCGTCGGCAGTTCGGTCATGCCGTAGACCCGCGCCGCCGGGATGCCCTGCTCTTCGCTGCGCTCCAGGACGACGCGCGGTACGGCCGCGCCGCCGCAGGCGAACATCCGCAGGGGCAACCGAAGGCCGGCGGCGCGGGCGGCCTCGGTCAGCTCCTGAAGGAAGACGGTGGCACCGGCGGAATAGGTCACGCCGTACCGTGCCATGTCCCGCACCGCCCGCTCCGGGTCCCATCTCTCGGCGATCACGGCGCAGGCACCGACCAGCAACGGGATCGTCATGGCGTTGAGGACACCGGTGATGTGCTGCAGTGGGGCTGCCATGTAGGCCACGTCCTCCCACCCCAGCCCCCAGGCGTCGGCGAGCTGCCTGGTCTCGGCGAGCAGGGTCGCCGACGAGTGCACAGCTCCCTTGGGCCGCGAGGTGGTCCCCGAGGTGAACAGGACCAGGCACGGATCGCCGGGCCGCGTGAGGGCCGAACGTTTCCGCCGATCGTGCGTGATCAGGTCGCCGAACCGCGTCCACCCCGGGAGCGACCCTCTGATGATGATCTTGATGGTGTCGCGGTGGCCGGCCTCGGTGAGCACGGCGTCGAACGCATCGGCGTGGGCGAAGTCACGGTGCGACTCGGCCGTGACGACGACCGCGGGCCGTACCTGCTCGATGATCTGCCGGATCTCGTGCTCGCGGTAGAAGGAGACGATGGGGCTGCTGACCGCTCCGAGATGCCAGATCGCGAGCCCCAGGACATGGGCCTCCCACCAGTTGGGCGTCTGCCAGCAGACCACGTCACCGCGCCCGACCCCGGCACCGGCGAGCCAGGCGGAGGCGCGCTCGACGAGCGCGAGCAGCTCGCCGTAGGTCAGCCGGCGCTCCCCCTCGATGAGGGCCGGGCGGTCCCGCCACTGTCTGGCCGCTCGTTCGATCAGTGCACTGGCCGTCAGATCGGTGACGTACCCGTACCTGCGGTACTCCTCCTGCAGCGCCGTCGGGACAGCAGGCGCGACGACCTTTCCGGCCGTCAGCCGTACGCTCATGCTCACGCTCCCATGCTCATTCCGCCATCGACGGTGAGAACCGAGCCGGTGATGTACGAGGCCTGCTCGTCGAGTAGGAATGCCACCGCGTGCGCGAGTTCCTCCGGCCTGCCCCAGCGGCCGATCGGGATCATCGAGGTCACCTGATCGCGGTCGGTGTAGGCGAGGGTCTGCGCGAGCTCGGTGTCGAAGCTGCCGGGAACAACACAGTTCACCGTGATCCCCTTCCGCGCGACGCTGCGTGCGATCGATCTGGTCAGGCCGAGAAGCCCCGCCTTGGCCGCGGCGTACGGGATCTGCACCGGGCTGCCCATCGTGGCGGTCACCGAGCCGATGTTGACGATCCGCCCGAAACGCTGTTCCGCCATGGGGCCGAGCGCCGCCTGGGTCAGGAAGAACGCCGCCGAGACGTTGACGGCGAGGTGCCGCTCCCAGTCGCCGGCCGTCACCTCCGTGCAGCGCTGCTCGACCACCATGCCGGCGTTGTTCACCAGAGCGTCGAGCCGGCCGTGCTCGTCGACGACCTCTTCGACAAGGCGCCGGCACGCCTCGGGATCGGCCACGTCGGCGCGATGCAGCGTGACGCGGCTGGCATGCTCCTTGGCCCAGCTCTCGAGCTCACCGGCGGCATCGGCGTCGCGGGCGTACGCGGCGGCCACCCGCATGCCCTCCCGTGCCAGCCGCTGGGTGACGGCACGTCCTATCCCCCGGCTCCCTCCGGTGACGAGCGCGACCCGTCCGGTGCCGGTCATGAGGACACCTGCGATCGCAGTCGCTCCACCAGAGCGTGGTGTTCCGCAGTGTCGAAGCACTGGTACTCCGCCCGGGAGGAGTCGTCGAGCACAACCGCCGCGGCGCGCTCGACGTGAAAGTTCAGCAGCCGCCGTGCCTCCCGTACCGCCGGGGCCGGCAGCTTGGCGAGGCGCCGCGCCAGGCACAGAGACTCGGCCAGCACCTCCTGCTTGCGGACCACCCGATTCGCAAGTCCCAGCCGTAGCGCCTCGGCGGCCATGACGCGGTCGCCCAGCAGCAGGTGTTCCCTGGCCGCGGCCAGCCCGGTGAGCAGGGGCCACAGAACGAAGCCACCGGCACCGTCCAGCAGGCCCAGAGCCACGCGCGGATCGCTCAGGAAGGCATCTTCGGCGATCACCACGAGGTCGCAGAGCAGCGCGATCGTGACGCCCGCGCCGACAGCGGGGCCGTTGACGGCGGCGATGGCCGGGAACGGAAGGCGGGTGAGCTCCCAGAACAGGGCCTTATGCGCTCGGAGCACGGCCTCCCGTATCTGTGGGTCGTCGCGCATCTCCCGGATGGTCTCGATGTCGCCGCCGGCACTGAACGCATCACCGGCGCCGGTGAGCACCATGCAGCGCACGCGGTCGTCGTCGCGCAGCATGCGGATGCCTGCGAGGAGGGCGTCGGTGAGCTCGCCGTCCATCGCGTTGGCCCGCTCCGGCCGGTGCAATGTGATCACCGCGACGGCCTCGTCGACTTCCACGCTCACGGCCGTCACAGCTCGACCAGCCGGGGAATCGCGCCGGTGGCGGCGATGCGGGCACCGATCAATCCTGGGAGTTCGGTCGCCGAGCCGGCGATGCGATCCAGGACCACGGTACGGGCGAGGAATCTGTGGAACGGGTGTTCCGCCGTGAAGCCGACTCCGGCCAGCACCTGCTGGCATTGGGTCGCCGCGATCCTCGCCGCCCGGCCGGCCAACGACTTTGCGAGCATGGCGGCGAGCTCCTCGTCGTCGGCGTCCCACGCGGCGTCAAGAGCCGCTGTCGCGCCCTCACGGGCCACATAGGCGTCCGCCAGTCGATGCCGTACGGCCTGGAACGACCCGATGGGCCGTCCGAACTGCCGACGGTCACGGGCATGGTCAACGGCGAGCTCGATCATCCGGCCTGCGGCACCCACGATCTGGTACCCCAGCGCCCGCCGGGCCGCCGCGACCACCGCTTGCCGGCTCTCGGCCGCCGCTCGTCCATCCAGGGTGACCTCGGCTCGGCATGCGAAGGCAGTGACCTCGGTCAGCCTGAGCTCCGGATCGAGACCGCTGATCACCCTGCTGGTCATCGGTTCGAGCGGCCTGACCCAGACGGTCTCCCCCGCCGAATCCACGGGTACGAGCAGCGCATCGGCGGTGTGGCCGCCTACCACGAGGCCGCGCATGGTGACCGCACCTCGCTCGAAGGTTCCCACGCGAGATCGGCCCATGAACGGGAGCACGACACTGTGCCCGGCCGCGCCGGGCAGGTGGATGGCGAGCACGTCTTGGAGGGCGGCCGCCATGGAGCCCGCCCGTCCCATGGCGGCGAACAGGCCCGAGACCGCCTCCCGCGGGGACCCGGCGAGCACGTCACGGATGCCGAAGTCGTCGAGTGCCTTGGTCAGCTCCACACCGTCGAAGGCCGTGGCGAGCCGGCCGAGCGTCGCAATGAGAATGGCGCGCTCCTCGGGGTCCATCACTCACCCCTCGGCAGGTCCAGGAGCCGCAGCGACACGATGTCCTTCTGGATCTCGCTCGTCCCGCCATAGATCGTCGCGGCGCGGGAGTAGGCCCACTCCCTGCGCCAGGCGGCCCCGTCCGGGCTGTCATCGGTTTCGATCGCGCCAGCGAGCAACTCGCGAGCGGCGTCCAGGACGGCCAGCTCTGCGGCAGCGATAAGGATCTTGTCGATCGACGCCTCCGGCCCGAGCCTCTCGCCTCCGGCCAGCCGGGCCTGAGTCCCCAGCGAGCGGGCGCGGAACGCCCACAGAAGCTGGTAGGCGTCGCCCAGCAAGGCCTCTGATCGTGCGTCATGAACGGAGTCGAGCAGCTTCTCGAGGTGGTGACCGAGCCACGCTGCACGTTGCCAGAAGATCGGCCCCCGCTCGCACGAGAGAATGAACTTTGCGACCGCCCAGCCGCCATCGACGGCGCCCAGCAGCCGATGTTCGGGAACTGCGACGTCGACGAAGGACGTAGAGCAGAACTCGTCGACGTTCGCCATGGTCCGTAGCGGACTGGCGGCGATGCCGGGTGTGTCCATGTCCACCAGGAAGGCACTGATGCCACGTGACCCCTTCGCCCCCGTCCGCGCGAGCACGACGCACCGGGTGGCGTGGTGGGCCCAGCTGGTCCAGAGCTTCTCACCGTTGATCACCCACCCGTCGCCCCGTGGCATCGCCGTCGTGCGCAGCGAACCGAGGTCGCTTCCGGCATCGGGTTCCGAGAAGCCCTGGCACCAGAACTCGTCACCACGGAGAAGCCGGGGAAAGATCTCTGCGACAAGGTCGGGCCTGCCGAACTCGATGACCGCGGGCCCGAGGACTTCGTGCATCGACCAGGAGGTCGTGTGCACGACCCCCCTGCTGGTCAGCTCTTCGCCGAGCACGGCCCGCAGGGCGGATGATCCGCCGAGCCCGCCCACTCGCTCAGGCCACCCCCACCGCATCCATCCGGCGTCGAAGAGCAGGCGCTGAACGTGGCGTTGATGGTCGAGTTGGGCCTCGACCGTGCCGTTCGGGTCCCGCGCTCCGTGGGCATCGATCCAGGACCGCACGCCACCCCGGAATTCGGTCAGGCGCATGACACCTGCTCCCGGGACACCCATCCCGCGGCCGCGTAGGCGTCTCGAACCGGGCCTTTCAAATCGTCGGGGAACGGCGTCTGCGGAGGACGGGAGTGCGGATAGTCACCTATCGGCAGGCCAAGCACGGAAGCCCCGAACTTGAAGCCGGCTCCCCAGTGGGTGAAGGCACCTGGCCTGGCCGGGTGTGACTGGAAGCGCTTGTTGGCGGTACGGATGGCCGTGAGCCCGGATTCGGCCGCGAACTTGGCGGCCCGCTCGAAGTCCCCTTCGAGCAGAAGCTCGCGATGTTCCCGGTAGAACGGGCGTTCGGGCGTCTCGTACAAGTACAGTGCGGCGCCAAGGGCACCGGGATGCGGGATGCCCAGCCTGATCCCGGCCTCGTCGTCGGCCTCCCACAGCACCATCTCCGGGGCCAGCTTGTGTACGGCCAGGCTGTGCCGGGCATCGAGCAGCCCGTTCTTGAGCCCGCACAGCGCCGGGATGGCCCGGTACAGCTCCACGCACTCCTCCGGTGTGAGCACCAGGCCGGTCGCATGGGAGTTGAAGTAGCCCAGCGGCATGTCGGTCCGGTCCGCCACGTACCGCAAGTAATCGTGAACGCCAGGCTTGCCGGAGCATTCGAAGTACGGCGTGAGCACGTAGCAGATATCCGCACCGGCGAGCTGGGCGTGCAAGGTCAGCTCGACGCATTGCTTGGCGGTGTCAGTGCTCGACATCACCTGGATGAGCGCTCCAGGCTTGACCCGGCGGGCCTCTTCGATGGCCACCGTCATGACCTCTTTGAGCTCGTCGGTGGTCAGCGACCAGAATTCGGCGATGCCCCCGGTCAGCCAGATACCGTCCTGGTCGAGATCCACGAGGCAGTGCCGAACCAGCGCTCGCAGCGCTTCGTGATCGATCTCGTCACCGTCCTTGCCCGAGAACGGCGTGTACAACGAGCTGCAGTTACCCCGCAGACCCTCCCGGGCCCACTCCTTCGCCTCCGCAGCGGTCACCATCGTGAACCTCCTCGGCACTCGGCCTTTGACTGAGAAGCGGAGAAGCCAGGAATGGCACACCGCTGACCGCTAGAGTAGAATGTAGTTTTCCATATATGCAAGCTATGTTTCAGACTGTGGCGCGCGCGACGCCGGGGCGAAGGATGGCCGCTGAGCAGAAGGCCCATAGATCCTCGGCGCTGACCTGGCGGATGCCCGCGAGCACAGCGGAGTGTGCACTCGTGAGCAGCAGTTCCTGGAGCAACCCGGCCTGCGTCGTGAGGTCAAGGTCGTCGCGAAGCAGGCCCGCGTCGTCGACGCCGACCAGCAACTCGGCGATGAGGCCCCGGAGCGGCTCCAGGGCATGGGCGAGGTCGTGCGGACGAGTCTCCACCAGCCTGAGGTGGTAGACGCTCAGTGCACGAGCAATCGCATTGGGAACCGCGGTGAGCTCGGACATGGTCTCCAGCAACGCCTTCAGCCGGGCCACCGGGTCAGAGTGCTTGTCACATGCCTCGCGGAGCAGAGGGACGGCCAGCGTGCGCAGAATGGTCTCGTACACGGCGAGCAGCAGGCTGTCCTTGCCGTCGAAGAACCTGTAGAACGTCCGGAGTGACATTTCAGAGCGGTCGATGACGTCCTGGATGGTCAGGTCGCCGACTTCACCCTCTTCGATGAGCTCCAGAGCGGCGGCGGCGAAGCGGTCACTTCGGTCCTGCGCTCGTGCGCGGGCACCCTGGAGCGATCGGTCGACGCTGCGCCGCTGCCAGATCGGCACCTCTTCGCCCACCAGCTCGTCGCCGCCCGGCTCGAGGTCCCCTGTCTTCCGCTGCGCCATGGTCTCCGCTTTCTCTGCCGGTCACGGGTGCTGTGTGCAGGAGGTGAACCCGCGTCTCCTGCCAGCGGATTGTCTTGTTCTGGCGTTACCGCACCTTTCACGGCGGCCGATCCGATGTCGTCCCGGCAGCGATCTCCGCGAGGAAGCCGCCGACCACCCCGGCGACCTCATCAGGACGCTCCAGGTGCACCGCATGCGCCGCATCCGCGATCTCCACATGGCGAGCACGCGGATTGATCTCGGCGAACCGACGGGCCTGGTGCCGCCGCGCGGGGTCGTCATGGGCACCGGTCAGCAACAGGACCGGGCAGCCGACCCGCTCCAGGAGTTCGGCAGGGATCTCGGGCAGGCGACCGGAGTCCTCCTGCAACAGAGTCACCAGCGAACGCCAGTGATCTGGCCCGTGATGAGCCTCGTGGAGCCGTCGTAGCGATTGCGGCCACACTCGGTGGAGGTAGTCGACGCTCGGCATCCGGTAATCACTGGGACGCCCGGTGCCCGGGCTGACCAGCAGGAGCGACCGCGCCGTCCCGGGAGCCTCGAGTTCGAGCATGAGCGCCGCCTCGGCCCCATAGGAGAAGCCGACGATATGCGGCCGGCCGCGCTCGAGGTGCACGATGAGCCGCCGCAGATCGGCGCGGATGGCCTGTCCCGAATAGCCGGACCGACGGAAGTCCGACCGGCCGTGTCCGCAGAGGTCCGGAAGGATGCACTGGTAGCCAGCGGACAGTCGGTCGGCGAGCCTTCCCCATTCGTACATGCCCGTCCCCGTCGCGCCATGGACGAACAGGATCGGCGGCCCGTCACCTACGACGGTGTAGGCCAGGACGAGGCCGTTGCGCTCATAGGTCAGCATCCTGGCCGCACCTGCGATCTCCTCAGACGCCAACCTGATGTTCCTTCCACGGTGAGTACGCCGTCACGGCCTTCAACTGACTCGAAGCCAGGTTGGAGCGATCTCGTCCGCCGACCCTCGATTCACACTTGACGAACGATACTCTCCCTGTACGCTCATGGCATTCTACTACTGGGGTAGTGAGGATTGCACCCAATGCCAGACACGTTGAAAGACAAGGTGGTCGTCGTCTCAGGGGCGTCGACGGGCATCGGCCGGGCATCGGCGCAGCGCTTCGCCGCCGAGGGCGCGACCGTGATCTTGCTGGCGCGCCGCAAGGACCGGCTCGACGAGGCCGCCCAGGAGATCGGGCCGAGCGCAGTGCCCATCCCCACTGACGTCGGCTTGAGCGGCAGCGTCCGCAGCGCGTTCAGCCAGATCGCGAGCCGGTTCGGCCGGATCGACGTCCTGGTCAACTCAGCGGGCGTGACACGGATCCGGCTCATCGAGGAGGCGAGCGACGAGGACATCGCGGTCTCCCTGAACACGAATCTGCTCGGCCCGATCTACACCACCCGGGCCGCCATCCCCTTGCTCAGAGCCTCCGGCGGTGGGGACATCATCAACATCTCCTCCGAGATCACCCTCGATCACATGCCGCTCATGACCCTCTACATGACCACCAAGAGAGGGCTCAACGGCTTCACCCAGGCCATGGGCAGAGAGCTACGCGGTGACTCGATCCGCGTGACCCTCGTCATCCTCGGCGCGGTGGGCGACACGGCCTTCGCCGACAATTTCGGCCCCGGTGACCTGGAGAGAGCGTGGCCGATCTGGGAGGCGGACGGCTACCTGAGCCGGATGAGCGGGCATCAGCTTCTCGCCTCGGCCGACGTGGGGGACGTCCTGCACTACGTCCTGACGCGGCCTCCGGAGATGACGCTGGACGTCGTCCATGTCCGCCCGGCCGGCTGACGACGCCATCCGCACTGCATGGAAAACACGCACGGGAGAAGGAGACGGCATGCTCAGGCCCATGGAGGGCGTCCGCGTCCTGGAAGTCGCACAGTTCACGTTCGTTCCGGCTGCCGGGGCGGTCCTGGCCGACTGGGGCGCAGATGTGATCAAGGTGGAGCACGCCGAGTCCGGGGACGCGCAGCGCGGGCTCAGCCGCTTGATGGGCATGCCGGTCGGCGGCGGCTCGTTCGCGCCGCTGATGGAGCACCCCAACCGGGGCAAGCGAAGCATCGGGCTGGCGCTGGAGCGGCCCGAAGCCCTTGAGGTGCTGTACGACCTGGCACGCACCAGCGACGTCTTCCTGACCAACTTCCTGCCCGGTGCGCGCCGCAGGCTGGGCATCGAGCTGGAGGACATCCGCAAGGTGAACCCCGACATCATCTATGTCCGGGGATCGGGATTCGGCAGTCAAGGAGCCGAAGCAGAGAGGGGTGGCTACGACAGCACCGCTTTCTGGGCCCGCGGTGGCAGCGCGATGGGTACCACCCCTGCCGGGTTCGACGGTCTCTGCTCGATGCCGGCCGGCGCCTACGGTGACTCGATCGGCGGGATGACCATCGCCGGTGGTATTGCAGGCGCGCTCTTCGCCCGGGAACGCACCGGCGAGACGTCGGTCGTCGACGTCTCGCTCCTCGGTGTCGGCGCTTGGGCCAGCGCGCTTTCGGTCGGTTTCGCCCTTCTGGCAGGAGGTCCGCTGCCACGCATGAACACGGGTCAGACCGCCCGCACCAACCCTCTGGTCGGCAACTACCGAACGGCCGACGACCGCTGGCTGGTGCTCGCCATGCTCCAGCCGGGCCGTTACTGGCCCGAGTTCTGCCGCCATGTCGGGCGCGAGGATCTCATCGAAGATGAGCGGTTCGCCTCCGCCGAGAAGCTGATGGCCAATGCCGAGGACGCGGCCGAGATCCTGCAGGAGGTACTGGGCAGCCGGACCCTCGCGGAATGGACCACGCGGTTCGCCGGGATGGAAGGCCAGTGGGCCATCGCCCAGGACGCCTGGGAGGTCAGTCAGGACCCCGCGCTGCGAGCCAATGGGTTCATCGCCGAGGTGACCGACGCCGAAGGACGGCGACGCGAACTCGTGGCCAGCCCCGTTCAGTTCGACCAGACCCCGGCGCGGCTCACCCGGGCTCCGCAGTTCGCCGAGCAGACCGATGAGATCCTGCGCGCGCTCGGCAAGTCGGACGAGGATCTGATCAATCTGAAGATCTCCGGCGCAGTGACCTGATCGCCATTTTCGCCGCGGGTCGGTGGCCACCGGCCCGCGGCGGCGGGCTCGGGATCGGCTACCTCGAGGCCGCGGCCTCTGTGACCGCGCGGTGTAGCGATCATTCTGGGCGCAGGGCCGCAAAGACGAAGGCGCACACCTCCGCGGCGATCTGGGTCGGGGACTTGGGACCATCGGGGCGATACCACTGGGGCATCTGGTCGACCATGCTCAGCACGATGAGGGTCACGGTCTCAGGCGACACCGACGACGAGAGCTCGCCCTGGGCCTGAGCCGCCTCGACGATCTGACGAAACCTGTCGTGATACCCGCGCCGGCCTATGCGTACGGCAAGCAGGTGAGCCTCATCGAGGCGATGCATCTCACGGGCCCAGACCTTGGATTCATCGATCCCCGCCGCGGCGCTCTTCACCAGTTCTGTGATCAGCAGCCGCAGCGTCTCGGCCGGCGGGAGACCGCCTCCAGTGATGCGATCCAGGTCAGCGAGCTGCCGGGTGAGCAGCGCGCGATAGATCTCGTATAGGAGGTCGTTCTTGGACTCGAAGTAGTGATACAGGGCCCCCTTCGTGAGGGCCGCCGCGTCGACGATCTGGCTGACCGAGACCCCGTCGAAACCCTTCCGTGCGAACAGGCGGGCGGCGGCGGCGAGCAGCTGCCTCTCGACTGGGCTATCCCGGAATGACCTGTCCAATATCACTCCACTCGGAGTAGAGCTGTAATTGCTTGAAAAGCAAATTATGTTTCAGCTGAGCGCGACCAAGCCCCCCAAAGACCACCACGGAAGCCGATGGCCCGTCCCTAGATCCGCTCAGGGGCTGTCCACACCACCGATGGCCTTGACGAATACCATTCTCGATGTACGCTCATATCATTCTACTGAAAGTATAACAGCGATACCAGTCAGACCGGTCAGACCGGCCACCCGAACGTTCCACGCCGCGGTCGACCTCGGCTTCCGGGCGAACGTGTCACTAGGAGGAGCCCATGCGACCTCGACGTCCGCTGACGACCCCCACGTCGGCCACGCTGTTCGCCGCGCCTGGTTGTCTCGGAGGCTGTGCGGTGCCTCGAAGGGAGATTGGGTGATGGTCGGCCGACTCACCGGAGGCGTCGAGGCTTCGATCCACCTGGACGCGCTGGCGACCGAATTGATGACGGTCAGCGACTTCAGAGCTGAGATCGTGCTGGCGATCGGATCGGAGGCCGCCTTCCTCCAGGTGGCCGGCCTGCGCGCCGCCGACGTCACCGAGGAGATCTACTGCCATGCCGGTACCGGGGCATGGTGGTTCACCTGGCGGTGGGGTGACAGGATTGGGCTGGCCACCGATGTCAAGGGCGCGGCGAACGCCATCCTGCATGTCTTGAGGGTCCGCCAGGAACTCTCGATCGCCGCGGCGAGGACGTCAGATCAGTCGGTGGTGTGAGAGGAAGGCGGCCGTCCTGCCCCGGCCGCCGAGGCGGCCGGGGCAGGACGGCCGCTCGTCCCGGCACCTTGCCCGACGATCGCCGACCGGTGAGATCCATTCTCAACCACGGGCCCCGGCGATCCCCGTGGATTCAGGCCCAGGAGATGGCCTTGAGCTCGGTGAACTCCTCGATGCCATGGTGTCCCCACTCCCTGCCGACGCCGCTCTGCTTGAAGCCGCCGAAGACACCGGTGATTCCGATCCGGCCGGCTTGCTCTGCCGACCAACCCGGGCCGGTTCCGGCAAGTGCCTCAAAGTTGCTCACCTGCGGTCCCACGGTCTGCACGGCGACGTTACCGGCGCGAATCCGGCGGGCGACGTTGAAGCCGCGAGCGGTGTTGGCGGTCACGACTCCACCACCGAGCCCGTAGATCGAGTCGTTGGCGATCCTGATCGCCTCGGCCTCGGTCCGGTAGGTGATCACTGTCAGAACGGGGCCGAAGATCTCCTCCTGCGCGATCCGCATGTCGTTGCGGGCGTTGATGAAGAGCGTCGGCTCATAGAAGAAGCCCTTGGCGAGGTGATCGGGACGCCGGCCGCCGAAGACCAGCTCGGCGCCCTCGGCGAGACCCGACTGAACGTAGTCCTCGACTCGCTCTCGCTGCTGTTCACGGATGAGCGGGCCGATGAAGGTGTCCTTCTCCCGTGGGTCGCCGACCTTGAGGTAGGACAGCGAGTTCCTGGCCCCCTCGACATAAGCGTCCAGAAGGTGCTCCGGCAGCAGCACCCGGGTCTGGATCGCACAACCCTGCCCGGCATGGACCATCGACGTCATCACGCCCATGCCCGCGACGTGCTCTTCCGGCACATCGTCGAGCACGATGGACGCGCTCTTGCCGCCGAGCTCGAGCTGAAGCCTCTTCACGGTGGGTGCGGCGGCGGCCATGATCCGCCGACCCGTCGGCGTCGATCCGGTGAAGGTGACCATATCGACCATCGGATGGGTGGTCAGTACCTCGCCGACCTCGACGCCGCCTGTGATGACGTTGAGCACGCCTGGGGGGAGGCCGGCGTCCTGGGCCGCCCGCGCGATCTCGTACGCGTTGAGCGGCGTCCACGGGTGCGGCTTGAGGATCACCGTGCAACCGGCGGCGAGTGCCGGGATCACTTTCACGATGTTGAGGAAGAAGGGGAAGTTGAACGGTGTGATGGCGGCGACCACGCCCGCCGGTTCACGGACGACCGCGTGGCCCGCCATACCGATGGGGCCGCCCACCGGTGGTGACACCTCCGTCCACTGGACCGCGTGCTCGACGGCGTCGGCCACCCACTGCGCAATGTCGATGGTGCCGCGTACCTGGATGTAGTCGGCGAGGAAGCCGGTCGAGCCGGTCTCGGCCATGACCAGTTCCTTGAGGGCATCGTGGCGTTCATCGAGGACGGCGGCGAACCTCCGGAGCATGACTCCCCGCTCGCGGGGTGACATGCGGGACCAGGGGCCCTCGTCGAAGGCGCGGCGCGCGGCTTCCACCGCAGCGTCCGCCGCCTTGACGTCGGCGTCGGGAACGGAGCCGATCACTTCCTCGGTCGCGGGATCGATCACCTCGATGACGCCCAAGGCGTCGCTCTGTGTCCAACCACCGTCGATGAACATGTTGTCGTACTTCCAGTGACCACCCACCGCGCTGCTCCTCCGTCTCGCACAGAATCACGGCATCACGCCGATGACCATCACTGCGCACCCAGTTCTGCGCAGGTAGTTATCTTCGGACTCTAGCAGCAGATGCAAAAATGGAGAATGATGTTCGTATTGAAGTAGATTTATCTACGCAAACGAGGAAACATACATTCTCCAGGGTGGCTACGCCCAGGCCGGTCACCGCCAGCAGTCTGCGAGAGGTGCAGTCATGGAAGACGTACTAGGCTATGCCGGACGTCGTGTCGTGGTCACGGGTGCCGCTTCAGGGATGGGCGCCGCGACCGCCCGACTCCTGGTCGAACTCGGCGCACACGTCACTGCCCTGGACGTGAACCCGGTCGAGCTCCCCGTCGGCCAGGCCCTGCAGGTCGACCTGCGCGACCGTACGGCGATCGAGGCCGCGGCCGCGGCGATCGACGGACCGGTCGACGGCTATTTCGGGTGCGCCGGGCTTCCGGGAGGGGCCTTCTCCGCCCTGGACGTGATGCTGGTCAACTTCGTGGGTGCGCGTCACCTCATCGAGCTGGTCCTACCCAAGATCTCCGCAGGCGGGGCGATCGCCGTCGTGGCGTCCAACGCCGCCATGGGCTGGCAGTTGGATCTCCCGCAACTGATGGAGCTGGTGACAGCCGGCGACTTCGATGCGGGGAAGGACTGGTGCGAGAAGAATCCCGAGCGTCTGACGCCTGAGGCGTACTCCTTCTCCAAGAAGGTGGTCAACGCCTGGGTCGCCTCCCGCGCCGCCACGCTCATCTCCGGGGGGATTCGCCTCAACTGCCTCAACCCGGGCCCGACGAGCACGGCGATGATGCCTCACTTCGTGGAGAGCGCGGGTCAGGAGGTCATCGATGCCTTCGTCGGACCGATCGCACGGCTGTCGACGGCCGAGGAGCAGGCGTGGCCGTTGGTGTTCCTCAACAGCCCCCGCGCCAGTTTCGTCAACGGTGAGTCCTTCACCACCGACGGAGGCTTCTTCGGCGCGGTGCAGACCGGCCAGGTGGACCTCTCCAAACTGGCCGGGCCCGCGCAATGAGCTAGAGCAGCACCTGATCTAGAGACCGAGGCCACGTCCGATGATGAGCTTCATGATTTCCGAAGTCCCCCCGTAGATGGTCTGAACCCTGGAGTCGACGAACGAACGGGCTATGGGGAATTCGAGCATGTAGCCATAACCGCCGAACAGCTGCAGGCAGCGATCGACGATCCGGGTCTGCGCCTCGGTCGCCCACAGCTTCACCTTCGCCGCGTCCACCGCCGACAGCGTCCCCTGGTTGCATTTCAAGATCATTTGGTCGACGTAGCTCAGGGTCACGTCGACCTCGGTGGCTATCTCCGCCAGGACGAACTGGGTGTTCTGCTGGGCAGCGATGGGCTTACCGAATGCCTGCCGGGTCCTGACGTAGTCGACCGTCCACTCGAACGCCGCCTGTGCCGCGGCGCAGGCGCCGACGGCGATCGAGAGCCGCTCCAGCGGGAGCCGATCCATGAGATGGGCGAAGCCCCCACCGGCAACGCCGAGGAGGTTGGCGGCCGGTACTCGGACATCGTCGAAGAAGAGTTCCGCGGTGTCCTGTGCCTGCAGGCCGATCTTCTTGAGCTTGCGTCCACGGGTGAATCCCTGCATCCCGCGTTCGACCATCAGCAGGCTGATGCCCTTCGCGCCCGCGTCGACGTCGGTGTAGGCGACCACGATGACATAGTCGGCCTGGATTCCGTTGGTGATGAAGGTCTTGGAGCCGTTGAGCACCCAGGTGTCGCCGTCACGGACCGCCGTCGTGGTGATGCCGCGCAGGTCACTTCCGGCCCCAGGCTCGGTCATCGCGATGGCGCCTATGGCCTCCCCCGAACAGCAACGGGGCAGCCATCGCCGCTTCTGCTCCGGCGTGCCCAGTTCCACCAGGTAGGGCACGAAGACGTCATCGTGGACGGTGAACCCCGAGCTGACCGACGCGGCGGATATCCGGGCGAACTCCTCGGCCATGACTGCACGGAATCTGTAGTCGGACACGTCGCCACCGCCATACTGCTCCGGTACGGCGATGCCGAGCAGTCCCTGCTTCCCCGCGGCGAGCCAGGCCGACCGGTCGACCAGGTGCTGTTCGTCCCATCGTTCGAGGTTGGGCAGGATCTCGCGCGCCATGAACGTTCGAACGGCGTCCCTGAACTGCTCATGTTCGCTGTCGAACAGAGGACGGCTAGTGATCGTGGCCGCCATGGTCAAATGCGTTCGACGACGAGCGCGGAAGCCATGCCACCGCCGGCGCACATGGACACCAGGCCGATCCGGGCATCGCGCCGGGCGAGTTCATGAAGCATCGAGACCACCATCCGGGCACCGGTTGCCGCGATCGGATGGCCCAGGCTGATCCCGCTGCCGTTGACATTGACGATCGACTCATCCAGCCCGAGTTCACGGGTGCAGGCCACGGCCATGGTGGCGAACGCCTCGTTGATCTCCACAAGATCTACCTGGTCGAGGCCGAGGCCGCTGCGTTCCAATGCCCTGGGGATCGCCAGCGTCGGGGCGAGCCCCGTCAGCTCGACCTCCACCCCGACCGAGGCCCAGCCGCGGATCCGGCCGAGCGGCGCCAGTCCGTGGGCGTGCGCGAAATCGGAGCTTGCGATGACGACCGAGGCCGCCGCGTCGTTGACGCCGGAGGAGTTCCCGGCTGTGACGACCGCACCCGGCATCTCCGGGTGCAGCACCTTCAGCCCGGCGAGCACCTGGGGCGTCGTCCCGGCACGCGGATGCTCATCGACGGTGAACAGCATGTCGCCCGCTAGCGGCACACCGACGATCTCGTCATCGAAGTAGCCCTTGGCGATCGCGTGAACGGCGCGCTCGTGGGAGCGGGCCGCCCAGGCATCGGCCTGCTCGCGGGTGATGCCGGCCAGCCGGGCAGTGTTCTCGCCGATGGTCACGGACATGTCGAAGGGCGGGATGCCGGGTGCATCCGGGTGGCTCTCCGGCATCCAGGGAGTCGCCTCGGTCGCACCCGGCCGTACCTTGGTGAGCCGCGGCATGGAGCTCGCGCTCTCAGTGCCGCCAGCGACGATGACGTCCTCCATTCCGGCGAGGATGGTGGCCGCGGCGAACTGGACGGAAGTAAGGCCAGAGGCGCAATGACGGTTGACCGCCACGCCGGGCACGCTGGTCATGCCCAGTCGTACCGCCACGTTGCGGCCGATGACACCGCCTCCCTGGAGCGACTCGGCGAGGACGAGATCGCCCAATTCACCGATGGGGACACCGGCCCGCTCGATCACGGCGCGGACGGCGATCTCAGCGAGCTCGAACGCGTCCACGCTCGCGAGCGAACCCTTGCGGGCCCGGCCGATCGGTGTCCGCACAGCGGAGAGTACGAGTGCGTCGGGCATGGGATCTCCTTGATCAGGGAATGTGGCGCGGTTGTGCGAGCTGTTCACGCTGTCCCACCAAGCAGGTCCGCTAGGACCTCGCGAGGCGCGATCGAGCCAAACGTTGATGTTCGATCACGCGGTCATCCACCGAAATGATCTTGACGTCATCCGGCAGCATGCGAACTTCTCCTCACGGACGGAACGAGTTATCTGGAGAGGAACCTTGGCT
>JAOPYO010000163.1 GCA_025964575.1 Actinomycetes bacterium
CGGTGGCGGCCAGCGCCGCCGCGGTCACCGCCAGATGACGGTTGCTGCGGCCGGGCGTCTCCCCGGCCCGCTCGTACCAGTCCGGCCCGTGTACCGCCCGCATCAGGGCGTCGTCGGCGTTGCCGGCCTGGGCGCGGACGCTGAGCCACGGCGAGGCGTCGCGCACCGGATGCGTGGTGCCGCGACGTCCCACCTCCAGCCTCCAGCCGCAGGCCAGGATCCGCAGGGCCAGGTCGGCGTCCTCCCGGAAGGCGCGCGGGAACCGTTCGTCGAAGCCGCCGGACTCGACCAGGGCCTCCCGCCGGTAGGCCATGTCCGCGGTGATCCACCGGGCCCGCGCCAGCCCGGCGGTACCGCGTTCCCAGTCGGTCGGCCGCCGTCCGTGCGGCAGCGGCACGGTGATACGGCCCTGCACGCCTCCGACCCGGGGCGATCGCCCGGTCAGATCCGCCGCCAGCCGTGTCCGCCAGCCGGCGCCGACCCGCACGTCATCGTCGAGGAACGCCACCCAGGGCGTGTCGGTGCACCGCCAGCCGAGATTGCGCGCGGCGGCCGGCCCCATTCCGGCGGAGACCACGATCTCCACCTGCCCGGGCAGGTCCGCCGGCACCCGCAGCGGCGGGCCGCCCGCGGAGCGGTCGTCGACCAGCACGATCCGTTGCGGCGCCGGGCCCTCGGCGAACGCCAGGGACCGCAGGCAGGCGGCCAGACAGGGCCGTCCCAGCGTCGGGATGACGACCGAATACCTGATCACCGACGTACCACGAAGGGGCCGACGGCCAGCAGATCGACCGGGGTGGAACCGAAGCACTCCAGGGCGTCCCGGAGGTCGTCCACCATCGGCCGCCCGGCGGTGTTGAGACTGGTGTTCACCAGGACCGGCAGCCCGGTCCGCCGTTCGAAGGCCTCCAGCAGGCGGGCCACCAGCGGTTCGGTCCGCGGGTCCACCGTCTGGACCCGCGCGGTGCCGTCCACGTGCACCACGGCCGGGATACGGTCCTGCCACTGCGGCACCACGTCGTGCACGAACAGCATGTACGGGCTGGGAATCGGACCGCGCTTGAAAATGTCCGGAGCGCGGTCCAGCCGCACCATCGGTGCCACCGGCCGGAACTGCTCGCGGCCCTTGACGTCGTTGAGCCGCTCGAGGTTCACCCGCCGACCCGGATGCGCGAGCAGGGACCGATGCCCGAGGGCCCGCGGCCCGAACTCGCTGCGGCCCTGGAACCAGGCGACGATCCCGTCGCCGGCCAGCACCTCGGCCGCCGCCTCCGCCACGTCGGCGGGCCGCTCATGGGGCACCCGGGCCCGGCGCAGCGCGGCCTCGATCTCCGCCTCACCGAACCCGCGGCCGAGATCGGCACCCCGCATGGCCCACGCCGGTTCTCCTCCCCCGGCGGCCAGCTGCAGGGCCGCGCCCAAGGCGGTGCCGGCGTCGCCCGCCGCGGGCTGCACCCACACCTCCTCGAACGGTCCCTCCCGGGAGAGCACGGTGTTGGCCACGCAGTTCAGCGCTGTTCCGCCAGCCAGCGCCAGCAGCCGTTCACCGGTGCGTTCGTGCACCCAGCGGCCCAGGTCCAGCAGCACCTCCTCCAGCCGCCGCTGCACGCTGGCCGCCAGGTCGGCATGCGCGTCGCTCCAGTCCTCGTCCGGCGCGCGCGGGGGCGCCAGCTCCGCCCAGTCGATCGGCTCGGTGACGAACCCGCCGTCGGGCGTGGCGCGCACCGCCTCCCTGAGCCGGTCCAGGAATCGCGGCTTACCGTAGGACGCGAGCGCCATGACCTTGTACTCGTCGGACGAGCGCAGGAACCCCAGATGCGCCGTCAGCTCCTCGTACATCAGCCCGAGTGAGTGGGGGAGCGCCTGGCTGGACAGCACCTCCAGGGTCCTGTCCCGGTAGGCACCGGACAGATGCGAGTGGCGTTCACCGCGTCCGTCGCAGACCAGCACGGCACAGCCCCGGCCGGGCACCGCGAGCCCGGCCGAGGCGGCGTGCGCCACATGGTGCGGGACGAACCGGACCCGCTCGGGATCCAGGCCGGTCAGACCGTCGGCCAGGAAGCTCGGGGCGTGCTGCGCGAACAGCGTCCTCAGATGATCCCATGGGTCGTTCAGGCCCATCTCGTCGGCCGGCAGCACCAGAGACGGATCATAGGAGAAGCCCACGAGATCGAGCTGTTCCGGCCGCAGACCGGCCTGGTCGAGACACCACCGGGCCGAGGCCACGGGCTGCTCCCAGGCGGCGAACGGCACGGGCCTTTTCCCGTGTTTGCGGCGGCTGAACCGCTCCTCCTCCGCGGCGGCCACCACCTGGCCGTCCACTATGAGTGCGGCCGCCGGGTCATGAAAGACCGCATTTATTCCGAGCACCCGCATAGCGACCACCTGTCTCGCATAAGGAGATGTTCCACACAACTCTTGTAACCTCCGTGCCCTCGGAAAAGAAGGGCAAACAATGGTGCATTTGCCCGGAATATGGGTAAGCGCGGCGTATGCGGGTGCTAGTGACGGGATGGTTCAGCTTTCTGCACGGCGAGATCACGGCGGGGGACGCCCTGGCGCTCGAGGCCGTGTCCGGCGCCCTCGACCGGACGGGGATCTGCTACGACGTGGCCTGGAGCCCGGTGTTCCGGCCGGAGGGTCTTTCGCTGGACGACGCCATCCCGGACCGCTACACCCACCTGGTGTTCGTCTGCGGACCGGTGCACGGGACGCAGGTCAATGACCTGCACGTGCGTTACGCGGGCTGCCGCAGGATCGCGGTAGGGGTGTCGGTCGTCGATCCCGCGGACCCCTCCGTCACCGGGTTCGACCTGGTACTGGCCCGGGACGGCGGCACCGGGCCGCCACGGCGTGACCTGGCGGCGGGACCGGAGACCTCGCTGGTCCCCGTGGTCGGAGTCATCTTGTCCAGCGGACAGGGGGAGTACGGGGCGCGCCGCCGGCACGAGGAGGTGTCCGACCGGCTGACCGGATGGCTCGGGCGCCGCGACTGCGCCAGGCTTGGCCTGGACACTCGCCTGGACACGACCGATTGGACGAGGTGTGCGACCCCTGCGGCCTTCGCGGCGGTCGTGGCGAAACAGGACCTGGTGGTGACGACCCGCCTGCACGGGTTGGTACTGGCGTTGCGGCACGGCGTTCCCGCTCTGGCGGTGGATCCCGTGGCCGGCGGTGGCAAGGTAACCGCCCAGGCGGTCGCCTGGGAATGGCCGGCCGTGGTGACGGCCGAGGAGTCGGCCCATGAACAGATCTTGGACAGCTGGTGGAAATGGTGTCTGTCGCAGGAGGGCGGTGAGGCGGCCCGGGTCCGGGCCGGCTCGCGGTCGAGTTCCCTTCTGAAGACTCTGATACAGGCCCTCTGCCATTGATCCTTTCATATCCCTGATGCTCTTGTGGTGTTTAAGGCCGCTCCGTGCGGTTAAGGGGTTATTAAGTGCTTGATGGAAAAAGACGTATCCGTCGATCATGTGCGCTCAGGGGCTGTTGGACCATCCCTTCTCGCGGGCCTTCTCGCGGACGGGATGTGGTCCGTGCCGAAGGCGATTTCACTGTTCACGCACCGGGGGCATCCATTGATCATCGACATGGTTTCCGAACACGCCAGTCCACTCGCGGTACTCGGCGGAGCCGATGGCGGTGGCCAGAACGTGCATGTCGCCGCGCTGGCAGTCGCGCTCGGCCGTCGCGGGCACCAGATCACCGTCTTCACCCGCCGATCGGATGAAAGCCTGCCGGACAAGGTGCGGATCGCCCCTGGCGTGACGGTCGAGCACGTGTCGGCGGGTCCGCCCCGCTCCGTTCCCAAGGATGAGCTGCTGCCGTACATGCCGGAGTTCGGGCGTCATCTGGGCCGTCGGTGGCACTCCCGGCGTCCAGACGTCATCCATGCGCATTTCTGGATGAGCGGGCTCGCCGCGCTGGCCGCGGCCCCGGAATTCGAGCTGCCGGTGGCTCAGACGTTCCACGCGCTGGGCGTCGTCAAGCGCCGCTATCAGAGCTCGTCCGACTCCAGCCCACCGGAACGCCGACGGCTGGAGTCGCAGATCGCCCGGGAGGCCGGGTTGATCATCGCCACCTGTTCTGACGAGGTCCACGAACTATGCGCGCTTGGAGTCCAGCCGGAGTCTGTCACCGTGATTCCCTGCGGTGTCGACCTGGAGCGGTTCCGGGCGTCCGGGCCGGTGGCGCCGCGGGGTCATCGGCCGCGGGTCCTGAGTCTGGGCCGCCTGGTGCCACGCAAGGGGGTCGACACCGTGATCGAGGCGATGGCTCATGTACCCGGCGCGGAGCTCCTCATCGCCGGTGGTCCCGCGATGCCGGAGCTCGGCCCGGACCCCGAGGTGCGGCGGTTGCGCGAGCTGGCTCGGGTGCGGGGCGTCACCGACCGGGTCGTCTTCCTGGGGCAGGTGCGGCACGACGACGCGGCGGCGCTGATGCGCTCCGCCGACGTCATCGTCAGCGTGCCCTGGTACGAACCGTTCGGCATGGTGCCTGTCGAGGCGATGGCCTGCGGGATACCGGTCATCGGTTCGGCCGTCGGCGGCCATCTCGACACGATCAGCGATGGGTTCACCGGCCTGCTTGTGCGACCACGCGATCCCGCCGCGCTGGCTGGGCGGCTACGGGACCTGCTCGGCGACCGGCGGTGGCGGGCCTCCCTGGGCAGAGCCGGGGCCGCGCGTGCGCAGACCCGCTATTCCTGGGAGCGGATCGCCGCTCTGACCGAAACCGCATATGAGCGCCTGAACACCGCACGGCTGCGGTCCGCGGCCGAAGGAGCGAGATCATGATTGACGCACATCTCAGCCGGCTGGAGCTGGCACTGCGGCGTTTCAAGCAGCAGACCGCCGCGGTGGAGGACTGGGGGCGGCGGCTGGCCACGATACTCGAGTCCGGCGGCCGGCTGCTGGCCTGTGGCAACGGCGGCAGCGCCGCCCAGGCACAGCACCTCACGGCCGAACTGGTCGGCCGGTTTCAACACGAGCGCCGTCCCTTCTCGGCCTTCCCGCTGCATGCCGACACCTCGGCGCTGACCGCGATCCTCAACGACTATGGAACCGACGAGCTGTTCGCCCGCCAGGTATGGGCGCATGGCCGCCCCGGTGACGTGCTCATCTGCCTGTCCACGAGCGGGAGCAGCCGCAACGTGATCGCCGCCGCGAAGATCGCCGCGGAACTCGGGATCGAGACCTGGGCGCTCACCGGCCCGGGCCCGAACACGCTGGCCGGGGTCTGTGACGAGGCCGTGACCGTGGACGCCCCGTTCACAGCCACCGTCCAGGAGGTGCACCTGGCCGTGGTGCACATGCTCTGCACGGTCGTGGACGAGGTCGTACGGGAACGGAGCCTCAGAAGGGCGGGCGCATGAGAAGGGGACCTTTGGTCGTCGTGGGTGACACTCTGCTGGACATCGACCTCGACGGTATGGCCGACCGGATCTGCCCGGACGCGCCCGTCCCCGTGGTGGGCGAGGCGCGGGAACGTTCCCGGCCGGGTGGCGCGGGTCTGGCCGCGACCCTCGCCGCCCAGCTCGGCCGGGCGGACGTCACCCTGGTGACCGCGCTGGCCGACGACTGCTACGGCGCCCGGCTCATCGGGCTGCTGGCCGAGCAGGTCCAACTGGTCCGGTTGCCGCTCCGAGGTGAGACCGTGCGCAAGACGCGCGTGCGAGCCGCCGGCCAGTCCCTGGTGAGAGTGGATCAGGGCGACGGGCGGTCGGCGGATGACCCGGTCGGCGACCATGCGGCGGCCGCGATCCGCGCGGCGGGAGCGGTGCTGGTCGCCGACTATGGGCGAGGATTGGCCGCGCATCCCGAGATCCGGAGGCTGCTTGCGGAGCTGCCCGGCGGCGTCCCGGTGGTGTGGGATCCGCATCCCAGGGGCGCGCCGCCGCCGCGTGGCACCCGGCTGGTGACGCCCAATCGCGCGGAGGCCCGAGGGTTCGCGCGGACCCCTCCCGGTGTGGACGACCCGCTCGGCCAGGCCGCCGCGGATGCCGCCGCGCTCGCGTCGGATTGGCAGGTGGCCGGGGTCGCGGTCACGCTGGGGGCCCAGGGCGCGCTGCTGTCGACCGGCGACGGTATCCCCTTCGCCGTCCCGGCGCCCGCCGCCGCCGGGCGGGTGGACAGCTGCGGAGCAGGCGACTGCTTCTCGGCCGCCGCGGCGCTGGCCCTGCGCGACGGGCGGTCGCTCACCGAGGCGGTGACCGAGGCCGTGCACCGGGCGTCCACCTTCGTGCTCTCGGGAGGCGTGCACGACGACGCGGACGTGCCCGAGACCGGACGGCAGGCCTGGGATGTCATCCGGCGTACCCGAGAGCGCGGCGGCATGGTCGTGGCGACCGGCGGCTGCTTCGACCTGCTGCACGCCGGGCACATCAGCCTGTTGCGCCAGGCCCGGGCGCTGGGTGACTGCCTGGTGGTGTGCCTGAACTCCGACACCTGCGTCCGGGAGCTCAAGGGCCCGGGGCGCCCGGTGGTCGGCGAGCAGGACCGGGCTCGGGTGCTCGCGGCGCTGGACTGCGTGGACGCGGTGCTGATCTTCGAGGAGAGGACCCCGGTGAAAGTGCTCGAACACGTGCGCCCGAACCTGTGGGTGAAGGGCGGCGACTATGCTCACACCGACCTCGTGGAATCGCAGATCGTCCGGCGATACGGCGGTGAGGTCGTCCTGCTGCCCTATCTGGAGGGCCGTTCGACCAGCCGGCTGGTGGAGAGGGCTCACTCGTCCGTCTCGGACGGCGGTGAGGCCGCATGACCGACCGTGACCTGCGCCGCGCCGTGGTCACGGGGGGCGCCGGATTCCTCGGATCCCATCTGTGCGAGCGGCTCGTCCACCAGGGCGTCTCGGTGATCTGCATGGACAACTTCCTCACCGGTACCCCGCAGAACGTCGCCCAGCTGATAGGGCGGCCCGGGTTCCGGGTGGTGGAATGTGACCTCACCGGGTTTGTGCACGTGCCCGGAGACGTCGATCTGGTGCTGCACTTCGCGTCGGCGGCGTCCCCGGTCGACTACCTCAGGCTTCCGGTGGAGACGCTCAAGGTCGGCGGCCTGGGCACGCTGCACGCGCTCGGCCTGGCGCGGGAGAAGCGGGCGCGTTTCGTCCTCGCCTCGACCAGTGAGGTCTATGGCGACCCGCTCCGCCACCCCCAGCGCGAGGACTACTGGGGCAACGTCAATCCCGTCGGCCCGCGCAGTGTCTACGACGAGGCCAAACGGTACGCGGAGGCCCTGACCACCGCCTACCGCAACAGCCGGGAGGTCGACACCGGCATCGCCCGGATCTTCAACACCTACGGCCCCCGGATGCGGCCCTACGACGGCCGTGCCATCCCCACCTTCATCCGGCAGGCGCTGGCCGGCGAGCCGCTGACGGTGGCCGGCGACGGCAGCCAGACCCGGTCGGTCTGCTACGTGGACGACACCGTCTCCGGAATTCTGGCGCTCGCCCGCAGCGACCACCCCGGTCCGGTCAACATCGGAAACCCGGAGGAGGGCACGATCCTGGAACTCGCCGAGGCCATCCGCGAACTGGCCGGCTCCCGGTCACCGGTGACCTTCGTCGAACGGCCGACCGACGATCCCACGGTGCGGTGTCCCGACACCACCCTGGCGAAGGAGCTGCTCGGCTGGCGTCCCGTCGTGCCGAGCGCGGAGGGACTCCGCCGCACCATCGACTGGTTCACCGCCGAGCTCGCCCTGGCCACCGGCACCTGAACCCCGGATGGGTGGGCGCCGGGCGCCTCACCTCGATGGCCGCGTTTCCGGGGTATCCGCAAACGCCCGCCGAACCGGGCAGCCCAGGCCGGTCGCCAACAGGCGGGAACCGACCGGAAGGCCCAGACCGGCGAGGCGCTGATCTTGCAGTTGATGCCGACACCAAAGGCAAGATCACGGCGGGGTTGCCCGGCGCCTCCGTCCGCTCGTCAGTCCGTGGAGCTGAACGCGGCGTCGAAGGAGGTGGCCGGGGGTTCGATGGCGGCCAGCCGCCGGACGAAGGTCAGTGCCTCGGGGGCGCCCAGCAGCCGGTCCATGCCGGCGTCCTCCCACTCGATGGAGATCGGGCCGTCGTAGCCGATCGCGTTGAGGGCGCGGAAGCTGTCCTCCCAGGGCACGTCGCCGTGGCCGGTGGAGATGAAGTCCCAGCCGCGCCGCAGGTCCGCCCAGGGCAGATGGGAGGCCAGCCGGCCACGCCGGCCGTCGCCGACCCGGACCTTGGTGTCCTTGCAGTCGACGTGGTAGATCCGGTCCCGGAAGTCAGATCGGTCGCGGCCGACGGGCTGCAGGATCTCGTGAGGACCTCCCCCGTGCTGGTGCACCTGCGCCAGACCCGCACCCGGTCTCTTCCTCCTCCCACGGAGCGGCACCGCCCCTTGACGCACACGACAGGGCCGCGTCAGCCCTGGTCCGTCAGCGGCGGAATCGCGTGGTTGCACTGGAACAGCACGTGCGGGTCGTGCCGGGCCTTGAGTCCGGTGAGCCGCCGGTAGTCCCCGGGCGCGAACGCGGCCCGGACACCCTGTCGTACTACCTGAGCCACGTCTTCACCTGGCAGAACCGTATGACGGTCCCGCGCCCGCCGATCCCAACGCCCACCTCCTCCCCAACGGTGATCCGGCGTTCGGCCAGATCCGCCCGGCGGAACTCCTCGCGGGCAAGGACGAGGCGGTCTGGCCGCCACGATGTCCTTCGCCGGCTCACCGCAGGGATCGCGCCGCCCGGATCCAACCTGTACCACCCGGACGGCGCCTGGCGCCCGCCGGTACTGGCCGACTCCGCACGGCGGCCGCGCCCGCTCGCAGATCGCGCCGCAGGCTAGGTTGGTGGGCCCCTACCAGGTGATACTCGCCCGGAAAGTGGTAGGAGTGAGCGGGTGGGGGATGCGCGATCGGCGACACCGGACGGCTCTGACCGCGGGCGGCAGAAGCTGGTCGTCGGGCTCCTGGCGGCGCCCGGCCTGGCCCGTGATCTCGCCGATGAGCTCGCGGCCTTCTTACCGGCCCGCCTGCGGCAGCGCTTTCCGGAATTCGAGTGGCACGCCGAAGCGCACACCGAGATGCTCGTCGGCGCGGGGGCGGGCATGGGCGCCGACCTGGTCCAGGTGGCCCGCGAGCGGATGCTCCACGAGGGCTGGCAGTTCGCGCTGTGCCTGACCGATCTGCCCCTGCACGTGGGGCGGCGGCCGGTCACCGCCCACCTCAGCATCACGCTGGGCGTGGGCGTCATGTCGGTACCGGCGCTGGGCGCCGTCGACCTCCGCGACCGGGTGGCGGAGGCCGCGCTGCGCATGATCGAGCGGCTGCTCACCGGGACCAGGGACCAGGGCGGCCGCGCCGGTCGCCGCCCGTCCCGCATGCCGGCCCGGCTGCGGGCTCGCGTGCGGGAACTGGAGGAACTCTCCTCGCCCGTGGGGCGCGCCTATGCCCAGGATGCCGAGACGGTGCGATTCGTCACCGCCGCTGGTCGGGGCAACCTGCGGCTGCTCATGGGGATGGTCCGCGCGAACCGCCCCTGGCGGCTGATCGCGGGCCTGTCCCGTGCCCTGGTCGGTGCCCTCGGCGCGGGTGCCTTCGGACTCACCTCCCCGGCCATGTGGCAGATCGCCGACGGCATGGGCGTGGCGCGGATGCTCCTGCTGGCGTTCGGCTCCCTGGTCGCCATCAGCGGCACGCTCATCATCGCCCACGGCCTGTGGGAGCGCAGTCCCTCGCCCGAAGCCCGCGAACGGGTCGTCCTGATGAACCTGGCCACCTTCCTCACCATCGCCCAGGGAGTACTGACGCTTTACGTGGCACTGCTGATCATCACGGGGGTGTGCGGGACGACCCTGATCCCTTCGATCGTCCTGTATAAACAGCTTCACCACCCGGTCGGCCTGGGCGACTACCTCAGGGTCGCCTGCGCGGTCAGCTCGCTGGCCACCATCGGTGGCGCGCTGGGTGCGGCCCTGGAGAGTGACCACGCCGTGCGCGAGGCCGCCTACGGCTACCTGCCGTCCGAGCGCTCGGAGGCCGGCCAGCGGGACGCGGGCGACCGCTAGACAGATGCGAGCGCGTCGATCTCCACCAGCATGGCCTCGTGGGGCAGCTCGACGAACACGGTGGTCCGGCAGGGCAGGGTCCCGCTGAAGCGCCTCGACCTTGACACCCCGTGCACGTCTGATTCACGTGCCGTGCATGCCTGTTGCGCTGCTGGCCAGAGGCGACCCTGGCCCACCTTGTGCTGGCGGCAGTGGCTGCCCGAGGCTGTGCCGCCTCATGCGCGTCGCAAGCGCAGCGTCACCACCTGGAAGGGCCGCAGTGAGATCGCGATGCCTCCGTCGTCGGTGGCGAGCGGGTCGCCTGCAAGGGGGCGCTCCAGCAGGTCGACCACCTCGGCCCGCGCAACGGGGAAGGCCGCGTGCAGCTTGGTGGTGGTTCGCCCGCCCAGGGACTCGAAGAGCCGTACGACCACGTCACCGGACCGGTCGTCGGCGAGTTTCACCGCCTCGATCGAAGCTGCGTCGCCATCGATGCTGACCAGCGGCGAACGGGTGGTGCCCACGCCGCCAGAGCGCACCCGGAGCGGCAGGTTGAGCGCGTAGCCCTCCGCCATGGCGTCGGCAATCGTGGCGCCGGGCACGAGGGCGTACGTCATCCGGTGCGGACCCTGGTCGGCCTTCGGGTCGGGTGAGCGTGGCGCCCGCACGACGCTCAGTCGCAGCGTCGTCGTGGTGCCACCATCATCGCGGGTGGTGCGGCCGACGTCATGCCCGTACGTGGCGTTGTTGACGACGGCCACTCCGTAGCCGGGCTCGCCGACGTGCGCCCAGCGGTGGCAGTACACCTCGAAACGTGCGGCGTCCCAACTGGTGTTGGTGTGCGTCGGGCGGTAGACGTGCCCGAACTGGATCTCCGCCGCGGCGCGGTCGGCGTGGACATCGAGCGGGAAGGCGGCCTTGAGGATCTTCTGGGACTCGTGCCAGTCGATCTCCGTCTCGATGTCGACGCGCCGGCTCCCGGCCCGCAGCCGTACGGTCTGGACGATGCGGGAGTCGCCGAATGCGCGCTCGATCCGGATCGCCCCGATGAGCGGCCCCCGGTCGACGACGGTGATCGCCTCGACCTCGGTGAGGTCCACGTACTGGTGACGATAGTGACTGTCGAGGTCCCAGGCGTCCCAGCGGTTGGGCAGGTCGGTGTGCAGTTGCAGCAGGTTGCCGCGCCGACCCGGTGCGATCAGCTCCCGATCGGCCGCGAGGTCGCGTACCGAGGCGAAAAGACCGTCGTCGTCGAGTTCCACCCGCACGAGGCCGTTGTCCAGCAGACGGTGAGTGACGGTGACCTCGGCGGGAGGCGTCCGTGCCGCCAGCCGCCCGCCGCTGGAAGCCGGAACCTCCGCGAAGACCGGCAGCGAGCCGGGGAGCTCCACCACCTCCGTGCGGGAGCGTGGGCTGGCGTTGAACACCCACGGCACCTCCCCCTGGCCGGCCAACGCACCGGTCGCCGCGTCGATGATGGACTCGAGCTCTTTCGCGACCTGCGCGTAGGTCGCCTCGGCCTCGCGATGCACCCAGGCGATCGAGCTGCCCGGCAGGATGTCATGGAACTGGTGCAGGAGCACCACCTTCCAGAGCCGGTCGAGCTGCTCGTACGGATAGGCGAAGCCGGTATGGATCGCCGCGGCGGTGCTGTAAAGCTCGGCCTCGCGCAGCAGGTGTTCGCTGCGCCGGTTTCCCGCCTTGGTGCGGGCCTGGCTGGTGAACGTCGCGCGGTGCAGCTCCAGATACAGCTCGCCGGACCAGACGGGCGCCTCTGGGTATTCTGCGCGGGCTGCGGCGAAAAACGCGTCCGGCGCCTCGATGACGACGCGTGGTGAGCCTTCGAGATCACGTAGGCGGCGGGCGCGTTCGAGCATCTCGCGGGTGGGGCCGCCACCGCCGTCGCCGTGGCCGAACGGAAGGAGCGAACGGGTGCCGGCGCCCTTCTCCGCGTAGTTGTGCTCGGCGTGGGCCAGCTCGCTGCCCTCGAAGGTGCCGTTGTAGGTGTCGGCCGACGGGAAGTGCGTGAAGATGCGCGTGCCGTCGATGCCCTCCCACCAGAACGTGTGGTGCGGGAACTTGTTGGTCTGGTTCCAGGAGATCTTCTGGGTGAGGAACCAGTCCATCCCGGCCAGGCGGGCGAGCTGCGGGTACGCGGCGGTGTAGCCGAACGAGTCGGGCAGCCAGACACCACGGCACTCGACGCCGAACTCGTCGAGGAAGAACCGCTTGCCGTGCACGAGCTGGCGGGCGAGGGCCTCGCCACCGGGCAGGTTGCCGTCGGCCTCCACCCACATCCCACCGACGGGCACCCATTGGCCGGCCTTGATGGCCGCGCGCATCCGTTGGAAGATCTCCGGGTACCGCTGCTTGACCCACGCGTACTGCTGAGCCTGCGAGCAGGCGAACACGAACTCTGGGTACTCTCCGGCCAGCGCGGTGACGTTGGCGAACGTCCGGGATGTCTTGCGCATGGTCTCGCGCTGCGGCCACAGCCAGGCACTGTCGATGTGGGCATGCCCGACCGCACTGACCGTATGCGCGCTGGCGTTCGCGGGGCGCGACAGCGCCTCGGCGAGCTCCGCTCGGGCGGCTACCGCGCTGCCCGCCACATTGTCGAGGTCGAGCGCGTCGAGGGCCCGTTCGAGCGCGCGCAGGATGTGGTGGCGGCGCGGGTCAGTGACGGCCAGCTCCAGCATCAGCTCCCGCAGCACGTCGAGGTCGATCCGCAGCTGCCATACCCGCTCGTCGAGGACGGCCAGGTCGGCCTGGGCCAAGCGGTACAGCGGCTCGTCGCCGGCCGTACCCTTGTCGCCGAGCTGGGTGGGCACGAAGCCCCCGGCGAGGATGTCCGGGTTGGCGGCCGCCTCGAGCAGCAGGCCGACCTGCTCCGCGCCGGCGCTCGGGTTGGCGACCGGTACGTACTGGTTGCGCGGCTCGATGCCCTTGATCGGGTGCCCGTCGAGGTCGTAGACCAGCGCCTCGGCCTGGTTGCCCGGCCAGTCACCGACGAAGCCGAGGTCAAAGACGGCCTCGACGCGCTGGCCGGCCCATTCAGCGGGCACGGTGCCGGTGGCCCGGAACCAACTGGTCGACCAGGGCCGGCCCCAGCGCGTGCCGACCCGAATCGGCTCATAGCTCGCGGCCAGCGCGTGCTCGACCGGCACCGGCTCGTCGGGCACGTGCCAGACGGCCAGTTCCAGCGGCACACGGGCGGCGTAGATCGCCGGCTGGATGTACTGGTGCGAGATGCGATCGAGGCGCTCTTCGACAAGTCGTCTGTCGTCGTGCATGAATGGTTCTCCTCACGCCCGCTGGTAGCCGTCGAGCAGCGGCGCGACCGCCACCGAGTCGATCAGCGGATGGATCGCCGAGGCGTGCCCGAGTCCGGGTTCTCCGGGTACATTTTCGATCAAGATGATCCGAGAAGCTCTCCCGACATGGCGACCCTGACGTTTCCTGGTCTCGATCATGGAGTGGTCGGCTGGGCAGCCGCTTACCCTGGCCAGCACCAGACCATCCGACCACTCCCCCAGCGAAGACGCAATCACGCGCGGATCTTCACGATGATTAGGCGGAGGTGGCCCGGGGCCGCCGAGTGTGCGGGACCAGGTAGAGGCCGAGCGCCATCAGCACGATCCCTGGGGTGAGTGCGGCCAGCGGCAAGGTGGTGTGGATCGTCACCAGCTTCTCCGCAGCCGTCCGGGCGGTCGCCGCGTTGGTGCGTACTGAAAGGGTCGAACGGCACGTTCATGACTGACCATTGCCGATGCGCCCCGCCGGTGGTCAGCCCACGGCGGCCCAGGTCGTACGGGCCACGGCCGGCGCAAATTCTTCCACCGGCTGAACGGCTTCCTCGCCGGAGAAGTGCAGGAAGAACGCCCGCTGGAAGCAGGCGCCCAGGAGCAGCGCCGCGGCGGCGTACGGATCGGCGTCCGGCCGGATCCGCCCGTGCTCGCGCTCCCGCTGCAGATATCCGGTCAAGGCGTAG
>JAOPYO010000182.1 GCA_025964575.1 Actinomycetes bacterium
CGACCCCGGTTGATTTGCTTCGCTGGCCGTGTTCGTCTGAGTGCATACGCTTTCTGTGGGTAGACCAGACCGAGCGAGCAAGGCGATGTGACGGAGGTGCTGGGGCTGTGCTCACTCGATCGGGACAACATCCGATCATGATTGGACTGGGTGCGGCAGCGGTTGTGGCGGTCGCCACCACGCTGCCGACGGCGGCGGAAGGAGCAGCCACACCGAGTCTGGTGACGGCCACAGCGACCGCGACACCAAGTACGACGCTGTCCGCCTCCCCTTCCGCGGCTCCATCGACTTCATCGACTCCGACGGCACCCGAGACGACACCGCCGGTGACTCCGACGGTGACCCCGACGGTGACGCCTGTCCCGGTTCCCGTGCTGGATGTCACGACCACGCCGGTCTCGGCGGCCGTGCATCCCGGTGACAAGGTCAGCGTGTTCGTCGTGGTCCACGCGAGCAACGCCATCGCGCGCAACGGGCTGCTGAAACTGTCATCCGCCCCCAAGGCCACCACGACCCCTAGCGGCGCCTACAAGCTCAAGAACATCAACCCCGCCAGCAGCCAGATGGTGACCGCCACGGTGACGGTCCCGACGACCATGAAGCCCGGCAAGCTGATCCTGACCGCGACGGTGTCGGCCACCAAGGCCACCACCAAAAAATTCCGCCGCACGATCACGGTCACCGCGGCACCGAAGAAGACGTCGACAACGCCCAGTCTGCCGACCACCCCGCCAGGTGGTAACTCCGGGGCGGTCACCCCGCCGAGTCCGGCGGGATCGATGCAACCCGCCGTGCCCGGCGTCGCGCTTCCGCAGATCGCTGCAGCGGCGCCGCCGAACTCGTCATCGGCCAGTCTGTCGAGCAATACGGCGGCCATGCGCAACGGCTCCCCGGACTCTCAGGAGCTCACCTTCGAGCGGGTGGCCAGCACCCAGGCGGCGTGGCTGGCTGCGCTGCTGGTGGCCTTCTCGGTGCTACTGACCCAGGTACGGCTAGTAGGCGGCCGTCGTCCGGCGCGACTCCGGACCAAGGGCGGTCACCGCCGTACCCGCCGTGGTCTGTTCGAGAGCTAGTCGGAGAGTGCCGCAGGGCGGGAAGCCCTACACCTCGCCTACGGCGGTCAACTGATCGCCAATTAAGCAACCCGTTGGGCAGCGCAGGTCAGAAGACCATTGCGCCGAATTGGCTCTTGATCTGGAGGTCCATCAGGCGTGAGTGTTTCCAGCGGAAGCGGGACTGCTCACCAACCTGCTCAACCCGAAGATCGCTCTTCGCCCGCAGGCCTCTGTGGCTGCGCATCCAGCGTTATCTGATGGGGACCGTCCTCGGCGCACTCGCCCTCCGGCTCGCCACGGACACCAGCCACCCCGCCATGGCCAAAGCGACCCCCTGAACGATCTGTAAGGAGGCGGGGGCGCGGCAGTGCGCCCCTCCCTCCTAGCCGATGACGTCGCGACTCGGCGTTCGCGGACGATTCAGAGGCTGTACGAACTCACCGATATGCCTGCGTCGGGACGGGAAGTTGCCCGGGGTGCTGAGGCGCCGGGGCGGACTGCTGGTTGAGGCTGCGCATCATCGCCAGGGCGACCGGGGAGTCCATGGTGATGATCACGCTGGGTTTGCCCGTGGGATCGACGAACGGGGAGATGGAAAAAGTGCCGTTCGCGCCGTGCTGGGTGAGCCACTGCTGCATGTTCGCGCGGAGATCCCGCGCAAGCTCGAGTGCCTGACGGTCGTTGTCTGTCAGATGCGACATGTCGGCTGCCTCCGGGCAGATGGGGCTGGGAGAGGCATGTCGGCTGCCTCCGGGCAGGTGAGACTGTGAGAGGCGTCGTGTCGGGGGAGAGCGGTCGTGCGGCGTGTGACCTATCTTGCTCCGCATCTCGTGCAGGTGCAAGCTTGGATGCACGTGCTGGTGCACGTGCAGCACTGTAGATCCTTCAACAACCGCTCACAGAACCACTGTGGCTTGCGAAATCGACGCTCAGACCGCGCGGCGGCATCACCTGAAGAGATACGGTCAGTCCTGTGCCAATGATCCTCCGCATCGAGGGATGAGCTATGGATCAAATAGAGGTTGATGTCGACGACGTCAGAGATCACCTCGTCGACTATGTCAATCACGCCCTGCACCACGGGGCGGTCACCCATATCACCAGCGGCGGACGCCGCATCGCCGCCATCGCACCCACCTGGGTCGCCGAGCGGATGAGCTCATTGAGCGCCGCCCCCACCCATCGTGCCGTCCTGGAGGCATCCCGCGACAACGACGGATACACGATCTTCATCTACGAGATCATCACTGATGAGGACACCGGTGAACCCCTGACCGGCGATCCGGTCGCCCAAGACCACCCCTCTCCGGATCTGGGGATGGCCGAGCTCACCGCCTACACCGAACAACGTCTTCCCGAGCTCGGGTACAGGGTGGTCAGCCACGGCGGCGTGATCTTCGATCTCCTCGAGATCTGAGCTCACAACGGCGTAGGGCCGTCGGCTCTGTCCTCGTCAGGACGGGGAGCGCTCGTCCCGGACGGTTCAGTGGTCCACCGCGAAGATCTCGACCATGGAGTCGTGGTGTGACCGCTGAACGAGGTGATGCGCGCGCTCCCGTGCAGCCGGGTGCTGCCGCTCGCGACCCCGCGCGGGCCGGATGAGATCAAGAGAACCATCCAGTGCGATCAAATGCTCCCGAGCGAGCTCTTCGACAACGCCAAGCGTGACATCGGCGCCCAGATGCGCGGCGCAGTTCCAGGTGTCACGCACCTGACGGTCAATGGTGTGCCGGTCGATGGCGGGAAACTCTGAGGCGAGCCGGGAACCGATCCGCAGGATGTCCAGGACCGAGGGGGCACTCCCATGGGGCGCCCGGGTGGTCGCTGCCGGCTTCGGCTGCAGCCTCGGGGCAATCAACGAGCTCATGTGCGGATCACCCCACCGCGGTGGTCAAGGGCGTCCGCGGACTCGTCGTCGAACCACTGCCCCGCACGACCGAGATACCGAAAGACGTACAGCCCACCCCGGCGGACTCCCACGGTGGCGCGGCGCGACTCACCTTCGGGAATGAGCGGATGCGCGTACGGGTCCCATTGGTTGAAATCACCGACCACCGAAACCGCCCCGACCGGCTCGTCGACGGGCAGACTGAACGTCACCTTGACGGTACCGCCCCGCTTCGATTCTTCACGCTCGATCATCGACGCCCCTCGCCATCGACCGCCCCAGTCACTGCGCCGCGATCATCGCCCCCGATGGCCACGGCAGTCGAGACTGTACATACCCCTGGGTGGGTGAGATACGCGGTGCGCTCAACTCATGACTCTGAGCAAGTGAAGGATCTCCCCTGCTTTGACCGGCCTCTACCCGGGCTGGGACGTGTGGTTGTGGCCGGCCGCGCTGTGATCGTCTCCGGCCTCGATGTTCCCGCCGAGCTGGTCGCGGAAGGACTTCAGCTGCTGGGGGGTGCCCACGATGACCCACCGGGTTCCGACGAGGTAGGTGCCGCCCCAGTTCTTTGCCTCCTTCAGCCAGTCGGCACCGGCTTGCTCTGTTGAGAACGTCATGACGACGAAGCGGCCCTTCGAGGTCTGGCAGGAACCCTGACGGAGCTCGGACGCGTTGCCCTGCAGTTGTATCCGGCAGGCGGTCTTGGCCGCGATCTGCTCCAGGCTGAACGGCTTGCTGGCGTGAGAGGAGGAGGCGGGTGGATCGGCCGTGGTCGAATTGCTCTGTCCGCCGCTGCATGCGGCGGCGGACAGAGCGGCGATGGCGGTCACGCACAGTAGGGCGGAGCCGCGGGTCATGCGGTGTGGTCTTCCCATCGAATGCTCTCCCTCAATCGAATGCCGAAAGCTCGCCAGGACGTACGCACGCGCACGGTGCCTGGTTCACTGGGCCGAGGGCGTACTCCAGGCGTGCCGGGCGGCCTGTGTTGAGCGGGTGCGCGCAACACTCCCGTCGAATCTACGAATGATGCCGCTCCGGGGCACCCCGAACGGCACGAAGCCCGATCCGGCCTGGCCGGATCGGGCTTCGCGGGGGTGGCCACGTTGCGGACGTCAGCCCGTTTCGGCCGCCGCGACCGGGACCCGGTCAGGGACGGGCTCCGACGGGAGGACAGGCTCGCCCTTGAGGACCTTGCGGGCGCGTTCGTGGTCGAGCACACCTTCCCAGTTGGCCACGACGAGGGTGGCGACGCTGTTCCCGCACACGTTGGTGAGCGCCCGGCACTCGGACATGAACTTGTCGATCCCGAAGATCAGCATGATTCCGGCGACCGGGATCGTCCCCACTGTGGACAGCGTGG
>JAOPYO010000213.1 GCA_025964575.1 Actinomycetes bacterium
ACGAACTCGGCATGTGGGAGTCCGCCGGCGTCACCCACCTGGTCATCGGCGGCACTTCCCTGGAGCAGATGCGCACCGTCGCCGAGGTCGTACTCGGAGCATGACCCACATGGCGACCCTGGAACCGACCTAACGGCGATATCGGCTGTCGCTGCAATACGGCGAGCTGATGGCGCAGCAGCATGATCTCGGCGTCCTTCCACGCGCCCTGCCGACGGACCAACCGCATCCAGGAAAAGACGCTGACGCACGGACGGAATTCACGTCTGCACCCGAGGGTGCAGACGTGAACGCGTGATTAACGCTTCGTCCCGGTACGCGGCCATGTCGAGCGAGTGTCGACCTGCAGCGTGAGCGCGTCGAGGGCGAGCTACGGCGCGAGCCGGAAGTAGTCCAGGTTGAACCCGCCCGTCTCGCAATACACCGTGACCAACTGGTCGCCCTGGGCCAGGTTGACCTTCACGTGCACCGACTGGTAAGTCCCCCAGCCTCCGGTATCCGGCACCGAAACTGTCGCAAGCACCTTGTCGGTGGCGTCGCGGAACGACAGTGCGTTCGTGTCGACGATACCCGTGCCGTTGGCGACGCGCAGCTCGAGGTCGTACGTTCCGGCCTGCGCGACGTCGATGCGGTACTTCAACCAGTTGCCGGCAGCCGTCCAGCCGATGTTATTGCCGCCGCTGGCGGCCGGATTGTTCTCGACGAAGTTGCTGTCGCCGTCGATCCAGCCGTGCTGCGCGACGTAGGACTCGGCCTCGACCTTCTCACCGATGGGCGCGCCGTGCGGCTTTACGGTCAGGTGGACGGTCACCTTGTCGCTCGCGCGGCCGTCGGTGACGCCGAACGTCATGTCCTGGTTACCGGCCACGGTGGGGTGGATCTTCACGAGGCCCGTGGCGCCGTCGATGCTGACGCCGTCCGGCAGGTCGGAAGCGTAGAAGGCAAGTGGGTCGCCATCGGCGTCGGTCGCCTTCAGCGGCACCTGCACCGTGCTGTACTGGTCGGCGACCACATCGGCCACCTTGTCCAGCACCGGGGCGTGATTGCCCTTCGCCGGCGGCAGCTCGCCCTTCCATTGGAACGTGGCGAACGAGTGCGCCGGCACTGTCTCAATGAAGGACTGGCCGGCGAGCAGAACACGTACCCTGGTGTCGGCATTATTGCTGTTGCCGAGGACGGCGACGAAGTTGTTCGCCTTGTCCCGGTAGACCACGTTGCTGATGCCGTTCGCCGTGGCGCTCGACTCCACCCGTACGTCCTCCGGGCTGAGGTACCGTGCGAACTGCCCCATCTGGTACAGCTCGTCACGGACGGAGAAGCCACCCGTCGAGGTGTCGACCTTGACCAGGCGGTTGGGCCACTTCGACGTCTCGCCGACCTTCACCCAGTCGATGTTGTTGTCTCGCGCGCCCGTCCAGTGCAGCGTCCCACCGTACTGGTCCGTCGCCTGCGCCCACAGGATGTAGGAGCTGGCGTCCAGTCGGAAGTAGTTCAGGATCGTGTCCGGGGAGAGGTCGCTTGTTTCGGTCATCTGTACCGGCTTGCCGGTCTGCTCGTACGCGTCGCGCATGACCTTCGGGTTCCCCCAGTAGGGGTGGAAAGCGATGGCGTCGGTTGCCGCTTGGACCTGCTTGCCGGTCACCGACCCATCCGGTGCGTCCTCGAAGATGCGGTAGTAGTTCTTCGTCTGGGTGCTGTTGGGGTCCCGCCAGTCCCAGAAGTTGAAGTCATGCACGTAGAGCTGGGTGTCGAGCCTGGCGGCGGCGAACGTGCGGTTGATCGCGAGAGCCAGCTTCTGCTGCTGCGCCACGCTGATGTCCATGGCCGGATAGACGACGTCCATGCCGGGCTCGTTCAGCAGCGTCAGCGCGTCGATGTGGATGCCCTGTTTCGCGTACGCCTGGAGGAACTTGACGTAGTAGCGGGCGAAGACGTCGATGCAGTCGTCGCGCAGCTTGCCCACCTGGTAGTAGCTCGTCGTGCTGCCCGGCCGGAGCGCGACCTCGCCGGTGAACCGGTTGTTGGTCTTCATCCAGGCTGGGGCGCTCCACGCGGAGCCGAAGAACGTGGCGCGAGGGTTGTAGCGCTGGATCAGCTTGATGGTGTCGATGATGTGCAGGTCCAGGTCGTGCTGGATGGAGAAGTACTTCAGGTTGAAATCTTCGGTAACGCCTGCGGGGAGTTCGTCCTCCGACCAGAACGGCAGGTGCTCGATGACGTCCGGGCTGCCGATCGTCACGCGGAACCGATCGAGGCCCGCCCCGTTCTTCGGGTCGACGAGCAGCCGGATGGCCTCCTTGCGTTTCGCCGGGGTGAGCTTCCACAGGTTGGAGACGCTCGTCTCGTCGAGGGAGAAGCCGATACCGGTGTAGCGCTGGCGCGTCTGGCTGGGGTCGACGACGACGGTCGCATCGGCGGGCGCGCCCTTGTCGTCGCCCAGGCGAACGGTGGGCAATTGTTGCCACCCATGTCCGGCGCCGGTGGAGTACGTTCCGGCCACGAAAGAGTCATTTTGGGCCCTGCCCGCCGTCGCCGTTGCCGCCGCCGACGGCGCGGCTGTGAGCGCAGCAACCGTTGCCGATACGGCGACGAGCGTTGCGGTAATGGATCGCCTCACGGCGCCTCCTGGGTGTCGGGGGGTTTCTCACGGGAGGTTCCAGCACTGGCTGCCGCTGCCGGGATCGTCCACAGTTGGGGGTGGGAGGGTCGTTTCTCGTGTTGAGGAGAACTTGCGGGACGATCAGTGCCTGGGCTTACGGAGCCTACTTCCGCCGAGCCTTAAGTCAAGGCTTGAACTTTCCATGGATGGTGGCGATGATGACCGGTGGACTCGAAGCGGACGGCGTGGCCACCTGCCTGTGGCTCCAGAATCCCGGTTCGGGCGGTGATCTGCTCGCCTCGCCCTCGGGCGAACCGAACGCCTCCTTCAGAGCGGTCATGTCGTCCCACTCCAACGCGGTGACCAGGTACGCCACCGCCTGAGGGTGCCGAAAACCGCGTCATGCGATGGCAGTACAGTGGATGAGAGGACCGAGCCCTTGGTGGCCTTCCCGCGCGTTCTTATCGGGGCAGCGCTGTTGATCGCGTTGGCTGTGTTCGTGATGACCGGCACCGCGGCTGTGAAGATCGTGTTCGTGATGGGCGCGGTGTTCGGGGTCCTGCTGATCACTGACCGGTTGTGGGGCGAGGCGTCGTAGGAGGAGCTGTACGAGCGCGCGAAGCGCCGGTGGCTGGAAGCTGAGGAGCTGCATCGCAGGGTGTACGGCGACGAGGAGGCCAGGTGAACCCCCGAGGAGGAGCGCCAGGAGGTGGCCGAGTGAGTATCCGCAAGCTGCGCGACCAGGCCGCCGCTGCCATGGTCGAGCAGATCATTGAGGAGGCCGCGGCACGGGTCGGATCCGCCCGAGCGGAGGCGGTCGAGCGCATCGAGACGGCCCGGGTGGAGGCGGCCGAGCAGGTGGCCGCCGCGCAGGCTGACCGTGACCGGCAGGTCCGGGCAGCCCAAAGCGACGCCAGGGCCTCGATCGCGGAGGACCGGCAGGCCGCAGACGCCGCCGTGACCACCGCGCACCAGGAACGGGACCAAGCCAGGGCCGAGGCCGCCGCCGCGGTCGAGGGGACCGCACAGTCCGTCCGCAGCGAGGAGACCGAGTGAGTATCCGCAAGCTGCGTGACCAGGCCACCGATGAAGTCATGACCGAACTGGTCGTGCGCCTCCGGGAGGAGACCGCAGGGCCTGGCACCTCCTTCCACGAACGGCTGTGGCGACGAGGTGCCAACACGGTGGCGATGACCTGCGTGCACGCGACCGCGGAGCGGATGGAACTGCCCATGAGGCCCGCCAGGACGGCAGCACCACCCGCCTGGCCGCTCCATCATCGAGATCACGAACATCGACACTCGCATACCCGTACACGCCACGCTCGAACTCGCCCTCAGCCCCGCCCTCGCCGCGGCACGCGAGCGCACCGGCCCTCCCCGGCCGCGGGGATCACATCAAGTCGGCCGATCACCGCGTTGCGCTTCGGCCCTGCGCCGGTCACCGCCAGCGAACGCGACGAACTCCGCGCGGTGCTCAAAGCGCTGGGCATGCCCGGCGAGCGCGTCGAGACCCTGGCCGCCCAGCACCAAGCCAAAGGTTCGGCCGCTCCCCCGGCGTGCTCGCTGCTCGATACCTGAAGACGTCGGGCATGGCCGATAGTCCACGAGCGTCATTTTTCTGGGTCACGGTAAGGGCCATTACCGTGACCCAGAAATACGAGCAATCCTGACGGTCAGCGGAATCCGCGGGCGGTGTGCAGCGCCGCGGTGAGGGTGGCCGGACGCATCGCGAAGACCCATTTGGCGTCGTGGAGGGTGGCGTCCTGGACGAGCGACACAACCGGCGGCTGCCAGCCCAGCCCGCATGCCAGGATGGCGCAGCCCACGCGCTCGTCACCCTCGGCCGGTCTGGCCGCGACGTAGGTGCCGACCGGCAACATGAACAGCTGAAGGCGGTCCGGCCCCTCAGCTAGGCCGTCCAGGTCACGAAGATCGTTGACGACGCCCTGGCCGCCGTCGTAGACCGCCGGCTGCGATGTCGGCTGGAAACACAGGTCCTCGCTGACGGCGGCGTTGTACTCCTCCCAGGCGGAGAACACCTGGACCCACGATCGGATAAGGCTCTCGTATGGGCGTATCAGGGTTTGCGGCCCGCAGCGCCGAATTGGTAGACGTCGGTGGCGATGCCGATGTCGGCGGGGTCTGGTCGCCACCGTGGGCACGAGACCACGCCTGGCTCCAGCAACTCCAGGCCGTCGAAGAAACGCGTGAGTTCTTCGGCGGTACGCAGGTGGATCGGCGGCTTGGCGTTCTCGTTCCAGAACCGCACGGCCTCTTCTGAGGCCTCGGGGTTGATTTCGTTGGTGGGGTGGGCGAGCACCAGGAAGCTGCCCGAGGGCACGGCATCGATGAGCCGGCCCACGATCTCGTGCGCCTGGCCGGTGTCGCCGATGAAGTTCAAGATGCCCAGGAGCATGATCGCGACCGGTTGGCTGAAATCCAGGGTCTTGGCGGCCTCGGCCAGGATCGTGGCGCTGTCGCGTGCGTCGGCTTCGATGTAGTCGGTGACGCCCGGTCGGGTGCTGGTGAGCAGGGCTGCTGCGTGCACGAGGACGAGGGGGTCGTTGTCGACATAGACGACGCGGCATTCAGGCGCGATCGCCTGCGCGACCTCATGGGTGTTACCGGCGGTCGGGAGACCGGTCCCGATGTCGAGGAACTGGCGGATCCCCGCCTCCTCCACCAGGTACCGCACAACACGGCCCAGGAACGCCCGGTCGGCCCGGGCGGAGGTCACGATGTCGGGAAGGAACCCACGAATCTGGTCACCGACCTCACGATCGGCGGGGTAGTTGTCCTTACCGCCCAACCAGTAATTCCAGATCCGGGCCGTGTGCGCCACGCTCGTGTCGAGCCTGGCCGGGTCCCGCCCGGCGGGGGTGGACGAACTGTCGGTCACGGGGGTCACTTCTCCGGTCTTCGCTGCGACTTCGGGCGGATGCGGCGAGCGTAGCCCTTTGTGCCTTCCGTGGCCCCGCAATTCCGGATCTAGTACCCGCCCGCATGATCGTATGGCCAAGGCGTAACAGAATTCCGGGGTGGCGGAAGGCTCGCCGGGATATCCCCGCGAGCCGGTACCGTGCCGTGTGTGGCGGGTGAGGACAGCGAGCCGAGCGCCCCGGCCCCCGATGGCGGGGTACTCCAGGGCGTCGTCGTGTCCTCGGCGCGGGCCTCCGGCGAGATCGACGCGAGAGCAAGCAACGGCGGCCTGATGGTGGCCGACGAGCCGCTGTCGGCCGGTGCTGGGCTGTACGGCGGTGGTCGCCGTACAGCCGGGAGCCGCCTCGACAGTCTTAGTAGCTGTGCGTAACCAGACTGTGTGAGGTTGGTGAACAGGTAACCGCTGACGCGGTACCCCTGCCCGTACTCACGTCGTTCGGTTTCTGCCGTGTGCGGTGGGCGCGCAGCACCGCCACGGTGGTCCGGTCCAGGGCGATGACGCGGGCGCTGCGGGCCGTTTTGGCCGGCACACGGTCAGGTGCCCGTCGTACTGCTGCAACTGCACCTGGGCGGTGTCACCGCCCACCCGACCGGTCGCATGGGGTGACACGGTTTTCGGCACCGGCAGGGCGAAGGAGACCGGTCAGGTGACGAACTCGGGCAGTTGGTCACGCGCCACCGCTCGCAGCCTGCGTACGTCGGTATCCGGTACACCCTGGTACGGCCATCGCATCCGGGTGCCACCTGCGGCCCAGTCGCCGATCGCCGCCAAGAGCTTGTCCAGCGCCGCGTTGCAGTAGCCGTACCGACGTTGGAGCGGCAGCACCTCAGTACCGAGGAACGTCCGCAAACGTGCCTCGAGCGCCTCGGCGGCCACCTGGTCCGTCGTGATCTGTTTCCACCACCGCACGGCCGCCCGCGGGTGCAGGCACGCCACGTTGGAGTACGCGCCCACCGCGCCGCGGCCGTACCCCGTGGCGAGATGGTGACCGGGTACGAACAGCGCGACGCGTCCGCTGACCGGCGCCATGGCGTCGTACCAAGCCTGGTCACCGTCGGCGACCTTGACGCCGACGATCTCCGGCACCGCGTCGAGCACCCGTAGCTGGTCCGAGGCCGTCAGGACTCGCTTGGCATGGGGCGGATTGTAGAGCACCAGCGGCACCGGTGCGGCCTCGTCGGCCATGCGGCGCAGGAAGGCCAGGGCCTCCTGGTCGCTCGGAGCGAACCAGTCCGGCAGGATCACCTGGATCGCGCCTGGCGACAGGTCCTTGGCCCGGCACAGCCGGCGGAGGGCCATCTGCGGGCTCGGATGTGCGGCACCGATCTGGAACGGTACTCCCGCGCCCTCGCAGGCGTCCGCGACCACAGTGGACAGCCGCTCGAACTCCTCCTCGCTCTGCGCCCAGAACTCACCGCTCGAGCCATTGGTGTAGATGCCGTCGACACCGGCGGCGACGAGTTCGTGGACCTGTTCGCTCAGCCCCTCCCAGTCGATGCGGTCGTCCTCACCGATGGGCAACAGAACCGTCGCCCATGTTCCGGTGAGGGTGCCCGCGGTCAGCGCTCGCACAGCGCCGTGTCCGGCTGTGTCTCTTGTGTCCTGTCCGACTTTAGGTTGGCCATGATCTTCGTACCGCCCTATGGGTAATATTCCTGGCCGTCACCCCAGTTCGGCGTCGGCCAGATGCTCGCCGACCCGGGCGATCTCGTCGGCGTCGAGCGGGATCTGCGGCAGCGCGGTGGTCGGATGAGCGATGATGCCCCGAAGGAAGAGGGCCGCCTTGAACGCGCCGAGCGCCGAAGAGCTGCGGCCCATGTGCGGCCCACCGACGTTCACCAGCCTGAACAGGTGGAGCAGCCGTTCCTGCTCCGTCCGCGCGGCCGCCCAGTCGCCCTTCGACGCGGCGCGCAGCAGCCGGACGTAACCGTGCGGATCCACGTTGCCGAGCCCCGGAACGACGCCGTCCGCGCCCATCCACAGCGCGGAGTCGACGGTCAGCTCCGAGCCGGTGAGCACGGAGAACGACGGAATGCCGCGGTCGCGGCGGCCGATGATCACCTCGCGCAGCCCGCTCTCATCGCCGCTGGAGTCCTTGAGCCCGGCGAGCACTCCCTCGGCGGCCAGCTCCAGCAGCAGGTCCGCGCCGAGCTTGCTGTGCACGGAGGCCGGCAGGTCATAGGCGTACAACGGGACACCCGCCTGAGCCGCGATCGTCCGGAAATGGATCGCGATCTCTGCGGGATGAGTACGGGTGTAGAAGGGCGCGGTGGCCACGATGCCGTCGGCGCCCGCCGCCACCGCCGTCCGCACATGGTCGACCACCCTCGGCGCGGTCATGTCGATGACGCCCGCCAGGACCGGAACCTGGCCCCCGACGTGCCCGACGACGGTGTCGAGCACCACCTTGCGGTGCCCGTCGGGCAGGAAGGCGACCTCCGACGAGGAACCCAGGATGAACAGCCCGTCGACCCCACCGTCCAGGAGATGATCCACCAGCCGCGTCAAGGAAACGGTGTCGACCTCGAACTCAGGGGTGAGAGGTGTGCACACCGGGGGGATGACACCAGATATCGCGGTGGCGTTGGTCATATACGCTCCTGTGCTTGGCTGATCAGTTCGACGTCGGTCGCGCCGTCGAGAATCGGGTGATGGCATCGGAAAAGGTGGTCTTCGCCGTCGCTCCGCGCCGCCGGCATCTCCTCGGCGCAGACGTCGTCGGCCTTCCAGCACCGCGTGCGGAACGGGCAGCCGCTCGGAGGCCGGGTCGCGGACGGGACAGGTCCGGTCAGCGGGATCGGATCGACCGGCGAGAGCAGGCCGGGCGTGGCCGAGAACAGTGCGCGAGTGTACGGATGGCGGGCACGGGCGGGCACCGCCTCGGCCAGGGTCTGCTCCACGATCCGCCCGAGATACATCGTCACGACCCGGTCGCTCATCCGGCGTACCGTCTGGATGTCGTGCGAGACGAAGACCACGGCGAGGCCCAGCTGCTGCTTCAGGTCGAGCAGCAGGTTGAGGATCTGCGCGCGCACCGAGACGTCCAGCGCGCTGGTCGGCTCGTCGGCGATCAGCAGCCTCGGTCGCAGTGCCAGCGCCCGGGCGATCGCGACGCGCTGGCGCTGGCCACCGGAGATCTGGCCGGGCAACAGGTCCGCGACGCTCGCGGGCAATCCCACGAGGTGGAGCAGCTCACGGACGCGCTCATCGCGCTCTCGCCCGGTGCCCGCGTCGTGCACGTCGAGCGGGTCGCGAAGCACCTGCCGTACGGGCACCCGCCGGTTGAGCGCCGTCGCGGGGTCCTGGAAGATCATGCCGATGTTCGCCCCGATCGCCGTGCGGCGCGCGGAGTTCGACATCGACCTGATGTCCTGCCCCTCGAAGTAGACCGTGCCGGCGGTCGGTCTCTGCAGTCCGACCAGGACCTTCGCGAGCGTGGACTTGCCACAACCTGATTCGCCCACGACACCGACGGTCTCCCCCTCCTCGATGCTCAGATCCGCCCCGGTGAGCGCGTACACGCGGTCGCGGGTGAACAGGCCGCCGGAGCGCGCCTTGTGCACCACATGGACGTCGGCGAGTTCGACGAGGGGCTTGGCGGCTTGCGCGGTCATCGTCTCTCCGCGGGATCGGCCGGCGCGGAGCCCGCGCCGGCGGCGGATGCAGGGGCCGTGATGTCGAGCGCCGGATGGTGGCAGGCCACCGAGTGGTGGCGGCCCCCGCCCTCCAGGTGAGGTGTCTCCGCCCGGCAGACCTCCGTCACCATTGGGCACCGGTCGGCGAAACGGCAGCCGTCCGGGAAGTCGGCGGGAGAGGGCACCACGCCACGGATCTGGGCGAGGCGTGCCTCGCCGGACTCCAGCGACAGCACCGAGCCCAGCAGGCCGCGGGCGTAGTGGTGCGCGGGCGCGCCGACCAGGGTGGCGGTCACACCGGTTTCGACGATCTGCCCGCCGTACATCACCACGACCCGGTCGGTCACGTCCGCGACCAGCGCCAGGTCGTGCGAGACCAGGATCAGGGCGAAGCCCAGCTCCTGGCGCAGCCGCAGGAGCAGCTGGATCACCTGGGCCTGCACGGTCACGTCCAGCGCCGTAGTCGGCTCGTCCGCGACGATCAGTTTGGGCTCACGGGACAGGGCCATCGCGATCAGGACCCGCTGCCGCTGCCCGCCGGACAGCTCGTGTGGATACGACGAGAGGGTACGCGCAGGGTCGAGCCCCACCAGCTCCAGCAGCTCCGTCGGGGTACGCCGGCCACCACGCCGGACCACCTGTTTGAGCTGGGCCTTGATGGTCATCGCGGGGTTGAGCGACGACAGTGCGTCCTGGTAGATCATCGCCATGTCGTGGCCGAGTAGCCGTCGCCGGACCGCCCGGGGCAGCGTCAGCAGATCCTTGCCGTCGAAGCGGATCTCACCGCCCACGCGAGCCTCCCGGGGCTGCAGTCCCATGACGGTCAGCGCGGTCAGCGACTTGCCGCAGCCTGACTCGCCGACGATGCCGAGCACCTCGCCGGGGCGGACGTCGAAGGAGATCCCGTCGACGATGTCGACGCCGTCGTGGCGGCCCTCGAAGCCGATGGCCAGGTTCTTCACCCGCAGGATCGGCTCGCCCTGCGGCAGCGGCCGGGCCAGCCCGGCGAGGCGGCGCGCGGCCTCGGCGAGCCCGGTCAGCTCGGTGATCTCGCCCGAGCCGGGAGTCGCCTGCTCGAGGGCGTCGTCCTCACCGTCCTTCCCCGCGGTGCCCGTCCGGCGCGCGACCGGCGCGGCCCAGGCGTCGGAGATGCCCTCGGCCAGGACATTGAGCGCGAGCACCGTCGCCAGGATCAGCAGCCCGGGGAAGACGGTGGCCCACCATCCGCCCAGCAGCACCATATTGCGGCCGTCGGCGATGACACTGCCCCAGGAGGGGTCCGGTGGGCGGACGCCCGCGCCGATGAACGACAACGACGCCTCGAAGACGATCGCGTCGGCCACCATCACTGTGCAGAACACCAGGATCGGCGCGGCGCAGTTGATCGCCACGTGCTTGAGCAGGATGTGCGGCGCGCGCGCCCCGATGACCCGCTCGGCCGCCACGTAGTCCTCTTCGTACTGGGCGAGCACGTTCGCCCTTACCACCCGGGCGAACGACGGCATGTAGAGGAAGGCGATCGCCAGCACCAGCACGGTGATGCTGCCACCGAACACCGCTACCAGCACCGCGGCGAGCGCGATCCCCGGGAACGCCATGATCACGTCGAGAATGCGCATGGCCGACTCGTCGGCCGACTTGCGGGAGGTCGCGGCGATGGCACCGATCAGCGCGCCGACGAAGAGCGCGATCGCCGTCGCGCCGAGGCCGATGATCAGCGACCAGCGCGCGCCGTAGAGCAGCCGGGTAAGGATGTCGCGGTTGGAGCTGTCCAGGCCCATCCAGTGTGACGAGCTGGGACCCCCGCCCGTCGCCTCCTGCACATACGGGGAGTGCGGAGCCAGGACCGAGGCGAAAACGGCGGCGAGGACGATCGCCGCCACGACGCCCAGGGCGATCCACGACGACGGGCCGAGCCGCCGGAAGCCGATGCCCGCCAGGGACAGTCTTTTCGCGAGTCCGCTACGCATCATGCGGCGCTCCTGAGTCGGGGGTTGACCAGCAGGTAGAGGATGTCCACGACGAGATTCACCACGACGAAGCCGGTCGCGATCGTGAGCACCACGCCCTGCACCACGGCGGGATCGCCGTTGCGCACCGCAGTGATCATGAGCTGGCCCATGCCGGGCAGCGAGTAGATGGTCTCGATGACCACCGCGCCGCCGAGCAGGTAACCGACCCGCAGGCCCAGCACGGTGAGCGGGTTGATCAGCGCGTTGCGCAGCACGTTGCGTCCCACCACGACGATCGGCGGAAGGCCGCTGCCGATCGCGGTGCGCACGTAATCTTTGTCGAGCTCCTCGACCATCGAGGTACGGATGATCCTGGTGAGATAGGCCGCGACGGGCAACGACAACGACAGCGCGGGCAGGGTCAGCGACCGTAGCCAGCCGCTCAGCGAGTCCCCGGGATTGATATAGCCGCTGGTCGGGAACCAGCCGCGGTCGACCGCCAACCACTGGATCATCAACAACGCCAGCCAGAACGAAGGCGCGGCGACGCCGATCAGCGACACCATCCGGATCAGCTGATCCGGCCAGCGATCCCGGAAGATCGCCGCGGTGACGCCGAAGATCAGGCCCAGCACCACGGCGATGATCACGCCGAGGAAGGTCAGCTGCAGCGTCAGCGGCAGCGCGGTGACCACCGAGTCGAGCACGGGCGCCTTGGTGAGCACACTAGTGCCCATGTCACCGTGGAGCAGATCGCCGACGAAGTGCACGTAGCGCAACGGCAGCGGATCGAGCAGGCCGTTCTCCAACTGGAACTGGTGGATCTGTTCCCGGGTCGGATTGGCACCCTGGAAGTAGGCGTACTCCGGCTTGTTGTCGGAGAACTGCATGACGATGAAGACAAGCAGGATGACGCCCAGCAACAGCGGGATCAGGATGAGTACACGGCGCACCAGCATTCTGGCGATCACTGCCACTGGGTGCTCCTGGATGAGTCGGGTCGAGGGAGGGCCGGCGCGGCGCCGGGACATCTCCCGGCGCCGCGAGCGTGGATCACAGGCGCTTGGCCTGCAGGAGGTTGAAGCCGGGGTAGGCCTGCGCGCGAATTCCGGTGAGCTTCTTGGGGTTCCAGGCGGTCATCAGCTCGGTGTGCACGACCGGGTAGAGCACGGCCTGCTCGGCGATGATGTCCATGTACTCACGGATGAGCTTGAACTTCTTGGCCGGATCGGTCTCCTCGGCGGCCTTGTCCATCAGCTTGAAGAGGGCCTTGGCGTCGGAGCTGGAGTCCCACTTGGTGTACTTCATCCAGGTGCCGCCGGACGTGTAGTTGTAGCGCAGGATCAGGTCGGGGTCGAGACCGAACTGGTTCGGGTTCGAGGCCGCCGCGACCACCTGGTAGGACTGCGACTGGTCCATCTTGGTGAACAGCGCGGCGGTGTCCTGCGGCTCCAGGGCGGTCTTGACGCCGATCGCCTGCCAGGAGTTCGCGATCGTGGGCAGGCAGTCGGCGATCCAGCTGACGTTGACCGCCATCAGCGTGATCGACAGATTGCTGACGCCGGCCTCCTTGAGCAGTGCCTTCGCCTTGTCCGGGTCGTAGGCGTAGACGGTCTTCGCCTTGGCGTAGGCCGGGTTCTGCTCATTGAGGAAGCTGCTGGCCGGGGTGCCGTGCCCCTTGAGCGCCACGTCGATCATCTTCTGGGTGTCGATCGCGTAGAGCAGCGCCTGGCGGACCCGTACGTCGTCGAACGGCTTCAGGCCGGTGTTGAACATCAGGAACATGTGGTTCATACCCTTGCCGCCCTCGACGGTCAGCCCGGCCTTGCGGAGCTGGTCGATGTTGGCGTACGGGACGTTGTCGGCGATCTGGGCCTCTGCGCTGGCGCCGGAGATCTTCGCGACCCGGGCGGAGGCGTCCACGATGGACAGCCAGTTCATCTTCTTGATCGAGGGCTTGCGCGGGCCGTTGTAGTCCGCGAACGCCTCGAAGGTGGTGTTGGACTTCGGGTTGTGCGCCGTCATCTTGTAGGGACCGGAGCCGACGGCCTTGCCGCCCTTGGCCGCGTCCCAGCCGCCCGCGACCCCGAAGACGTGCTTAGGCATGATCTTCGCGATGCCCAGCCGCGGGAGCGCGTCCGGGAACGGGAACTTGAGGACCAGCTCGACGCTGGTGTCATCGACCTTGCGCGCCTCCTTCAGCCAGGTCGCGAAGAAGGAGTAGGCCAGCAGGGCCTTCGGATCGAGGATCCGCTCGAAGGTGAACAGCACGTCGTCGACGGTGACCGGCTGCCCGTCGTGCCACTTGGCACCCTGGCGCAGCGTGAACTTCCACGTGGTCGCGGAGGTGTCGGTCGGCAGCGCGGTGGCGAGCGCCGGATACGGGGCGCGGGTGATCGGGTCGGTGTCCACCAGACCCTCGTAGATGTGGTTGATGCCGGCCATCGTGAAGGCCGACGCCGTCATGGTCGGGTCCCAGCTCTGGTCGTTGCCGTATCCGATGACGGCAGTGACGAGGTCCTTGTCCCCGCCGGCGCCGGCCGAACTGGTCGACGCAGGGCCGCTGCAGGCGGAGAGGGCGGCGGTGATGGCCGCCGCGGCGCTCACCGTCCCGCTGTAGCGCAGAAAGTCGCGGCGGCTGACGACGGGCCGGGAATCCGGGGCGCTCACGGTGCCTCCTGGAGGATCTGGGTTCGGGGGGAACTGCGGTTTTTTGCATGCGGGAAATTGGACGTCCGACATCCCACGTCCAGTAGAGTGGAGGCTAGGGTCGACTTCCGTCCCCGGTCAAGAGCAAATGACCAGGAGATGTCCGTTATGTTTCAGGATGATCGTCACGCCGCCAACGTGCCCGGCCAGCGCCCCGACGCGCCCGCCAAGCACCTTCCCGCTGCTCGCGGCCGCCGGCTGAGCCGCGCGGTCGAGGTGCAGGAGGCAGTCAAGGACATCATCTTGCGGCGCGGGCTGGCCGCTGGAGATTCCCTGCCGACCGAATCCGAGCTGATGGATGAGCTGGGCATCGGCCGCAACTCGGTCAGGGAGGCCCTCAAGGCCCTCCAGGCCGTCGGCATCGTCGACATCCGCCATGGCTTCGGCATGTTCGTCGGCCGGATGTCGCTGAGCGGCCTGGTCGACGAACTGGCCTTCCACAGCCGCATCGCGCTGCAGGACGAGCGCAACCACCTCCGCCACCTCATCGAGATCCGGGAGGTCTTGGAGGGCGGGCTGGTGCAGCGCCTGATCGACCTGCATCGCGACACCGACCTGGCCACGGTCCTGTCCCCGGTCCGCGACGTCGTCGAGCAGATGGAGGCCGAGGCGCTGGTCGGGGCCATTCCTCCGGAGACCGACCGGCTCTTCCACGACCTGCTCTACAAGCCGCTCGGAAACCCGCTCGTGGGCCAGCTCCTCGGCGCGTTCTGGGAGGTCTACCACCAGCTCCGCGACGATCTCGGCACACCCGACGAGGCCCCCGCCGACGTCGCCCGCAAACATCGCGACATCTACACTGCCGTCATCACCGGGCATCGAGCGGCCGCCGAGACGGCGATGCGCGCGCACTTCGCCGGCGTACGCTCGCGGCTCGCCCGCCTCGGCCAGAGCTGACTGGCTTGAATTGCCTCGTTCCGCTCGGCGGCTCGGGGCGTCTTGAGGCGGCGGCTTCCCTCGTCGCTCCGGTCGCAAGCTCCCTAGGCTCCTCAGCCCAGCCACCGCCGTGCCCCGTCGGGGCTCATCGCCGCGCGGCGTGGTGCGCGCCTTGCGGCACGCACCACGGGCGGGTCATCGCAGGTCGCGCACCGGGATGCGGCGGAAGGTGATCGTCTCGTTGGGGCCGGAGTTTCCGGTCTCGTAGAGTACGCCGACGGTGTTGGCGTCGACTTGCACCAGGTCCGAGTACGCGGCGGGCAGCCCCGACAGGACGAGCGCCGATCGCCAGGTGCCGCCCTGATCGGTGCTGGTCCGGAGCGTCATGGCGGCGCGGCTGGCCGGATCCGCCGGGCCGGCGTAGAGCAGCGGCGCCTTGGGCCCTCTCAGCTGCAGGACGCTGCCCTCGACGACCGGGCCGGCCAACGTGGTCTGCGGACGGAACGGCTCTCGCAGGGTCTCGCCGCCGTCCAGGCTGTAGGCGTCGGCCCGGTTGCCCGGCGCGGTGCCGTTGTGGTCGCGGGTGTTGAAGTAGACGCGACCGTCGGGCAGCTCCGTGGCCGTCGTCTCGTTGACGTTGATGTAACCGTCGGGGTTGTCGTCCACATAGCCGATGTGCCACGTCTGGCCGTCGTCGTCGCTGTAGAGGGAGTGCCCGCCGTAGTACTTCGCCTCCGAACCGAGATCGGTGGAACCCGCCGGCGGTGCGATCGAGTGGTTCGCCGGGACCACGAGCCGGCCGGCGTGCTGGCCGTGTGTCAGCCTGGTCGCGTGGCCGGGGGCCGTCGCATACCAGCGCCAGTTGCCGAGCTTGGTGTCCGCGGTGATCTCGCGTGGCGCGGTCCAGGTGCCGCCCTCGTCGTCGCTGTACTGCACGAAGACGCGCCGGCTCTGCTCGGCCGTTACCTGGCCGCGCAGGATCGTCGCCTCCGTGGCGGTGCCCGCGTTGTAGTTGGTCACCAGCACGACGCGGCCGCTTTCCGTCACGACGGGCGTCGGGTTGCCGGAGGTGTTGTCCCCGCTGTCCTGGACGACCTTCAGCGAACTCCACGTGCATCCGCCGTCGGTCGACCGCTTCACCACGGTGTCGATGTTGCCGGCGTCGGCGAGCCCGGAGAACCGGCCCTCGGCGAAGGCCAGCAGGTCGCCGGATTTCGTGGCGACGACCGCCGGGATGCGGAACGCGCTGTAACCCTCGGTGCCCGAGGTGTACGGCACGGACGCCGCGCACTGCTGCCCGCCCGAACCGGCCCAGGCAGACGTCGTGCCGGCGGTGGCGGCCACGAGCCCGGCTGCTAGGACAGCGGCGAGGGCGGTACCGCGATTGAGTGCTGGCATACTCCTTGATCCTTTCCTAGACATAGGATGTCCTACGTTTCGGCGACGTTAATTGCACGTATCTGCCGCGTCAAGGGACGTGTTTTATACGGCGAGATTGCCCTCTAGTGGACATCCCACGTCCGACATAGGATGTCCGCCAGTCACTTCTCTTCCAGGAGGGCACGACATGAAGTACGCGCCTGAGAAGCCGCCGGGCCGCCGCCGAGCCGCCCGGCGATGGATCGCTCTGATCCTCGCCGCGGTGCTCACGGGTGCACTCGCCGGTCCGGCGGTCGCCGAGTCCGCCCCGGCGGCCGCACCATCCATCGACGAGCAGGTTCTGTTCAAGCAGAACCAGTTCGGCTACGCCTGCTTCCGCATTCCGGCGGTGGTCCGCGCGGCCAACGGCGTGGTGCTGGCCTTCGCCGAGGGACGCGTCAAGGACTGCGGCGACGACGAGGACATCGACCTGGTCCTGCGGCGCTCATCGGACGGCGGGCGCACGTGGGAGCCGCTGCAGGTGGTCTCCGAGGGCAACGGCTCGACGCACGGCAACCCGGTGCCGATCGTGGACCAGCGCACCGGCCGCATCGTCCTGGTGAGCACCCACAACGGGCCCGCGCCCTGCCCCAACGGCTGCGACCGCGACCCCTACGTGCAGGTCAGCGACGACAACGGCGCCACCTGGTCCGCGCCTCGCGAGATGACCGAGGGCAAGCGGCCCGAGTGGAACTTCTGGTATGCGACGGGCCCGATGCACGGCATCCAGCTCACCCGCGGCGCGCACGCCGGACGGCTGATCGTCGGCGCCAGCTACGAGACCTACGACGGCGTGAAGCCGCACGTCTACGGCACGCACCTGCTCTACAGCGACGACAGCGGCCAGACCTGGCACATCGGCGCGACGAGCTCCTTCAGTGACGGCACGATCATCGCCCAGGAGGTCACCGTCGTCGAGTTGAACGACGGCCGGATCTACGCGCTCGCCCGTGAGCGCGGCACCGATCCGGGACACCGGGCGTACGCGATCAGCAGCGACGGCGGCGAGACGTTCGACAAGCCGTTCAAGACTCTGGACCTCTCGATGGCTGACGTGCAGGCCTCGACGCTGCGCCTGCACGCGACCGACCAGGGGGACGCGAACAACCGCATCCTTCTGTCGGCGCCCGCGCATCCGGTGGCCCGGGAGGCGATGTCGGTGCGCTCGTCCTACGATGAGGGCCGGACCTGGCAGCCCTGGGAGAAGGGCAAGGTCTTCTGGTGGGGGCCTTCGGGGTACTCCGACATGGTCAAGCTCGACGGTGACCAGATCGGGCTCTACTACGAGGCGGGGGTGTCCACGCCGTACGAGACGATCCGCTGGGCGCGCTTCAACGAGGCCTACCTCGCCACCCCCAACGGCACGCCCCCGGGCGTTCCCGGGCCTCCGGCTCCGGGTCCGAAGACTCCCGACGTCTCCCCCGCCCGCAACGCCGCCTATGTCCGCGGCGGAGCGCAGACGGTGCCCGGCCGCTTCGGGAACGGACTGGCCCTGGACGGCGTGGACGACCGTGTCGAGGTGCCGTTCGATGAGTCGATCGACGTCGGCGGCGACGACTTCACGATGATGACGTGGTTCCGCTACTCGGCCACAACCGGTAACCATTCGCTGCTCTGGGCGTACCGGACGGGCAGCGGCACCACCCCGCAGCTGTGGCTGCGGGCGGAGCCGGCCTCGAACCGGATCCGAGCGTTGATCATGGTCGACCGGTTCAACATCACCGTGCAGTCGGCGAGCGCCTACAACGACGGACAGTGGCACCACGTCGTGCTCCAACGCGTTGACGGGCAGTTCGTGCTGCGCGTCGACGGGACGGTGGTCGGTTCGGCCGCCGTCCCGCCGGGCTCGGTGACCGAGGGCAAGGAGTTCGGCGTGCAGGGAATCCACGTCGGACAGCGAGTGGACGGCGTGGACCGGTTCCGCGGCAGCCTCGACGAGGTGCGCGTCTACAAGCGCGCGCTGTCCGCCACCGAACTCGGCCTGATCGAGTCGCGCAACCAGCCGATCGGCGGCCGGCTCGGGCTTCGGCTCTCCATGGAGACCGTCGGCTGACCGGCAGGAGGCGCCCGCCCAACGACGGCGGGCGCCTCCTCCGTACCCGCACCGCACGTTCGACGCCGTGGCGACCCACGGCCTCGGCCACGACAGAGGACGTCCACGTCCGGGATGGTCCGCGCGTCACGCGCCGGGCACACCGAGGAGAGCATCCAGCATGACCGAGCCCCACCAGATCCCGAACCTCCCGAAGATCCTCTTCGGTGGCGACTACAACCCCGAGCAGTGGTCCCCCTCAGTGCGGGCCGAGGACATGACGCTCATGGTCGAGGCCGGGGTCTCCCTGGTCACGGTCGGCATCTTCTCCTGGGCGAGCGTCGAGCCTCGGCCGGGTGCATACGACTTCGGCTGGTTCGACCAGGTCATGGACGACCTGGCCGACGCCGGCATCAGCGCGAGCCTCGCGACCATGACCGCCTCCCCACCGCCGTGGCTGTCTCATCTGCACCCGGAGATCCTTCCCGTGCGACCCGACGGCACGAGGCTGTGGCCGGGCTCGCGGCAGCACTACTGCCCCTCCAGCCCGGTCTACCGCGACCATGCCGGCCGGTTGGTCGAACAGGTGGCCGCCCGCTACGCCGGGCATCCGGCCCTGCGGATCTGGCACATCGGCAACGAGTACGGCTGCCACACCCGTCAGTGCTTCTGCGATGTGTCCGCGGCGGAATTCCGGCGCTGGCTGCGGGAGCGCTATGGCGAGATCGACGCGCTCAACCGGGCATGGTCCACGACCTTCTGGTCCCAGCGCTACGACGACTGGGCGGAGATCTTCCCACCTCGTACCACGCCGACCTTCGCCAACCCGGCCCAGCGTCTCGACTTCGCCCGCTTCAGCGACGACGCGATCCTGGCCTGCTACCTCGCCGAGCGCGACATCATCCGCGGGCACTCACCGGACGTGCCTGTCACCACCAACTTCACCGGCCTGGTGCACAAGCCGATCGACTCCTACAAGTGGGCCGCGGAACAGGACGTGGTGAGCCTCGACAGCTACCCCGACCCCTACGACCCGCGCGCCCACGTCGACGCGGCCTTCGGCTACGACCTGATCCGATCCGCCCGGTCGGGGCAGCCGTGGCTACTGATGGAACAGGCGCCCGGCGCGGTCAACTGGCGCGAACGCAACGCGCCCAAGCCACCCGAGACGATGCGCTTGTGGAGCTGGCAGGCCGTCGCCCAGGGCGCCGACGCGGTGATGTTCTTCCAGTGGCGCCAGGCTGTCGGCGGCGCCGAGAAGTTCCACTCCGCGATGGTGCCGCACGGCGGGGCCGACACCCGGATCCACCGGGAGGTCCAGGCGCTGGGCCGGGAGTTCGCGGGCGTCGCCGAACTGGCCGGCACCCGGGTGCACGCCGAGGTCGCGGTGCTGCACGACTGGGACAGCTGGCGCGCCGTGGAAGGCGACGCCCACCCTGGCGTCCTCGATCTGCTGGAGACGCACCGAGCGCACTACGCACCTCTCTTCGACGCGCACGTGACCTGTGACGTGGTCCCGCCGACCGTTGACCTCTCCGGGTACGCGATGGTCGTCGTTCCGAACCTCTATCTGATGTCCGCGGACGTCGCGGTCCGGCTGACCCGCTATGTGGAGGCCGGCGGCTGCCTCGTCGTGTCGTTCTTCTCCGGCATCGTCGACGAATGCGAGCGCGCCTACCTGGGTGGATATCCGGCACCACTGCGCGACGTCCTCGGGCTGCGGGTCGACGAGTTCTGGCCGCTGCCCGTGGACGGGACGGTACAGCTGGACCTGGCGGGCGAGCGGCACAGCGCGACGATCTGGTCGGAATGGATCGAGACGGAGGGCGCCCAGGTCGTCGCCGCCTTCGCCGACGGTGAGCTCGCCGGACGGCCGGCGGTCACGCGACACGAGTACGGCGCCGGCGTCGCGTGGTATCTGGGCACCCGGCCGGAACCCATGGCGATGCGAACACTGCTCGACCTCGCGCGTGCGGACGCGGGCGCGGGTCCCGTGCTGCCCGATCTGCCGGCCGGCGTGCAGGCCGTCGTACGCAGCGGTGCGGAGCACTCCTACCTGTTCCTGCTGAACCACGGCGGCGAGCCGGCCTCCGTCGCGCTCCCGGTACCCGGAGTCGACCTGCTGGGGGATCGTTCACGATCCGTCGACGCCGTCGTCCTGGCGCCCCGCGCGGTCACCGTGCTGCGGCTCTCTGCTCTCCAGCACGCTCACCACGAGACTTCGCCTGGTCGGTGACGGCGCGCGTGCTATGCGCGCCGCGACTGGGCCGACCCCGCTGGAGCAGATGCGGCGGGTAGCCTCGACGCCGTCGACCTCGGGCATCCGGACGTCCATCAGCACGATGTCCGGTTGGAGGTCGAGGGCCTTCTCCGCCTGTGGGGTGCGGAAACCCGGTTTCGGGGGACTGAACTGCGGTTTCTCGCGTTGGTCTACGCGGCGTGGTTGTATTCGTTGATCAGGCCGCCTGCCGAGCCTTGGGGATCACGCTGATCAGCGAGGCGATCAACGCCCGGTCGGCCCACGTCAACCTCGGCCGTCGCGCTTGCCGGCGCTGGAAACAAGCGCCGCGTGCAGCCAACCACATGATCACGAAGTGGTCGCTGGAGCGGTCAGGCCGACCAGATCGGCGCTCACCTGCCAGAGCCGTGCCGCAGCGGCCTCGTCGTAGCTGCGCTTGGAGGATCTCTTGGGTTTGCTGTTGGCGAAGTAGCGGCCCGTCACCTGCTCGAGATCGGGAGCGGAAGCCACGTGGATTGACGTGGCGGCGCCCCGGGCCGGGGCCTTCATGAAAGGCCGCATGAATGGGGTGAACAGTCGCTGGACGCCACCGGGGTCCTCGGCTCCGAAAGATGTGCGCACCACGCCGGGATGCAGCGCGTTGGCGGTGACGGAGGTGGCCTGCAGCCTCCTGGCCAACTCGTAGGTGAACAGGACGTTGGCGAGCTTGGACTGGTTGTAGGCCCGTGCGCCGGAGTAGGACCGTTCGCCCTGGAGGTCGTCGAAGCCGATTCGCCCCATGGCCTGCACGTTGGAAGAGACCGTGACCACGCGGGCCGGGGCGCTGTGCTTCAGCCGGTCGAGGAGCAGGTTGGTGAGCAGGAACGGCGCGAGATGGTTGAGGGCGAAGGTGCGCTCGAGCCCGTCAGCGGTGACGTGCCGGGTGTTCCAGTACCCCCCGACGTTGTTGACCAGCACATCGATCCGGGAAAGGCTCTGGAGTACCTCGTCGGCCAGCCGCCGCACCTCCGACTGGGAGGACAGGTCCGCAACGAACACGTCCACCTCCGCGCCGCCGGCTGCGCGGATCTCGCGAGCCGCGCCCTCGGTGCGCCCGCGGTCCCGGCCGGTGATCGCGAGGTGCGCACCCATCGTGGCCAGGCCCAGGGCGGTCGCCCTGCCGATGCCTCCGGTGCCACCGGTGACGAGCACTGTCCTGCCGGCCATCG
>JAOPYO010000290.1 GCA_025964575.1 Actinomycetes bacterium
GTGACCCTCCCTCGCGCAGCGTGGCGACCAGCAATCCCCGGATCCGCTCGCTGTTGGCCGCCTCCAGCTCGGATCTCCCGGTGGGGAGCCGGTTCACGTTCCAGAAGATCGCCCGGGTGAGCTCGACCAGCTCCGGATCGACCAGTTGCACCAGAACACCGGAGACCCAGGCCCTGATCCGGCCCTCGGCGGTGTGCTCTTTGGCCACCTGATGGGACAGGTACTCGAACAGTGTGATCAGGCCGTGTTCGAAGGTGGCCACGACCAGGTCGTCCCGGCCCCGGAAGTGGCGGTAGAACGCCTGGTTGGACAGACCGGCCTCGTGCAGGATGTCGGCGACCCTCGGCGCCTCCGCGGTGCCGCACCGGCGCATCACGGTCTGGGCCGCCTCGATCAGCCGCCGGACCTCGTCGTCGTAACGCGCCTGCCTGCCAGGGGACGGTCGCCGACGCAGCCGGGTCCCCCCGCGCACCACCGGCTCTGGGCCCTCCATGTGCACCCCCGCTCTGTTTTAGAGGCTGATTCTGAGAACACTATACTGAGAATGATGTTCCCACTAGTGATCCTTCCCGTCTCTGGCCACCCGCGATGAGGGCCGCCCGATGCGAGGTCTACGGCCCGCCGTCCACCGTCGTCGTACGTGAGCTTCCCGACCCCGTCGCCGAGCGGTTGCGGATCTGCGAAGAACTCGGGGCGGACGCGGGGATCGCCTACGGCACGGAAGATCTCAAGAGCCGCATCCGGCAGATCACCAGAAGTGGCCGCCGCCCTGGACCAAGTGACCACCCGCCAGGCCTTCGGCAAGATCGTGATCTCAACGCGCTTCAACGAGGAGCTGGATGTGGCAGGTAGTCGCGGAGGAGTTCCAACTCGGTGAGGCAGGCGCCGAAGCCGCGCGCCTGGGACTCGATCAGGATGAACGTGATGCCTGCGGCCTCGTACCCGGGGACGCTCTCCGCCAGCGCATGCAGTTGATCTTCGCCTGCATGTACCGAAGGCGCCCAGCAGACGTCGATGTCGGCGGTGCGGCCCGCCTCCACCCGAGCCTTGCGGATCTCGGCGATGTGGCCGGCGAGGACGTCGACGGAGTCCAGTGCGGGCGTTCCGGTGATGCTCGCCATCTCCGGGCCCTGCTGGAACGGCATCCAGCCGTCCGCCGACTCGGCCACCCGGCGACGGGCGGCCCTGCTGTTGCCGCCGATCCAGATCGGCGGGTGTGGTCGCTGGGCGGGCCTGGGCAGCTGAATGTGGCCGTGCGCGGGGAAGGAGGGGCTGTCGTGCTCGACCGGCTCGCCCGTCCACGCGGCCTTCATCGCCGACAACGCCTCGTCGAATCGCGGGCCGCGCTCGGCGAAGTCCGCGCCCAGCACGGCGAACTCGGGCTTCAGGTAACCCGCTCCCATGCCCACCACGAGGCGGCCACCGGACAGCAGGTCCAGGCTGGCGATCGACTTGGCCGCGAGGTAGGGATTCCGGTAGCCCGCGACGAGCAGGGCGGTGAGCAGCCGGAGCCGTGAGGTCGCCTGCGCCATGAACGACAGCGCCACGAAAGGGTCCAGCGAGTGATGACCGCCGTTGTCGAGCCAGCGCTGCTCGGGGAAGGGATGATCCGTCATCGAGACCATGTCGAAGCCCGCCTCTTCGGCTGCGACGGCGACCTCGGCGAGCTCGTGGCCGGCAGTCCACCGCTCGTAGTGCTTCACCGCGCGGGGCGGGAACTGGTAGATGAATCGCATCTTGGCGCCTTCCGTGAATGATAGTAAAGATCTAACGTAATAAGTGATTAGCTGTCCAGTGCCCGGACCGCGGGCACCTCGAGGGTCCGCAGCGGAAGGAACTGAGCTTTGAACATCGCGATGCTGCTGGAGATGGCTGTGGCCGGCGGCCCTGAGCGCGCCGCCACCGGCCGCCGGGCGACGGGGATGAGCTACGCGCTGTTGCAGCGGACCGCGGCGGGCGTGGCGAACATCGTCCGCTCGAGCTGAGCCCGGGAGCTCGTCTTCGCCGGCGTCAACGGGCCCGCCTTTCCCGTGGTGCTCTTCGGCGCCGCCCTGGCCGGCGTGCCGCTCGTGCCGGTGAACTACCGGCTGTCGGCGGAGGCCCTCACCGATCTGCTGGGCCGGACCGAGCATCCGCTGGTGATCGCGGACGAGGACTTCGCCGAGGTGTTCGCCGCGGCCGGCACCGAGGTCATGGCCACGTCGGAACTCCTGGAGAAGGGCCTGGCGGCCGAGCCCGCCGAAGGCCTTGAGGTCTCCGAGGACGACCCGGCGGTCCTGCTGTTCACCAGCGGTACGACGGCGGCGCCCAAGGCCGCGGTGCTGCGCCACCGGCACCTGACGAGCTACATCCTGCAGACGGTGGAGTTCGGCACCGCCGACGCGGCCGACGCGGTCCTGATCAGCGTGCCGCCCTATCATGTCGCGGGCGTCGGCTCGGTGCTCAGCAACGTCTACGCCGGACGCCGGATGATCCACCTCGGGAACTTCACCCCCGAGGGCTGGCTGCGGCTGGTGCGCGAGGAGGGCGTCACGTCGGCCATGCTCGTCCCGACGATGCTCGCGCGCATCGTGGAGCACCTGGACGGGCGACCGGCCGACGTGCCCACGCTCCGCTCACTGGCGTACGGCGGTGCGCGGATGCCGGCCACCGTTCTCGAGGCGGCGCTGCGCTGCTTCCCCGACACCGGGTTCGTCAACGCCTACGGCCTTACCGAGACCAGTTCCACCATCGCCCTGCTCGGGCCGGACGATCACCGGGCCGCGCTGTCATCGGACGATCCGGCGATCCGGGCACGCCTGCATTCCGCCGGCCGGATGGTCCCCGGCGTCGAGGCGCAGATCCGCGCTGGGGACGGCACCGTACAGCAGTCAGGATCACGGGGTGAGCTGTGGGTACGCGGACCGCAGGTGTCCGGTGAGTACAAGGGCGCCGGGTCCCTGGTCGACGCGGACGGCTGGTTCCGCACCAGGGATCTCGCCCTTTTCGACGACGACGGCTACCTGTTCATCGAGGGCCGCGCGGACGACACGATCATCCGCGGCGGGGAGAACATCGCTCCCGCCGAGGTCGAGGACGCGCTGCTGCGGCACGCCGCGGTGCGCGAGGCGGCGGTGGTGGGCCTGCCCGATGAGGAGTGGGGCGAGCGGATCGCCGCGTTCGTGGTGACGCACGACGGCACCGAGGTCGACGTCGAGACACTGCGGTCGTGGGTGCGGAGCCTGCTGCGCGGTTCGAAGACCCCCGACGTGGTGATCTTCCAGGATGCGCTGCCGTACACCCCTACCGGAAAGCTGCTGCGCCGCGAGCTGGTCAACGCACTGGGTCGCGAAGCCGGGGCCTGAATTGGCACCGACGAGCATTGAAGTTAAATAATTTAACTAATAGCCTGGACGACCTGGACCGGGCAGAGCGTAAGGAGAGCCGGCGTGAAAGCCATCCTGAACGGTGTGAAGGTCGTCGAGGTCGCCGCCTGGACGTACGTCCCGATGGCCGGCGCGGTCCTGGCGGAGTGGGGTGCCGAGGTCATCAAGATCGAGCATCCCGAGCACGGTGACCCCCAGCGCGGGCTCATCAGCTCGGGCCTGGTGCCCGGTGGGGGTTCGGTGAACCACATGATGGAGGTGCCCAACCGCGGCAAGAAGAGCATCGGGCTCGATCTGTCCTCACCCGCCGGTCATGATGTCCTGCTTAAGATGGCCGCGCAGGCGGACGTCTTCCTTACCAACTTCCTGCCCGCGGGCCGCCGCAAGCTCGGCATCGATGTCGAGGACATCCGGGCCGTCAACGCCGACATCATCTACGTCCGTGGTTCGGCCAACGGCCAGCGCGGCCCCGAGGCCGAACGCGGCGGGTACGACCTCGCCACCTTCTGGGCCCGCGGCGGATCCGCCGACATCGGCACCCCGCCCGGCAGTGACTTCCCCACGATGCAGCCCGGTCCCGCGTATGGCGACGTGCTCGGCGGGCTCACCCTGGCCGGCGGGGTCGCGGCGGCCCTGCTGCACCGCGACCGTACCGGCGAGGCCATGATCGTCGACAACTCGCTGCTCGCCATGGGCATGTGGGCCACCGGCGCCACGCTGGCCGGAGCCGGGCTCTTCGGGCTGGAGCGGCTGCCCTTCCGCAGTCACGAGACGATGCCGAACCCGCTGGTCAACTACTACCGCACCAAGGACGGCCGGTATCTGCTGTTCAATATGCTGCAGTACGAGCGGTTCTGGCCCGAGCTCGTCACCGCCGCCGGCCGCCCGGAACTGGCCGACGACCCCCGTTTCGCCACCGGCAAGGCGATGGCCGAGAACCGGGGCGCGTGCATCGAGGTCCTCGACGACCTCTTCGCCGAACGCACCTTCGCCGAGTGGAAGGCCGTGCTCGCCGACATCAGGGGCGTGTGGGCGCCGGTCCAGCGCGCCAGCGAGATTCTCGAGGACCCGCAGGCCACGGCCAACGGATACCTCGTGGACGTCGAGGCCCCCGACGGCTCTTCGTTCCGGCTGGTGCCCTCTCCCCTGCAGTTCGACGAGACGCCACCCGCCCTCACCCGCGCTCCGGACCACGGCGAGCACACCGATGACATCCTGCAGGGCATCGGCCTGACGATGGACGAGATCCTCGAACTCAAGGTCCAGGGCGCGGTCCTCTGACCCGTCGTCCCCCGCGTCACCGGCGCCCCGCGTCCTCGGCCAGGCCGGGCGCGGGCTCCGCGCCTTATGATCAGCCACGCCTGAGCAGCCGGACCGCGCCCGGCTTACCCGTGGCCGCCGCCACGGCGTTCGTTGCGGCGGTCGTGGCGGACTCCGGCGGGTCGAACGTGCCGGCCCTGATCCAGTCGCACGGGATCGGCGGCTGGGGCACCGGCTCCCGGTCGGGGACGGCGATCCCGTAGAGGCGGTAGTACCGCAGCTGCCACTCCAGGTTGTCCATGACGGACCAGTACTCGTAGCCGCGCACGTCCACGCCCTCGGCCATGACGTCGGACAGCCAGGCCAGCCTGGCGGCCAGCAGTGCGCGGCGACGCTCGGGCGGCCCCGCGGTGTCCAGCTCACCGATGCCGCTGTCGGTGATGTAGAGCGGCGGCAGCAGGTCGCCGTAGAGGTCCCGTGCCGCCGCCACCGCGTCGGCCAGCGCCTCGGGAATGATGGGCCAGCCGTTGGACGTGGTCGGAACCTCGTCTACCGGAACCACCGTGAAACCGAGCCGGACGAGCAATCGGTTGACGTCGTTCAACGCCTCGAAACAGCCCATCGCGGGCAGCACCCGCGCCAGGTTCTCGGGAGCCGCGATCCGGCAGGACCCAGCCCAGGTGAAGCCGAGAAAGTCCTGCGGCCCTCCGATGATCTCCATGTCACCGGGCCGCACACAGCCGGACGCCTCCACGGGCGAGGTGCCGTCGTCCTGCACCATGTGCTCTCCGAGCAGCAGCGGGTCCAGGAACAGCCGCAGCGTCCAGGACTCGAAGCTTTCCAGTGCGATCCGGTCCCAGGGGTCGCCGGTGGCGGCGTAGGAGCCGATGAGCGGCAAGGCGCTCCCGACTTTTCCGTACACCCCCGCATCACGCAGTGCGCGTACCGCGAGTCCGTGCGCCAGCAGCACGTGGTGCACCGCCGGCAGCCCCGCAGCGCCGATACCCCGGCTGGGCGGCCGTATTCCCGCGACGCGGTCGGCCAGGGCGGGTGCCGCGAGGTCGGTGCAGGTGATCCAGCGATCCACCCGGTCCCCGAAACGGCGCCCCAGCTCGGCCGCGAAGTCGGCGAAGCGCAGCGCGGTCTCCCGGTCGAGCCAGCCGCCCGCGTCATCCAGCCAGGCCGGCAGGTCCATGTGCAGCAGCGTCAGGCTCGGGCGCAGGCCGGCGGCCAGCCTGGCATCCAGCGCACGGTCACAGCGATCGAGCGCGGCCCGGTCCCAGCCGCCCGGCCCGTCGGGCTGCAGATAGGGCCACCCAGCGATGGCCCGGTGCGCGACCGGCGTGACACCGACGACCTTCTGCAGGTCCTGGGCCCACTTGCGGGCGTGGCCGGACACCGGCTGCACGGACACCGTGCGCTCGCCGGGCGTCAGCGGAGGGGCACCGAGGTTGTCGGCCGTGGCGATCCCCCAGTCCAGGCCGCGCATGCGGTTCCACGCTTCGGAGGCGCTCATCCTCACCACCCGCCGGTAACCGATCATCCAACGTGAGAAGCGTTCGCCCAGCCAGGGCGCCCTTTTGGACGCTAACACCACAAGGAGGTCACCACAATGTTTCCGGCAGGTTACTCGGCGCCGACTCCCGCGAACGGCCACCGCTGTCCCGCCCGAGCCCTCTCCGCTCAGATCGGCGCGCTCTCGCTCTTCGGCACAATGAAGATAAATGATATAACTATTAGCACCAGTTCTTGGGCTCCCTCCCGACGGCCGAGAAAGGCATCCCATGACCGACTCCTCGCTGGGACCGGGCTTCGCGCTCGCCGATATGGACCAGCATTTCTACGAAGCCGCGGACTCCTTCACCCGGCACCTGGACAAGCGGTTCCAGTACGCCTTCCGCTGGGCGAAGACCGAGGACGGACGCACCCGGCTGCTGATCGGCGACCGCGTCTTCTCCATGATCAGCAACCCGACCTTCGACCCGGTCGCCAAGCCGGGCGCCCTCGCCGACTACTTCCGCGGCAAGAACAGCACGGGCGCCGACGCCAAGGGCCTGATCGGTTCGCTGGAGCCGATCCGCCCGGAATACCGCGACCGATCACTGCGGCTCGATGTCCTGGAGCGCCAGAACGTCGGCACGGCCTGCCTGCTGCCGACCCTGGCGCTCGGTATCGAGGAGTTGCTGCACGACGACCCGCCGGCGCTGCACGCCATGCTGGACGCGTTCAACCGCTGGATCGAGGACGAGTGGGGCTACAACCGCGACGGCCGCATCGTCTCCCCGCCGGTCTTCAGCCTGGTGGACCCGGTGGCGGCCGAGCGTGAGCTGAAGCGCGTGATCGAGGCGGGCACCCGCCTCATCGTCTTCCGGCCGGCCCCGGTGGTGACTCCCACCGGCCCCCGTTCGCTCGGCGACCCGTCGCACGACAGGTTCTGGGCCGTGGCCGCCGAGGCCCGGCTGGTCGTGGCCTTCCACGCCGCCGACTCCGGCTACGCCAAACACGCCCGCGACTGGGGCGAGCGGACCACCTTCCAGACCTACAACGAGTCGCCGTTCGCCGAGACCCTGTCCCTGCACGTCGAACGGCCGATCTCCGACACCATCACCGCACTGATCTGCCACGGCGTCTTCGACCGGCACCCCGGTTTGCGGGTGGCCACCATCGAGCTCGGCTCGGCCTGGGCTCCGGAGCTGCTCCGCCGGCTGGGCAACGCCTACGGCAAGATCCCCCAGACGTTCGGCAAGGACCCCGTCGAGGCCTTCCACGAGCACATCTGGATCACACCGTTCCAGGAGGACAGCCTCGCCTCCCTCCTGGAGACCCTGCGGCCCGAGCGGGTGCTGTTCGGCTCCGACTGGCCGCACCCGGAGGGCGTGGCCGAGCCGATCGACTTCCTGGAGGACCTGCGCGGCCTGGACGCGTCGGTGCAGCGAAAGATCATGGGAGACAACCTCCGGGAGCTGCTGGCCACCGCCTGACCGTCTCCGGGAGCCGCACGAACGGGACGCCTGACATGGGAAGACCCGTACGGCTCGGCGGTGTCGGGGACGACACCGCCGAGCCGTACGGGCCCGGCTGCCGGGCGCGCGTCACGCGCCCGCGGCGCTCGCCTTCCCCGCCTCGGCCAGTGGGTTCCAGCGTGGCTCCCGCTTCTCGATGAAGGCACGCGCGCCTTCCAGCGCGTCCGCGCTCTCGAAGACGACCTTGCCCGCCGCCGTGATCTCCTCCATTGAGGCTCCCGCGGCCTCGCGGAGCATGAGCGTCTTGGTCACCGAGAGGGCGAGCGGCGCGTTGCGGGCGGCCAGGCCGGCGAGTTCCGCGGCGGCCTCCAGCAGGCCGGCACCGGGGACCACCCGGTTGACCAGCCCCAGCTCACGGGCCCGCTCGGCGCCGATGTACTCACCGGTGAGTCCGAGCTCCAGGGCGACGGCGAGCGGGATGCGCCGCGGCAGGCGTGTCCCGCCACCGCCCGCGATGAGCCCGCGGCGGACCTCC
>JAOPYO010000304.1 GCA_025964575.1 Actinomycetes bacterium
CGTCGCAGGTGAACGGCGCTGCCGACCGGCTTCATCACGGCGGCAGCCACCAGGTCGCTGGAGACCGCGGCCAGCGGCGGAACACCGAAGAAAGTCACCAGCATCGGCGTCATCAGCGCCCCGCCGCCCATGCCGGTCAGCCCGACGACGATGGCCACCAGGAACGACCCTGCGGCCATCGTGTAGTCGAAGTGCATCGGGATACTCGACTCCATCTGTAGGAAAACTTGGATGGAGTGTATGGGCAGCGAAAACCGGTGGCCAATCGGCGTGGATCACTCGGGGCGGATCCAGCCACCCGAGACCAGCAGCTCCAGGACCGCGTCCACGGCCGCCTCGGGGGCCAGCCGCGAGGTGTCCAGGACCAGGTCGGCGTCATCGGGCTCCTCATAGGGGTCGGAGATCCCGGTGAACTCGGGGATGAGGCCCGCCCGCGCCTTGGCGTACAGCCCCTTCCGGTCGCGGCGCTCGCACTCCTCCAGTGGCGTCGCCACATGGACGAGCACGAAGTCCCCGACCTCGGACACCATCCGGCGGACCTCCGCCCGGGTCGCCGCGTAGGGAGCGATCGGGGCGCAGATGGCGAGCCCGCCATGCCGGGTCACCTCGGCCGCGACATAGCCGATCCGCCGGATGTTAAGGTCCCGGTCGGCCTTGGAGAACGTGAGGCCCGCCGACAGCAGTCGCCGGACGACATCCCCGTCCAGCAGGCTGATGGTGCGGCCGCCGCGCTCCACCAGGGCGTCGGCCAGTCCGCGCGCCACAGTGGACTTGCCCGATCCGGACAGCCCGGTGAAGAACACGGTGAGACCGCGCTCGTGCCGCGGCGGCCGCGCGGCGCGTAACTCGGCGGCCACGGCCGGCGGGGTGAACCAGTCCGGGATCGGCTCACCCCGCTCCAGCAGTTCCCCGAGCCGCTCAGGGGTCAGCTCGGCCTTGACGTGGTCGGGTTCGATCCTGGAGGTCGGCCGCCACACCTCCACGTCCGCGTCGTACGCCCACGGTTCCGGCGCCACCATGGGGATCGCGCTGCCCTCCACGGATTCTTCGGCGAACAGGTGCGTGCCGCCGTACGCCGCCGCCACGTGCGAGCGCAGGATCAGGTCACGGTCGCCCTCCGGGCGCGGGGTGAGCGGCACCGGCACGATGAGAGTGCCGTCCGGCAGTTCTTTGCGCACGGCCAGCAGCGACCGGACCAGGGACTCGTCATGGGCACCGCCCAGCAACGGCAATACGAGCACTCGCGCGCCGAGCTTCTCAGCGGTCTGACGGAGCTGTCCCAGCTGCTTGCGGTGCAAGGGGTCGCGGGTCGCCACCGCCAGGACGGATCCCGGGCCGAGCTCGGCCCGAACTTCACCGGGGTGGCGGCGTAGGCGGTGGAACGGTCCGTGCGCCGGAGCCCGGAGCGGCTGCAGGGTGCCGGCCAGGTGCCAGACCTCGGAAGCCGCTGGATTCGAGGAGGCCTCCCAGGCCTCGGTGACCTCGAGCACGGCGAGCGGCACACCCTCGGGGTCCTGCAGCACCACCCGAGGCGCGCCGGTGAGCTCCTTGGGCACCGTCAGGGTGACCGGGACCGGCCAGGGCGTGCCATCGGACAGTCGTCCGCCGGCGATCACCGTGGCGGTGTCGATAGAGCCCTGGAAACCGGTCAGCGGTGCGAACGCCCCGGCCAGCAGCAGTTCGAGGTCGGTGAGCTCGGCCAGGTCAGGGGTCCAGACCGGCAGATCGCGCAGCTCTTCCGGGAGTTCGGTCACCTGATCCTCCGATGCTTCAGATCATGGGGTACGACCAGGAAACGTTAGCTCTGAGCTGCCTCGGAACCTAATCACCGGGCGACGGGACACGCCGTGGTGTCTCCGTGCTCTCAGGCCGGCAGCGACCGCAGCCCGCACGGCGCCACCCCGGCAGGAAAGGCGCAGCCGGGCAGGAAGCCGGTGGCGGGTCAGGCACGCTCGTCTTTGGCCGGGTCGGTTCCTGCTGCACGATCCAGGCGCTGGCCCAGAACGCGTATCTCGGTGAGTACCTCGGCGAGGACGGCTTGGGTTCGTTCCTCTGCTCGCTCGACGTTGCGCAGGCGTTCGACGAACCAGGAGGCGAAGGACGCGGTGATCACTCCAAGGAGGGCGTCTCCGGCCAGCATGAGCAGTACGGCGGCCAGTCGTCCTTCGGCGCTCCTGGGATAGACGTCTCCGTAGCCGACCGTGGTGATCGTGGTCATGGACCACCAGAGTGCGTCTCCGAAGGTCTGGATGTTGGCGTGAGCCTTGCCGCGCTCGGCGTCCAGGACCGCCAGACTCGCCAGGAAGACGACCAGGACCACGCTGCCCACCACGTAGGTGAGCACGCGACCGCGAAAGCTCATCTGCACGCGGCGGTTCATCACGCCGAAAACGACCACGAGCCGCAGAAGCCGCAGGGGCCTAAGCGGCCTTAGCGGCAGAGCGATGAGCGCGAGATCGAGCAGGTTGCCCCGTATGAACGTCCAACGCTCGCCGGCCAGCGCCAGCCGCACCAGGTAGTCGACACCGAACAACACCCACACGACGAACACCAGGTGATCTGCTGTCTGGTCGGCGACGTGGGGGAGACGCGGCCACAGGATCGGCACCGCATAAGCGATGAGGAATACGATTGCCGCCACCGACAGTGGCCACCGCATGGCACGCTCCCACGCCACCCGACGTCCGTCGTCCCCCAGTCCTCGCAGGTAAATCACGCTGCCGACGCACGCCCTTCGGTCACTATCCGAACTCGGCATATGGCACCGCGACAACGTGGTGGCTACACCTCAGATGACGCGGGCGAAGCGGTTCTCGGGCTTACGGATGACGAAGGTGACCTCTCCGTGGTCGGCGGTCAGCCGGCCCCGTGACAGTGCCGAGACGACGCGGCCCAGCCCCTGCACCGGCCTGCTCCACCGGCCGTAGGCGTGCACGGTGTCCTGGGAGGTGTACTCCTCGGCGATCACCAGGCCGCGCATCACGCAATACCACTGCATGCCGCCGTAGGAGGCCACCGGCTCGTAGATCGCCGGAGGCGCCGTTGAGGCCGGGTCGACCTGGAGCAGCCTGCGTAGCGGTGCCGGGATCAGCCGATCGACGAACCCGAACGCGGTGTCCCTGTCCCGGAAGCGGATGATCATCAGACCGCCCGGCTTGAGGGCCGCGATGAAGCGATCGAGGACGAGTTCCGCGTTCGGGATGCGGTCGACCAGATAGGGAGCGCACACGATGTCGTAGGCGCGTGGCGGCATGGGGACCGTGCGTAGGTCACCAAGGTGCCAGGTGTCGAGGTCGGTCCGGGCCTGGGTGTGGGCCCGCAGGTCCGGGATGTCGACGTCGACCCCGGTGATGTGACGCTCGACGTGCCTCGCGTCGAGGCGGGCGAGGTCGAGCTCGCCCCCCCAACCGGAGCCTGCGAGCAGGATGTTCACCCGCTGTAGAGGCTTCTCGTAGGCGTATTGGCCCACACGTTGTGAGAACAGGTCACCGTCGTTGACGGGCGGCGTACGCAGATCGGTCACGTCTCGCAGCGTAATCATCTGACTTCGCTGCGTCCGGTATTTGCGCATTCTTGACCCGTACGTGTCGGTGGAGGTAGGTATCAAGCGCCGGTGAGTTCACCGGGGGATAACCACGAGGGTGGGCAGGGCCGCGTAGGCTGGTAACGACCCGGGGGTCAGATGGATCCCGGGGAATTTGGGATGCGCCCTCCGCGGCCGCCTCTGTTCCCAGGCCACGACTATGGCGGACTCGGCGGAGCCGAGAAATAGGTACTTAATGACGCTCATCGGACTTCTCGACCTTGCCCGTACCGACCCCGCGCTGAGGCGTGCCCTCGACGATGCCACGACCGGCCACTATGACCTGGTCGCGCCGCCCGCGTTGCGGCCCGTACTCGCCGCGTCGCTGGCCGCCGCGCTGGGAGAGGACGCGGTCGGCGGCACGGTGCTCGCCGTCACCGCGACCGGCCGGGAGGCCGAGGATCTCACCGCCGCGCTGACCAGCCTGCTCGAGCCGAACGCCGTGGCGCACTTCCCGGCCTGGGAGACACTGCCGCATGAGCGGCTGTCTCCGCGCTCCGACACCGTCGGCCAGCGGCTGGCGGTGTTGCGGCGGCTGGCCAATCCGGATCCCGGAGACCCCACGTCCGGGCCGTTGCAGGTCGTGGTCACCCCGGTCCGCGCCGTGCTCCAGCCGATCGTGTCCGGCCTGGGCGACCTGGAGCCGGTACGGCTGCGCTCCGGCGACGAGGCCGAGCTGGACGGCGCCGTCGAGAAGTTGGTGCAGGCCGGCTACCGCAGGGTCGACCTGGTGGACAAGCGCGGAGACATCGCGGTCCGCGGCGGCATCCTGGACGTGTTCCCGCCCACCGAGGAACATCCGCTGCGGATCGAGTTCTGGGGCGACACGGTCGAGGAGATCCGTTACTTCAAGGCCGCCGACCAACGATCCCTCGAGGTCGCACAGGACGGGCTCTGGGCTCCGCCCTGCCGGGAACTGCTGCTCACTCCGGAGGTACGCGAGCGCGCCAAGCGGCTGGCCGAGGAGCACCCGTCCCTGGTCGACATCCTCGATCGGCTCGCCGACGGGGACGCGGTCGAGGGCATGGAGGCGTTCTCGCCGGTGCTCGCCGACCACATGGAGCTGCTGCTCGACCTATTGCCCAAGGGGTCGTACGTCTTCGTGTGCGACCCCGAACGTATTCGCTCGCGCTCCGTCGAGCTGGTGGCCACCAGCCAGGAGTTCCTCGAGGCCTCCTGGGTGACCGCGGCGGCCGGCGGAGAGGCGCCGATCGACCTGGGCGCGGCCGCGTACAAGACGCTCGAAGAGGTACGGGAGCGCGCCGGTGAGCTGAGCATCCCCTGGTGGAGCACCACACCGTTCGCCGCGGACGAGGAACTGGTCGACGACGCGGTGATCGTCGGGGCACATGCGGCGGAGGCGTACCGCGGCGACACGGCCAAGGTGATGGCCGACGTGAAGCGCTGGATCCACGACAAATGGCACGTCGTGCTGGTCACCGAGGGGCACGGTCCCGCCGAACGGCTCGCCGAGGTCGTACGCGAAGAGGGCCTGGGCGCGCGGCTCGCGGACCTGCCCGAGGCCCCGGAAGCGTCGATCGTGCATGTGGCGACCGGCCGGCTGGATCAAGGCTTCGTCTGGGATGCGGTCAAGCTCGTCGTGCTCACCGAGACCGACCTGTCCGGCCAGAAGTCCTCGACCAAGGACATGCGGCGGATGCCGTCCCGGCGGCGTGGTGGCATCGACCCGCTGCAGCTGACCGCCGGTGACTACGTGGTGCACGAGCAGCACGGTGTGGGGCGTTATGTGGAGATGGTCAGCCGCACCGTCCAGGGAGCCACCCGCGAGTACCTCATCATCGAGTACGCCAAGAGCGACCGGCTGTTCGTGCCCACCGACCAGCTCGAGGAGATCACCCGCTATGTCGGGGGAGAGTCGCCATCCCTGCACCGCCTCGGCGGCGCGGACTGGCAGAAGTCCAAGGCCCGGGCGCGCAAGGCGGTCAAGCAGATCGCCGGTGAACTGATCCGGCTCTACTCCGCGCGGATGGCCTCGCCCGGCATCGCCTTCGGCCCGGACACCCCCTGGCAGCGGGAGCTCGAGGACGCCTTCCCCTACGCGGAGACGCCCGACCAGCTCGGTGCCATCGAGGAGGTCAAGGCGGACATGGAGAAGCCGGTTCCGATGGACCGGCTGATCTGCGGCGACGTCGGATACGGCAAGACCGAGATCGCGGTCCGCGCGGTGTTCAAGGCCGTCCAGGACGGCCGGCAGGTCGCGGTCCTGGTGCCGACGACGTTGCTGGTGCAACAACACCTGTCGACGTTCTCCGAGCGGTTCAACGCCTTCCCTGTCGTGGTCAAGCCGGTCTCCCGGTTCCAGAGCGACAAAGAGGTCGAGCAGACCATGGCGGGCGTCGCCGACGGTTCCGTCGACGTCATCATCGGCACCCACCGGCTGCTGTCACCGGCCACCAGGTTCAAGAACCTCGGCCTGGTGGTCATCGACGAGGAGCAGCGGTTCGGCGTCGAGCACAAGGAGGAGCTCAAGCGACTGCGCACCCAGGTGGACGTGCTCGCCATGTCGGCGACCCCGATCCCGCGCACCCTGGAGATGGGGCTGACCGGCATCCGGGAGATGTCGACGATCCTCACCCCGCCGGAGGAACGGCACCCGATTCTCACATTCGTCGGCCCCTACGACGACAAGCAGATCGCCGCCGCCATCCGGCGGGAACTGCTGCGCGAGGGCCAGGTCTTCTTCGTGCACAACCGCGTGAAGTCCATCGACCGGGTCGCCGCCACCCTCAAGGAGCTGGTGCCGGAGGCGAGGGTCGCCACCGCGCACGGGCAGATGAACGAGAACCAGCTCGAACAGGTCATGGTCGACTTCTGGGAGAAGAACTACGACGTGCTGGTGGCGACCACGATCGTGGAGTCGGGACTGGACATTCCCAACGCCAACACCCTGATCGTGGACCGCGCCGACATGTACGGGCTGTCGCAGCTGCACCAGCTGCGCGGCCGGGTCGGCCGGGGGCGCGAACGCGCGTACTCCTACTTCCTGTACCCGCCGGAGGCCCCGCTGAGCGAGACCGCGCACGAGCGGCTGACCACCATCGCGCAGCACACGGAGATGGGCGCGGGCATGTTCGTCGCGATGAAGGACCTGGAGATCCGCGGCGCCGGCAACATCCTGGGCGCCGAGCAGTCCGGGCATGTGGCGGGCGTCGGCTTCGATCTCTATGTGCGGATGGTCGGCGAGGCCGTCCGGGAACTGCGCGACGAGGCACCGGCGGAGTCCGTCGAGGTCAAGGTGGAGCTGCCGATCGACGCGCACATGCCGCATGAGTACGTCCCTGGTGAGCGGCTCCGGCTGGAGGCCTACCGGCGGATCGCCGGGATCCAGACCGCCGACGAGATCCCCGCGGTGCAGGAGGAGCTCAAGGACAGGTTCGGGCCGCTGCCCGTGGCCGTGCTCAACCTGCTCGAGGTGGCCAGGTTCCGGGCCATGGCGCGCACAGCGGGGCTGTCGGAGGTCACCCTCCAGGGCAACCACATCCGGTTCGCCCCCGTGGAACTGCCCGAGTCCCGGCAGATCCGGCTGCAGCGGCTCTATCCCAAGAGCCTGCTGAAGCCCGCGGCCAAGACCCTGCTGGTGCCGACGCCACGTGCTCAATTGGGCACTGCGGCGCCGCTGGGAGCCAGGCCGCTGCGCGACAGGGAACTGCTGAAATGGGCCACAGACCTCGTAGAGGCACTCTTCCTCGAGTCCGCTACCACGGGCAAGGCAAACTAAGGACTCTGACCCGACTGCGTGATCATGCAATAGATTTCGTATCCATTGCGTGATCACGAATGAGATTGGACCGCACGTGTTGTCTACCTTTTTCAAGACCGTTGCGCTCGGGGTCGCCGCGGCCGCAGCACTGACCGCCTGCGGCGGGCCGGTGAAGATGGGCGCCGCGGCGGTCTTTAACGACCACCGCATCACCGTCGCGCAGCTGGACCAGACCGTCAGCGACTGGAAGAAGCAGCTCGACAAGGACCCGGCCGCGCTCGAGCTGCAGCAGGGCGGGCAGCAGGTCCCGGCCGACCCTGACTCGCCTCCGCGCAGCGCGCTGGTCCAGCTCGTCGACTTCCGGATCTGGGACGAGCTCGCACGGGAACAGCACGTCGAGGTCACTCCGACGCAGATCGACCAGATCATCGCCGCGAACGGCGGGAAGAAGGCCGTCGACGACCTGACCCTGGCCCACGGCCTTCCCGTGAGCCACGCCCGCGACGTCGTCCGGGCATTCGTGATCCACAGTCTGTTGCTGCAGCGCTATGGGGCGGTGCCGAACCAGCAGGGCCAGGTGGACCAGCAGGCTCAGCAGCTGGCCACGCAGCGGCTCGGTGTCGCCTATGGACAGGCCACACGCACACTGAAAATCAAGATCAACCCACGGTACGGCTCGTTCGATCCGAACACCGGCCTCGGTCCGGTGAGTTACGGACTGTCCAAGCCTGATCCCGGGCTGAACGGCGCGGGCTGAGCCATGCTCGTTCTGCTGGCCACCACGCACCGGGTAGCACCGGGTCTGCTCACCTGGCGGGCCTGGGAGACGCTGCGGTCTTCCTCCCGGGTGCTCATCGGCTCGTCTGAGCACCCCCAGCTGCCCTATCTGCTGGAGGCCGGGATCTCCATCGAGGTCACCGACCCCGATCCGCGGTCCCTCGCCGCGGCGGCGCGGTCGGCCCAGGTGGTGTGGGTCGGCGCCCCCGAAGGCGACGAGGCTCTGTTGCGAGCCCTCGGCACCTTGGCGGTCGCCGGGGACGCACCGGAGATCGAGGTCCTGCACGGGTCCTACGATCTGCCCGGTGCCCGTCTGCTCGACCTCGTCCACGTGATGGACGTGCTGCGCCGGGACTGCCCGTGGGACCGCAAGCAGACGCACGCCTCGCTGGCGCCGTATCTGCTCGAGGAGTCCTACGAACTGCTCGACGCCATCCAGCACGAGGACCTCTCCGGGCTGCGCGAAGAGCTCGGGGATGTTCTGATGCAGGTCGCGTTCCACGCCGTCGTCGCCGGTGAGCGTTCCCCGGAGGAGGGCGGCTTCACCATCGATGACGTCGCAGCCGGGATCGTCGACAAGCTCGTACGCCGTCATCCGCATGTGTTCGCCGACGTGAGCGTCTCCGGCGCCGACGAGGTCAACGAGAACTGGGAGCAGATCAAGGCGGCCGAACGCGCGGCCAAGAGCGACGATCATTCCATCTTCGACGGGGTCGCGATGGGGCAGCCCGCGCTCTCCCTGGCCGCCCAGTTGCGGCGCCGCGCCGCCCGCGCGGAGGCTCCCGAGGAACTGTCGTCCAATCTGGGCACGGAGCTCGGCGCCGAGCTATTCGCGCTGGTCGCGCGGGCGCAGGAACAGGGGCTGGACCCCGAGGCACAGCTGCGCGACGCCGCCCGCGAATTCCGCACCCGCGTCCAGGACTGGGAACAGACCCGGCGAGAGTGACCCCCTTTTCCCACGTGATCTTGCGGTTCGTGTTTCCGGACGACGCAGACATCACGGGGCGGATGGGGTGCAAGATCATGATTCGGGTGGTCCTGGGGCATCTGTCCGTCTACGCTGGCTTGCGTGTCCTCAGGGGGCCGCCAGGAAGGTGGCGCAGCATCCGCCATCCGGCGTCTCGCCGGTATGGGTGTGCTGGCTGGGCTGTTGGTGGCGATGTTGGTCCTGCCCATGGCGTGCACGGCCGGGGTGGGTGCCCGCGACACCGCCGGCTGGTTCAAGAGCTCCCCAGAGGATCTGCCGATCGCGGACCTGGCGCAGCGCTCGCGGATTCTGGCCACAGATGGCTCCACGATCGCGACGTTCTTCTTCGAGAACCGGATCGAGATCAAGCTCGACGAGGTGGCCTCGGTCGCCCGCAAGGCTGTCCTGGCGATCGAGGACAGCCGGTTCTACGAGCATGGAGCCCTGGACTCCAGAGGCACCATTCGGGCGCTGCTGAACAACCTCGAGCCCGGAAACGGAACCCAGGGCGGCTCCGGCATCACTCAGCAGTACGTCAAGAACATGCTGGCGGAGACCGCCGTGACCAAGAAGGAACGGCAGGACGCGATCGCGGTCACCCCCGCCCGCAAGCTGCGCGAGCTGCGTTATGCCGTGGCGTTGGAACGGAAGCTCTCCAAGGACGAGATCCTTCGGCGCTACCTCGACATCGCCTACTTCGGCGACGGTGCGTACGGCATCGAGGCCGCGGCCAGGCACTACTTCTCCAAGCCGGCCGCCAAGCTGAACCTGGCCGAGAGCGCCACGCTGGCCGGGATCGTCCGCAACCCGTTCGCCTACAACCCGCACCTCCACCCCGCCGCCGGCCGTGCCCGCCGCGATGTCGTGCTGGCGCGGATGGGGGAGCTGGGCTGGATCAGTCAGGCGGAGGCCGACACCACCACCCGGCAGCCGATGGTGCTGCGGATCAACCAGACCGCGAACGGCTGTGTCACCAGCAAGGCGCCGTTCTTCTGTGACTACGTGCAGCGGGAGATCCTCACCAACCCGGTCTTCGGCCGCACGCCCGAGGAACGCAAGAGGCTGCTGCAGCGCGGCGGGCTGACCATTCAGACCACCATGGACTGGAAGGTGCAGCGGGCCGCGCAGCGCGCCATCGACCGGCACGTCCCCGCGAGGAACTCCGCGCACAAGGCCGCCGCCGAAACGCTGATCGAGCCCGGCACGGGCCAGATCAAGGGAATGGCGGTCGACAGGCTGCTCGGCCCCAACCGGGAGCGTGGCAAGACCTGGATCAACTTCGCGGCCGACGCCGACCACGGTGCCAGCATCGGCATGCCGGCCGGCTCGACCTTCAAGGTCTTCACCCTGGCGGCGGCGCTCGACCAGGACCTGCCGTTCGGCACCCGGCTGAACGCGCCGTCCGGCTTCACCCCCACCGGTTACCGCAACTGCAAGGGCCAGCGGGTCGGTGACACCAAGACGCTGCACAACTCCTCCGACGGTGAAGGCGGGCGGTCGTTCAGCCTGGTCACGGGCACCTGGCATTCGGTGAACACCTTCTTCCTCGGGCTGGAGCGCAAGGTCGGGCTCTGTGACACGGTCAAAATGGCCGAGCGGCTCGGCATGCGGCAGGGCAACGGCAAGCCGCTGGAGCAGTACCCGTCGTTCACGCTGGGCTTCAACCCGGTGTCCCCGACCCGGATGGCGGCGGCGTACGCGGCCTTCGCGGCCCGGGGACGTTACTGCGAACCCATCGCGATCAAGAAGATCACCGACTCGGCGGGCAAGCCCGTCACGGTGCCGAGCGCGAACTGCCGCCAGGCCATCGGCAAGGGCGTCGCCGATGCGGTCAACTATGTGCTGCGCGGCGTGCTGACGAAGGGCACCGCCGGTGGACAGGGGATCGGGAGGCCCTCGGCGGGCAAGACGGGCACCGTGGACGACTTCTCGGCCGCCTGGTTCGCCGGTTACACACCCGACCTGGCCTCGGCCGTCTGGATGGGTGACCCACGGGGAGGCTTCGGCCATCCGATGGGCAACCTGTGCATGGACGGGCAATGCTACGGCTCGGTGTTCGGCGCGACCATCCCTGCGCCGATCTGGCACGACACGATGGAGGCGGCGCTCTCCGGCACGCCTGAGCACGGTTTCCATTCCCCGCCGGGCTACTACTTCAGCAAGGGCTCCGGCGAGGACAATGTCCGGATCCCGGATGTTCGCGGGCTGAAGGTCGCCGAGGCCATCCAGGCACTGAGGTCGGCGGGTTTCACGACGCAGGTCGCCTCCGCGCAGGTCTTCTCGGACACCTACCCCAAGGGCACGGTTGTCGGCACCAGCCCCGGCTCGGGCTCCTCCACCGCACCCGGCAACACAGTCACCTTGTTCGTCAGCAAGGGCAAGAATCCGAAGTCCCAGAGCGGCATTCCCGGACAGAAGCCGTCCCCAGGCACAACTGGCCACTGAGCCCCGCTTTTGGCTGCATCCGGCCATTTTTCTTCGGTGCTGTACGGGGTGATTCGCGGCTCTTTCTTCTCTTGGTAATCACTTGAATACCCAGCGCACTGGCGATCACCGTTGTCAGCATGGCAACGTAGTTCAGGACTGTCGGTTGCGCCGCCACTGCAGGCGGTCGGCGAGGCCCTCACCGAAGCCGCCGCCGCCTGAGCCGAACCGCCTGGGTACGCCTCCTGGGCCACGGCCGGAGAGGGCCAGACCAGGAGGCGGATTCATTCGTCAGGCGTAAGACCCTGGACATGTTCGGGCAACCGGCCGGCGATAATGTCGGCGAGGGTGACGCCGTCCACGACGTTGAGCAATGCGGTGTCCGCGGCCAGCCACACCTGCCGCAGATGCGTGGCCGCGCCGGCGTAGCCGGCGTCCTCCGCCGGTTCGCCCCGTATGTCGGTGAGCGAGCCGTCGAGGATCCGGATGACCTCGCCCACCGAGATGTCCGAGGCGGGTCTGGTCAGGCGGTAGCCGCGGTCCGGTCCGCGCTGGCTGAAGATCAGGTCGGCGCGGCGCAGCTCGCTCAGGATGGTCTTCAGGAAGGTCAGCGGCATGTGCTGGCCACTGGCGAGCGCCGCAGCGGTGATCGTGGCGGGTTCCGCGGCCGCCAGGGCGAGCATGGCGCGTAGGGCGTACTCAGTTCGTGCTGTGACGTGCAAGGCCGCTTCTCCCCATGGACTGGACGCCCTACTTCGCCGCCAGAGACCTTGCACCCGGGCTGGGACGGATATGGACGGTGCCGCCGGGGGCGAGATCGAGCCGTTCGGCGAGTCCGCGGGTCACCTGCGCCCACGCGTCGTGCTCGCCTGAATCAGAGGTGAGGTGCATCTCGACCCGGACTTCGAAGCCGAGGCGTACGACCCGGTCGATGGTGGCCAGGGAGGTGCCCGGCTCCGCCGTGGTCGTCAGCTCGATGTCGTGCGGCCGGACGAGCTGGCCGTCGATCTCCGTGACGGGCCCGAGGAAGCGCATCACGAATGCGTTGGTGGGGTTGTCGTAGATGTCGTGCGGACTGCCGGTCTGTTCCACCTCGCCGTTGGCGAGCACCACGATGGTGTCGGCGACCTCGATCGCCTCCTCCTGGTCGTGGGTGACGAAGACGGTGGTGACATGGACCTCGTCGTGCAGCCTGCGCAACCAGGCCCGCAGCTCCTTGCGGACCTGGGCGTCCAGCGCACCGAAAGGCTCGTCGAGGAGCAGGACCTCAGGCTCGACCGCGAGGGCCCGGGCCAGCGCCATGCGCTGGCGCTGCCCGCCGGACAGCTGCGCCGGGTACCTCTTGGCGAACTGGTCCAGGTGGACCAGTTCCAGCAGTTCGTGAACCCGCTTGCGGATCTGGTCCTTGGGCCGTTTGCGGATCTGCAGGCCGAAAGCGACGTTGTCGAAGACCGTCATGTGCTTGAACGCCGCATAGTGCTGGAAGACGAACCCCACGTTGCGCCGCTGCGGCGACAGCCGGGTGGCGTCGACCCCGGAGATCGACACAGTGCCCGAATCGGGCTGTTCCAGCCCGGCGATGACGCGCAGCAGGGTCGACTTCCCGCCGCCGCTCGGGCCCAGCAGGGCCGTCAGTGAACCCGAGGTGACATCGATCGACACGTCGCGCAGCACCGGTGTCGTACCAAAGGACTTGTTGATGTTACGGACCTCGATGGCCATTTATTTGCCGTCCTTCGGGCGGAGTAGCTTGGTCAGCAGCAAGGTGACGATCGCGATCAGTGCCAGTGCGGTGGCGGCGGCGAAGGCGGCCGGCTGCTCGAAGTTCTGGAAGCGTTCCTCGACGAACAGCGTCAGGGTCTGGGTCTTGTCGACCAGCCGGCCGGAGACCACGGCCACCGCGCCGTACTCACCGAGGGCCCTGGCCAGGCAGAGCACGATGCCGTAGGCGAGTGCCCATCTGATGCCCGGGATGGTGATCCGGCGGAAGGTCTGCCAGCCACCGGCGCCCAGGGTGTGCGCTGCCTGCTCCTGCTCGTCGCCCATCTCCTCGAGCACGGGGACGACCGCGCGCACCACCAGGGGCAGGGAGACGAACACGGTCGCCAGCACCATGCCCGGCGTGGAGAAGATCACTTGGATGCCCCGGTTTTCCAGCCAGCCCCCGACCGGCGCGAACTTGCCGTAGATCAGGATGAGCGCCAGACCGACGACCACCGGCGAGACCGCCAGCGGCAGGTCGATGAGGGCGTTAAGGATCTTCTTGCCGGGGAAGCGGTGCCGTACCAGCAGCAGGGCGGAACCGACCCCGAACACAGTGTTCAGGGCCACGGCCCACAGCGCGACGATGAAGGTCACCTGGAAGGCGTGCAGGGCCGACGGCGAGCTCAGGGCGTCGAAGAAGGGGCCCACGCCGTGCTCGAAGGTGCGCCATCCGATCAGTCCCACCGGCAGGACCAGCAGGAACAGCAGATAGGTCAGGGCGACGATTCGGAGTCCGTACTTAGCCACGGCGTGCTCCCCATCGCTGAATGAGATCGAGTGAGACCAGCACCACGAGTGCGACCACGAGGAGCACCGTCGACACGGCCGCGGCGCCTGCCGCGTTGTCGCCTTCGAGCTGGCCGAAGATCTGCACCGCGGCGACCTGGGTCTTGAACGGCAGGTTGCCGGAGATCAGGACGGTCGAGCCGAACTCGGCGATCGACCGGGTGAACGCCAGCGCGGTGCCCGAGATCATGGCCGGCAGCAGGTTCGGCAGGATGATACGCCGGAAGATCACGAACGGACGGGCGCCCAGCGAGGCCGCGGCCTGTTCCATGTCCTGGTCGAGTTCGAGCAGGACAGGCTGGACCGTCCGCACCACGAACGGCAGGGTGACGAACAACAGCGCCACCACGACGCCCGCCCTGCTGTACGCGAGGTTGATCCCCAGCGGGCTGTCATTGCCGTACAGGGAGAGCAGGACCAGTCCGGCGACGATGGTGGGAAGGGCGAAGGGCAGGTCGATGAGCGTGTCCACGACCGCCTTACCGGGGAACGTGTCGCGCACCAGGACCCAGGCGATGAGGGTGCCCATCACCAGGTTCACCAAGGCCACGATCACCGAGGCGCCGATAGTGAGCTTCAGGGAAGCCCAGGCGTCCGGGGTGGTGACCGCCTTCCAGAAGAAGCCGGGTCCGTGTTCGGCGGATTTCCACACCACGGCCGCGAGCGGGATCAGCACGATCAGGCTCAGGAAGATCAGAGAGGTGCCCAGGCCCAGGGCGGTGCCACCTTTGCCTCGGGTGGTCAGACCACCCGGGCGGGGGCGTCGGGGCTTCTTCTGCGGTTCAACGGCCTCCACCGAACCCGGCGAGGTGCCAGGTCCAGTGGAGGCTACCGCGTTGGTGTCAGCGGACACGCAACCTACTTCTTCACGGTCGTGACGCCGAGCTTCTTCTCGATGCCGGTCACGACGCCGGCCTGCGGGTCGAACAGGTCCTTCGTGACCTGGGTCCAGCCGCCGAGGTCCTTGATGGTGAACAGGCCGGCGGGCTTGGGGAACTTGTCCGCGCCGGGCACGCCGTCGGCCGTCGGCCGGTAGCCGTTGTCGACGAAGATCTTCTGTGCCTGCTGCGAGTGCAGGAAGGTCAGGAACGCCTTGGCCTCGGCCGGGTGGGCGCTGTTCTTGGTCACCGCGATCGGGTTCTCGATGAGGATCGTCGAGTCGGGCACCGTGTAGTCCAGGGGCTGGTTCTTCTGCTGGGCGAAGATGGCCTCGTTCTCGTAGGTGATGATCGCGTCGCCCTTGCCACCGGTGAAGGTCTGCAGGGACTTGCGGCCGCTGTCGTCCTGCACCGGGACGTTCTTGAGCAGCGAGTCCAGGAACGCGACACCCGCGGTCTTGTTGGTGCCCTTGGCAGACTTGGCGCCATAGCCGGCCAGGATGTTCCAGCGCGCGCCGCCCGAGGTGAAGGGGTTCGGGGTAATGACCTGGACGCCCGGCTTGGTCAGGTCGTCCCAGGTCTTGATGCCCTTGGGGTTGCCCTTGCGGGTCGCGATGACCGCCACGGAGTCGGTCACCATCCCCTTGGTGGCGTCGGTGTTCCAGTCCTCGGCCACCAGCCCGGCCTTCGTCAGCCGGGTGATGTCGGTCTCCAGGGAGAACGCGACGAGGTCGGCCTTCAGGCCGGACGCGACCGCGCGGCTCTGGTCGCCGGACGCCCCGTAGGACTGGGTGAACGTGACGTTCTTGCCCTCGGGCGTCGACTGGAAGGCTTTGATGATCTTCTCGTACGCGGCTTGCGGCGTGGAGTAGGCCACCAGGGCCAGCTGCACCTTCTTGTCGCTACCGCTGGAGGAGCTCTTCGTTGAGCTCCCACCACAGGCGGCAAGTCCGGACATGCCTATGCCCAGCGCCGCGACGGCGGCGATGGTCTTGATGCTGCGACCCATCGTCCTATACTCCATATTCTCGACCGATTTGGTAAGAAAAGTAGATCAGGTAGGAATTGTATCGTCAACATGGATCCGGCCATCATCGGACACGGTTCTGTAACGCCCTGGCTCCGGGTAGGGCGGCGCGCCAGGTGCCTGCTCGTCACCAGGCCCAGTAGGCTCGGGGGACGAAACACCCATCGCCTCAAGGAGCACTCGTGCCGTCGATCGACGCCGTTTACGCCCGGGAGATCTTGGACTCTCGTGGCAACCCCACAGTCGAGGTCGAGGCTTTTCTCGACGACGGGACCCAGGCGAAGGCCGCGGTCCCTAGTGGCGCGTCCACCGGTCAGTTCGAAGCCGTTGAGCTGCGTGACGGCGGTGAACGGTATGGCGGCAAGGGCGTGCAGAAGGCCGTCGCCGCAGTGAACGACAGGATCGACGAGCGCATCGTCGGCTTCGACGCCGACGATCAGCGGCTCATCGACCAGACGATGATCGACCTGGACGGCACCCCGGACAAGTCCGAGCTCGGTGCGAACGCGATCCTCGGGGTCAGCCTCGCGGTGGCCAAGGCCGCGGCCAAGTCGGCGGGCCTCCCGCTCTTCCGCTATGTCGGCGGGCCGAACGCGCACCTGCTGCCGGTGCCCATGCTGAACATCCTCAACGGTGGCGCGCACGCGGACACCAACGTCGACATCCAGGAATTCATGATCGCGCCGATCGGTGCGACCACGTTCCGGGAGGCGCTCCGCTGGGGTGCCGAGACCTACCACGCGCTCAAGTCCGTCCTGAAGAGCAAGGGCCTCAACACCGGGCTGGGCGATGAGGGCGGTTTCGCCCCCGAACTGCCCAGCAACCGGGACGCCCTCGATCTGATCCTGGAGGCGATCCAGACGGCGGGCTTCACCCCCGGCCGGGACATCGCCCTCGCCCTGGACGTCGCCGCCACGGAATTCCACGCGGAGGGCACGTACGCCTTCGAAGGCCAGAAGCTCTCCTCCGAGGAACTGGCGGCCTACTACGCGGACCTGATCGGCGCGTACCCGCTGGTGTCCATCGAGGACCCACTGGACGAAGAGGACTGGGCCGGCTGGAAGGCTCTCACCGACGCCAGCGGCGACAAGGTGCAGATCGTCGGTGATGACCTGTTCGTCACCAACCCCGACCGGCTCGCCCGCGGCATCGAGACCGGCACCGCCAACGCGCTGCTGGTCAAAGTCAACCAGATCGGCACCCTCACCGAGACGCTCGACGCCGTGTCGCTGGCTCACCGTGGCGGCTACCGCTGCATGATGAGCCACCGCTCCGGCGAGACCGAGGACACCACGATCGCCGACCTCGCGGTCGCCACCGACTGCGGTCAGATCAAGACCGGTGCCCCGGCCCGCAGCGACCGGGTGGCGAAGTACAACCAGCTACTGCGCATCGAGGAGGTCCTGGGCGACGCGGCCCGCTACGCCGGGGCCGGTGCCTTCCCACGCTTTCACTGGGACGGCTGATCCGGGCGGGACGAGGCAGACGAGGGGTGCGGCGATGGCTGGACCGAGGAGTCGCGGGAGTGCGGAACATGCTCCCGAGTCACGAGGAAGGCCATCGCCGTCCCAGGCGTCCGGAGCCGGGCGAGCGGAATCGAACAAGGCCCACCTGACCAGCCGGGCGGCGATTCTGGCCATCGTGATGTGCGCGATCGCGCTGAGCCTGGCTTACCCTATCCGGGAGTACATCGCCCAGCGCAGGCAGATCGCCGCTCTCCGCCAGCAGGAGCAGGTCAACCAGAAGCTGGTAGAAGAACTCGCACAGCGCGAGCACCGTCTGGGTGATCCGTCGTACATTAAGCGGGAAGCGCGGCGGCGGCTGCATTACTGCATGCCGGGGGAGAAGTGCTTTGTCGTTCTCAACGGCGGCGGGGGTAACAGCCAGACGGCCCGGACGGGCGGACCACGGCGTACGCCGCCGTGGTACACGACGCTGTGGCGGTCGGTGGAGGCGGCGGACAGAGGCCGTTAGACCGCGTGAGCGCGCGACCGCGCCTTCGTGGGCGCGGGCAGGAAGCGCCGGCGCGGCCGGTTCGACGAGGAGGGCACGGTTGATCGACGACAGCGACAGGGCGGCGGTCGCCGCCCAGCTGGGGCGGGAGCCGCGCGGGATGCGTGGGGTGGCGCATCGTTGTCCGTGCGGGCTGCCGGACGTGATCGAGACCGCGCCGCGGTTGCCGGACGGCAGCCCGTTCCCGACGCTGTTCTACCTGACCTGCCCAAAGGCCGCTTCGGCGATCGGCACTCTCGAGGCGAGCGGCCTCATGCGGGAGATGACCGAGCGGCTGGCGGTGGACCCCTCGCTCGCCGAGAAGTACACGACGGCCCACCAGGATTACTTGGACCGCCGGGACGCCGTGGCCCGTGACCAGGGCATGGACCCGCTGCCGCCCGGCACCCAGAGTGCCGGTGGAATGCCCGCGCGGGTCAAGTGCCTGCACGCGCTGGTCGGACATGAACTCGCGGTCCCGGGGGCGAACCCGTTCGGCCGTGAGGCGATTGACGCGCTGCCCGAGTGGTGGCGCGGTGGTCCCTGTGTTGACACCCCCGAGGAGAACTTGTGACGAGGGTCGCCGCCATCGACTGTGGGACCAACTCGGTTCGCCTGCTGATCGCCGATATCGGCGACGGAAAGCTGATCGACGTGGAGCGCCGGATGGAGATCGTCCGGCTGGGCCAGGGCGTCGACCAGACCGGGATGCTGGCCCCCGAGGCGCTGGAACGCACCTTCGCGGCCATGCGGGGCTATGCCAAGCTCATCATCGACCACGGGGCCGACAAGGTCCGGGTGATCGCCACCAGCGCGACCAGGGACGCCGGCAACCGCGCCGACTTCGTGAGCGGCGTCGTCGACATCTTCGGAGTCGTTCCCGAGGTGGTGAGCGGCGACGAGGAGGCGCAGCTGTCCTTTATGGGCGTGACCAAGGACCTGGTCGAGTTGCGCCCGCTCCGGCCGTACCTCGTGGTCGACATCGGCGGCGGATCCACCGAGTTCGTGGTCGGTAGCTCCGGCGTCCAGGCGGCCAAGTCCGTCGACATCGGCTGCGTGCGGATGACCGAACGGCACCTGCAGAGCGACCCGCCCACCCCGGATCAGTTCGCCGCCGCGGTCGCCGACATCGACGTCGCACTGGCAAAGGTACGGGAGACCGTCCCCGTCGACGAGGCCCGGACGCTGGTCGGACTGGCCGGCTCGGTCACCACGGTCGCCGGGATGGCGCTCGATCTGCCGGAGTACGACCCCAAGCGCATCCATCTGTCCCGGATCACCGCCGAAAGGGTGCACGGGGTGACCAGGAAGCTGCTGCACTCCACCCGTGAGGAGCGCGCCGCCATCGGCGTCATGCACCCCGGCCGGGTCGACGTCATCGGGGCCGGCGCGCTGATCCTCGACCGGATCATGCGGGAGTACAACTTCGGTGCCGTGGTCGTCAGCGAGCACGACATCCTCGACGGCATCGCCTGGTCCCTGGTCTGACGCACTTTCGACCTTTCTCGCTCCTTCCTCTTGCGCCCTCCTCTGTCTCACCGACCCCCCAGGCCTCCGGCTCCCCGTCTCCCCAGTCCTCCGCCCTCGCGTGATCATGCAATCGTTCGACGAACGATTGCATGATCACGGGAGGGGAGGGGAGGATCGCATGTTATGACGACCGCCAATGCTCCCTTCGTGCCGCCTGGGACGGGGTGGCCGGACGATCCGGCTACTCCTGACACCCCGGTCGCGCACAGTCCGGCGGAAGTGGCCGTCCTCGCCGCCGAGGCTTCCTCGCTGAGGGAGTTGTGCGCCCGCCAGTCGGTGTGCCGGGCCTGCCCGAGGCTGGTCGAGTGGCGGGAGAGGGTCGCGGTAGAGCGCCGCAAGGCGTTCGCGAAGGAGACCTACTGGGGACGCCCCATCGCGGGCTGGGGCGACGAGGAGCCTCGTATCCTCATCGTCGGGCTGGCCCCGGCCGCGCACGGCGGGAACCGTACCGGAAGGATCTTCACGGGGGACCGGTCCGGCGACTGGTTGTTCGCCTCGCTCTACCGGGTGGGGCTGGCGGAGCGGCCGACCAGCACCCATGCGGGCGACGGTCAGCGGCTCCTCGGTGTCCGCATGGTGGCGACGGTGCGTTGCGCGCCGCCGGACAACAAACCGACCCCGGCCGAGCGGGACGCCTGCCTTCCCTGGCTGGCGCGCGAGGTGGCCGAGGTCGCCCCGAGCCTACGGGTGATCGTCGCGCTCGGAGGCTATGCCTGGCAGGGGGTGTGGCCGGCACTACGACAGGCCGGGTACACGCTGCCCCGGCCACGCCCACCGTTCCGCCACGGCGCCGAGGTGCTCCTGACCCGCGGTGAGACGTCCATCCTGCTGCTGGGGTGCTACCACCCCAGTCAGCAGAACACCTTCACCGGCAGGGTCACCGAGGACATGCTCGACGCAGTCTTCACCAGAGCGCGGGACCACACCCAGGAGTGAGTCGCCGACCTGTGGTCATGACGCACCCGTGCGGTTCACCTCGAGGGGCGTTCGGCGCAGGTCAGGCGCCGGGGCCGGCCGTCAGGGGAGTGGTCGAGAGCCGGTTGTGCTGGCAGGCGGCGCCGCCGTGCCAGGGGGCGACGATGGGCGCGGTCTCGTCCGGCGGGATCACCTGCAGAACGGTGGCCACGGCTTCACAGTTCGAGCTCTGATCCTCGTCGGCGGCGGGCACAGCGGACCAACGCAGCATCGTGTACGCGTGTCCGCCGGCGGGGATCACGAAGGACGTCGGGCTGCCCTCCCGGGTCACGGAACCCCCGAAACCCTCGGAGCTGTTGCCCAGGCCCAGGCCCGGCCATCCCCGCACCTTGCACGAGTGCCCGGAGACGTTGGTGAAGAGCAACTTGGCGAACCTCGAGCCTGCTCCGGCGTTGTAACCGGTCACCGCCGCATGCAGCCCAGCGCTGTGGCAGCGGGCGATGACTCCAGCCGCAGCTCCGCCCGTGGCGCCGGCTGGGTGGCCGGCCGCCGGAAGCGCGCCCGGCCCACCTGCACCGGTACCGCCTGGAGCCGTGGCACCCGCGGTGGTGCCGGCGGGCGGGGCCGCGGACGCCGAGCCGCCACCGCCGACGTGCACGTCGGCCTTACAGCCCGTGGCCATCAGCCCGAGTGCGGCGACCGCCACCGTGCCCAGCGCAAAGCGGTTCATCTCTGTGTCTCCTGGTTGCTCATGTGACGCATCGGCCCTTTGGGATGCATCGTGCGTGGGGTATTTCGTCATGCTCTTGGAGGTGCAGGACAGCCCTCACCCGCTGGTGAGCTCGCAGGGTAGGTCGCTGGAGGGCGGCGGGACAGGGCCGAGGCCAAGCGGTCATCCCGCTTGGCGCCCCCGTCCGGCCCTGCCCCCGCGCCTGGTTACGTCAAGTGAGATGCGCGGGGTGCTGACCGAGTTCGCGGAGACTTTGTATATTTTTGGGAGTCATGTGACGGTGCTCATCTGAGGTGAGCAGCCCGGCTCGGCGGGTAGTGCTCTGCTATGCCCCAGAACAGCACGCACGTCCTGATAGTCGGTGGCGGTTACGTCGGTCTGTACACCGGACTCCGCCTCCAGCGGAAGCTGCGCCGCGAGCTCAAACGCGGCGAGGTCCGGATCACCCTCGTCGACCCCCAGTCCTACATGACCTACCAGCCGTTCCTGCCCGAGGCCGCTGCGGGCAACCTCGAGCCCCGGCACGTCGTGGTGCCGCTCCGCCGCGTGCTCAACCGTGTCACGATCCTCAACGGGCGCGCCGTCAAGGTCGACCATGAGCACCGCCGGGTGCGTGTCCGGCTGGCCGGGGGGACCGATGACGAGCACCGCGACCTGTCGTACGACCTGCTCGTCATGGCCGCGGGCTCGATTTCCAGGACGCTCCCCATTCCCGGGCTCGCGGAGTGCGGTATCGGCTTCAAGACCGTCGCGGAGGCCATCTTTCTCCGCAACCACGTGCTCGCCCAGCTCGACATCGCCGCTTCCACCCAGGATGAGGAGGTACGCAGGCGAGCGCTCACGTTCGTCTTCGTGGGCGGCGGTTTCGCCGGGGTCGAGGCGCTCGCGGAACTCGAGGACATGGCCCGCGACGCGTGCCGCTACTACCCCGCTCTCAAGCCCGAGGAAATGCGCTGGACACTGGTCGAGGCGAGCGCGCGCATCCTGCCCGAGGTGGGCGAGGACATGGGTGCCTGGACCGTCGAGGCCCTCCGTAAGAGGGGGATCGAGGTCCGGCTCAAGACCATGCTGAAGTCCGCTGAGAACGGCGACATCGTCCTCAGCGACGGCGAGGCGTTCAAGGCCGGCACGCTGGTGTGGACCGCCGGTGTCAAGCCGAACCCGGTCGTACGGGCGTCCGATCTGCCCGTTGACGACAAGGGCCGGCTCAAGGCGACCGCCGAGCTGACCGTCGAAGGGACCGAGCACGTCTATACCGCCGGTGACAACGCCGCCGTGCCCGATCTCACCAAACCCGGTGAGTTCTGCGCTCCCAACGCCCAGCACGCTGTGCGGCAGGCCAAGCGGCTCGCCGACAACATCGTCGCCGATCTGCACGGTAAGCCGCGTAAGCCGTACAGGCACGCCTACGTGGGGTCGGTCGCGAGCCTTGGGCTGCACAAGGGGGTGGCGCTGCTCTACGGAGTGAAGGTTCGCGGGATACTCGCATGGTTCCTGCACCGCACTTACCATTTGTCGCGGGTACCAACGTTCAACCGCAAGATGCGGGTGGTTGCCGACTGGACGCTCGCGCTGTTCTTCCGCCGTGAGATCGTCTCTCTTGGCACACTGCAGCGGCCCCGCGAGGAATTCGAGCTGGCCACCGGCCAGCGGACGGAAGCGGACTGAGAGAAGGGGAGGCACACCACGTGCATGACGGCGTCGCCTCCCGACTGGCACCGCTCGCCGAGCGGATCCTGCTCGGCCCGGCGGGTTCCGCGGGCAGTCTCCCGATCCGTATCCGGGCCTGGGACGGAAGCTCGATCGGCCCCGCCGGAGCGCCCACCTTCGTGATCCGGCACCGCCGCGCCCTGCGTCGGCTGCTGTGGAAGCCGGGCGAGATCGGGCTCGTCCGCGCGTACGTGGCGGGCGAGCTCGACATCGAGGGCGACATCTTCGCCGCCCTCGGTGCGGTCCAGCAGGTGATGCGCAGCGGCGAGGAGCCCATCAGGCTCAGCAGCGACGACAAGCGAGAGATCGTGCGCACCGCCGTCACCCTGGGCGCCGTCGGACCCGAGCCCAAGCCCCCACCCGAGGAGTTCCCCCTGGGCCGCGCCGCCGCGACGGCGGCCGGGACCGGCCTGGGGCGGCCGGGACCGCTCGGCGAGGGCGCTCCCTTCTTCTCCCGGATCCTCGGGCCCACGTTGGCCTACGGATGCGCCTACTGGGACGACGCGGCCGATCTGGAGGAGGCGCAGCGCGCCGCCCACGAGGCGGTGGCCAGGCGTCTCGGCCTCGGGCACCGCTCCCGGATCCTGGACCTCAGCTGCGGTTGGGGAGCTTTTGCGTTGCACGCGGCGGCCGAGCACGGTGCCCGAGTCATCGGGTTGACCCGGTCGCGGGCACAGGCCGAGCACGCCCGGGACAGGGTGGAGCGTGCCGGGCTGACGGAACTGATCGACATCCGGTTCGGTGACCATTCCGCGGCGGGTGGCGGGCCGTACGACGCGATCGTGGCGCTAAGTGGCACCGACCAGGCCGAGTTGATCGCCGCCGAGCTGTACGAGATGCTCACGCCCGGCGGGCGGCTGCTCCTCCAGCAACTGGTGCGCCGCCCCGGCCCGCACTCCACCCGGCGCACCTTCACCAACAGCTATGTGTTCCCGGGCAACGGTGAGCTGCGGCCGCTCGGTGAGATCGTCGCGACGCTCGAGGAGGCCGCCCTGGAGATACGGGGCGTCACCCCGCTGCGGGAGCAGTATGCCCGGACGTTGCGAGCATGGGCGGCCGGTCTGCAGCAGAACTGGGCCGAATGCGGTGGGCTGGCGTCACCGGGCCGGGCCCGGGTATGGCTGCTGTATCTCGCGGCGTCGGCACTTGCCTGTGAAACTGGTCGTATCGGCATGCATGAGGTTTGTGTGACCCGCCGGGATCGCGAGGGTGCTGCCGGGGAAATCTTAGCAGTCGGCCAGCCGTCGCAGCGTCGATGATCCAGGCGTATTTCGGTCGTGCTCAACAAAGGTATGTTCTGCGGCGGGTAAAGTTTGCCTGACCCTCCTGACCTGGCCCGACATGCTCTCCTTTCGTGGTATTGGGTATATTCGTAGTCCGACGTCGACGATACGGGAATGGAATACGATCGAATTTCTGCGGCGCCCTGGCATTATCAGTGCACCTGTATGATTAATGTCGCCCCCGTAGCCCAACGGCAGAGGCAGACTCCCTAAAAGAGTCAATGGTGTCGGTTCGAGTCCGACCGGGGGCACTGACATTTCGTGTGTACGGAACTTTTCGGACACACTGCACGTCTACACTGATCAGACCGCTGCAAGTGTGGAGGCATCGATGGAGAGCAGGAACCCGGCCTTCCGGGACGATTCGTTCCGGCGGCAGCTGCAGGACAGGCCGAGCCCGCAGCAGCTGCAGGACATGTACAACGCGCCATCTTATGCTCCGCCCGCGCCGCCGACCTTCCGGCCCATGACTCTGGACGACGTCATCGTCCGCGGCTTCCTGACCCTCGGCATGCTGGTGGTCACCGCCGCGCTGGCCTGGGTGCTGGTGCCGACGAAGCTGGCCATGCCGGTGCTGGTCATCTCCGTGCTGGCGGAGCTCGGCATCGGGCTTTACATCAGCTTTGCGCGGAAGGCGAACGCGCCGTTGGTGATGACCTTCGCGGCCGTGTACGGCGTCGCGGTCGGAATCATCAGCCACACCTACAACGACTACTACAACGGCATCGTCTTCCAGGCGGTGATCGGCACCGCACTGGCCTTCGCGGCGATGCTGACGGTGCACTCGCTCAAGATCATTCGGGTGACGCCCAAATTCGTACGGTTCGTCAGCGCCGCCGGGCTGGCCCTGGTCGGGCTGATGCTCATCAATCTGGTGGTACAGCTCTTCGGCCATGGTGCGGGCATCGGCATCCGGGACGGGGGCAACCCGCTCGCCTACGTGTTCAGCGCCGTGGCCATCCTGGTCGGCTGCTTCTTCCTGTTGCTCGACTTCGACGAGATCGAGAAGGGGGTGCGCTACGGTGCCCCCGAGAAGTTCGCTTGGTACTGCGCCTTCGGGCTGGTGCTGAGCCTGGTCTGGATCTACCTCGAGATCCTCCGTCTGCTCTCGTACTTCTCCGGGAGAGACTGACCGGATCGCCGCACGGTTGTCGCCCGGTCTCCGCTTCCTCGGAGACCGGGCGTCGCCGTCTTCGGGGCTGCCTTGAGACGCCCTGGGCCGGCCGGATCAGTAGCGGTGTTCGCGACGGTGCCGGCCGTGTTCCTGGACCAGGGCGGCGGCGTATCCGTGGGAGATGCCATGTTCGTCAGCCAGCCAGTTCGCCCGCTCGTCGCAGCGTAGGAAGGAGGGGCCGCTCTCGATGGCTTCGAACCACTCGGGGAGTCCACGTCCTGTGACGGTGGGAATGCGGGCGATCAGATTCTTGTGCAGCTCCGGCGAGTGGTTTAGAGACATCGGCACCTCCAGGTCGCTGTACGTTCTTCCTGCTGACTGTGCAACACGTCTGGGGATGTGACAACCCCATAACGGCTACCTATCTGAGAGGTTACGAAGCTTTTGACCTCTCTGATCTTGATGTGACCGCTTGGGCGGGTGCGCCCTCACCCGCCCAAGCCGTCCGTGGGGCGCGTCAGCTGAGGCGCTCGAGGACGAGGGCCATGCCCTGGCCGCCGCCCACGCACATGGTCTCCAGGCCGTACTGCTTGTCGTGGAACTGCAGGCTGTTGATCAGCGTGGTGGTGATGCGGGCGCCGGTCATGCCGAACGGGTGGCCGACCGCGATCGCGCCGCCGTTGACGTTGAGCTTGTCCAGCGGGATGCCCAGGTCCTGGTAGGACGGGATGACCTGCGCCGCGAACGCCTCGTTGATCTCGACCAGGTCGATGTCGGCGATGGACAGGCCTGCCTTGGCCAGCGCCCGGGTGGAGGCCTCCACCGGGCCGAGGCCCATGATCTCCGGCGACAGGCCGGACACCCCGGTGGACACGATCCGCGCCAGCGGCGTCAGCCCCAGCTCCTTGGCCTTGGTGTCG